>CAZPBD010000234.1:0-1014 GCA_964584655.1 uncultured Pseudobdellovibrionaceae bacterium | reverse complement strand
ATCGCATCAGCAGAAGTCAGTAAGGCAATACTCATTTGCCAACACCTTCAATCGAAGAACAACACCGCATCGTCACCCTCCTCGACGAAGCCTTTGCCGACATCGCCACAGCCAAAGCCAACGCCGAAAAGAACCTCCAAAACGCCCGCGTTCTTTTTGAGAGTTATCGGAACTCAGTTTTTGAGAGCCGTGGTAGTGACTGGGTCGAAGTCCGTCTCGGTGAATTGTGCGACTTTTTAAATGGCTTCGCGTTCAAAAGCGGTGATGCAGTTGACGACTCGGGGACACAGTTAGTTCGAATGGGAAATCTATATGGTGGCAAACTCGATCTCGAGCGTAATGCCGTCTATTACCCCGACACTTTTGCAAGTGAATATCAGCGATTTCTTCTACACGAGGGGGACATCATCATGTCACTTACGGGGACCACTGGCAAAGAAGACTTTGGCTTCGCAGTTCAAGTACCCGAGACCGACAGGTCCTTACTGATGAATCAGCGGATAGTCAAATTCGAATCCATCAGAGAAGACAAAATTTGCCGTGAATATTTGCTCCATTACCTCTGCTCTAGAGTTTTCCTAAATTTGTTGTACCCAACAGCTAACGGGACGCGACAGGCAAATCTATCTTCAGTAACCATGAAGATGCTCCCAGTGCCCACTCCTTCAGTTTCGCTACAACAACAAATTGCAAGATCATTGGATTCACTTGAGGTTGAAACCCAACACATCGAAACAATCTACCGCCAAAAACTCACCGCCCTAGACGACCTCAAAATGACGCTGCTGCACCAAGCATTCAGCGGGCAGCTGTAATAATCAGTGTATGAACGCCCCCCATCTCAGCATTCAGGAACTGCATCTGCGGGACTACCGCTGTTTTTCCGCTCTGGACATTGACTTTCACCCCCGACTCACAGCCATTGTGGCGGCCAACGGTGCGGGCAAGACTTCGGTGTTGGATGCTGTGGCGGTAGCACTGGGTACTTATGTGGGGGCCTTTAGCGAAGGCAAA
>CAZPBD010000233.1:0-1017 GCA_964584655.1 uncultured Pseudobdellovibrionaceae bacterium | reverse complement strand
ATATAATCTCGTTTATAAATTGAGTCAATATCTGGAAGTAGACCTGAGTTTTTTGCAAATTGTTCTCCTAAATATACATCATTATGTCTGATATCCTCATTTGTTAACCATGGATGAATCGATATTTGCCCATTAATTATTTTTATGCCAATTATGAAGTAATCATCATCCGGTTTAAATTTGGTTGGAAAATCATGTCGCAGCTTTTCCAGACTTAATATGCAATTATCAAATAATTTATAGTTAGGACGATGTCCGCCGCACATATATTTGTCCAAAAATTCAGACATGCATAGAATAAGCGCACTATGGTCCATTGTGGCATAGGATCGCCGTAGCGATGGAATCATGCTTAGGATAATATCATAAATATCCTTGGCGATTGTGGCAAAATACGTACATCTTTCGTCATTTATATGCTCAAATTCTGACAATATTTGGTCGCGAATCTGTAATTCTGGACGCAATTCATCGATTGCTGCGCGAAATTGCTCTGTATTATGATACATAATTGAATATAACTACTATCTATAAATGTTTGCGGCAAGTTGCGCTAATCGCTTATACGTCTGGCCGGTGATAAATAGAAGAGTTGGACCGGCTGTGCGCTATCCCAAACCTCATGAATTACCAGATAATGTTATCAATATTCAACATATAATGCCAGCCGGCTGTTATATTGTTTCCGACAGGTTGTTTTTATCTAATCGGGATCTCGCGTGTCACGAATTGCATATTGGTGCAGCTGTGCAGATTGTAAATAAACATACTAAGATCGATGATTGTATTGTGCAGAGCATATCGCCAATTCTTCTAATAATATCATCGATTTTTTGATCAAAAAAATCTGGATGCATATTTTGTGCCGGCATCATTGTAAATGCGCTTGGATTTTTTTGATCAAAAAATTATGTTCTGCTTAAGCGCATCGCTGACCACAGAAATATATGCGCTGATGCCCATCCTGATCCCATGTTCTTGTAACGTCATGGTTTCTAATGTCTATTCCAAAATCAA
>CAZPBD010000232.1:0-1023 GCA_964584655.1 uncultured Pseudobdellovibrionaceae bacterium | reverse complement strand
GCTGGAGTTTCTCAACCTCCTGCTCTGGTTGCGTTGGTGCCAGCTCGCGGTCAAATTAATTATGGGCATTCCTACATTTACATACGCTACACGCACAAATGCACTCCAACATTTAGTTGGGCATAGTACAATTGTACTTTTTTGAGTCAATTGATGCTATTACTGTAAAAATGATTGCTGTGAACAAACATAAATTGTTGTAAAAGGCGGTAAATTGCATAATAATTATGGTGCACACACGGGTGTTTCATGTGGAACGTATTCACAAGATAATAATTGATGAAACATTGTCGGAACACAGCGGAAAAATCACAAACAAATTGTGCCGAATCATAGAATCCAGCGCATATGAAGAGGCTATTAGGCGCTGTCGCGAGCGCGGAATCAGCATGTACGAGCATCCAGACTTTCAAACGGTTTACAACAACCTGCTGTTTGAACTGCTATATAGCATGGATCCCACGCGCCGCGACCAAAACAGCTACTTGCACATTATCCTGCACAAATATGCAATTATTCTGGAGAACTTCACGGGTGAGATGCGCCGCAGATTGTTGGGCGGCATCTTTCCGCTGGAAATAGTGGCCAGCTTGCCGCCTGAAATCCTGAATCCAGGCATGTACGACAAATTTGTCAGTAATCGCGATTTGCGGCGCAATCAAAAAATCGAAACTGTGTACGCCACACACTATCGTTGCACTTGCGGCAAAAATCGTACAATCGTGCAGAGTGTGCAGCTGCGCAGTTTTGATGAGGGTCGCACTGATATGATCTTCTGTATAGCATGTGGTCGCAAGTGGAAAGTTACAGGATAAACGTGACTCGTCACGTTTATGGTCGTATTTACGCAGAGAAACTCTCTGCTTATCTACTCCCACTAATGCATCTGAATTATTTTTTACATGCTCATTACTATTAAATCATGGTCTGCTCCTGCGTGCTATACAATGCCAGCATTATTGTTGCAGTTGGCATTGTAATAATCATGATATTTATCTGGTATCTACAACGTCACGAGCGATT
>CAZPBD010000231.1:0-1028 GCA_964584655.1 uncultured Pseudobdellovibrionaceae bacterium | reverse complement strand
AGTTATCTCCCGCACAAACTGAGTTATTTGATGAAGCTGATGGCAATGCAGTAGAGATAGAAGCTGATCATGTTGCCTCTATTGATGCCATTGAGATTCCAGCGCATACCCGCAGCACAAAAAGACGCGTATCGATTCCTGCCCATATCCCTCGCGTTGATATTATTCACGACTTGCCTGACGATCACAAAATCTGCCCCCATGATGGCACTGCATTAAAACGTATCGGTTCAGAAACTCATGTGCAGCTGGATATTATTCCCGCCAAAGTTCAAGCGCTGAACCATATCCGATACAAATACGCATGCCCTTGTTGTGAAAAACACTTGGTTACCGCCACCAAGCCTGCGCAACCTATCGAAAAAAGTATTGCATCACCGGGATTGCTGGCGTACATCGCCACGCAGAAATATGTGGATGCATTGCCACTGTATCGTCAGGTTGAAATTTTTAAGCGCATCGGTGTCGAAATGGATCGCGGCACACTGGCAAGCTGGATGGTGAGATGCGGCCAATTAGTTCAGCCTCTTATCAATCTCATTCATGAAAAAATTCTAGAGCAAGATTTTTTACACATGGATGAGACGGTGGTTCAAGTGCTTGGCGAGCCGAACAAAACTGCACAAAGCAACAGTTACATGTGGGTGTTGCGCAGCACGCTACCCACGGCATCAGCGGTATTGTTTCGTTATGAGCCCACACGAAGCGGTGATGCGGCTAAAGAATTGCTACATAACTTTTCCGGCGCATTAATGGTGGATGGCTACGAAGGTTATAATGCGACCTGCATTAAAAATGGCATTACTCGTTTAGGTTGTTGGGCGCATGCGCGCAGAAAATTTATCGAAGCACAACAATCTCAGCCAAAAGGAAAAACCGGAAAAGCGGATCAAGCCTTAGCGTACATTCAACAACTTTATCGCGTTGAACAATCCATCAAAGATCAAGCCGCAGACGAGAAATATCAGGTACGACAGCAGCAGTCACAACCGATTCTCGAAAAATTAAAAGACTGGCTTGATAAAAGT
>CAZPBD010000230.1:0-1038 GCA_964584655.1 uncultured Pseudobdellovibrionaceae bacterium | reverse complement strand
CATTGGTTTGAACTTGAATCAGCAGATCCACATCAGATCTTTTCGTGACGATTTGAGTTTGACGTGGGCTAGGACTAAAAAGCAGAGCTTGAAAGGTTTCACTTTCAGAATTTTTAGTCAGCTCAAACTTCAAATGGCCACCCTTGAGGGTTTTGTAGGATTTAATTTTGACGTTTTCTAAATAAAAAACAGGGGCCTCAAAGCCAACCCCGAAAGGTTCCAGCTTGTCGAGTTTTTCGACAAAATCCCAATTCAATTCATGACATGAAATTTCAGAATCAAAATTTGAGACTGAAACCTTTTTCACTTGCTGATTAAAAAAGTTCTGTAAACCTAGAGTCACATCATTGATATTCTTAAGATCTGTTTCAAAGCCAGCCGCCTGAGCGTGACCACCGAAACGAAGCAAATGGCTTGATACACTTGTTAAGGCTTCTACCAAAGAGCTTTCTGAATCCTCGGGCCTTCTGCAACTGCCGACAATTTTATTTTCTTCTAAATCAAGACTGCCAACAAAGCAGGGTTTTTGGGTACTTTGAGCCAGCGATGTTGCGATAAGTCCTATCACACCTCGGTGAAAATTTTCTGAGACAACCACGTGACAGCTTTGATCCTTTTGTGCACGCACGATTTCAAGGGCTTCTTTCAAGGCTTCCGCTTGAAGACTGACTCTTTCTTGGTTTTGAAAAAGAACTTGGGTGATCATGGATTCTGCTTTTGCATAATCAGTCATCAAGTAAAGATCCAAAGGCAAAATCTCACCCTCAAGTCTTGAAAGGGCATTGAGTTTGGGAGCAAACCTGATGGCCACATCGCCGCTGGTTAATTTTTTCCCAGCTAATCCTAAGGCAGCCATCAGCGCAGCAAGACCGGGTCGTTTGGTTTGACTTAAAACTCGCATACCCACTTGAACTAGCACTCGGTTATCACCAATCAAGGGGACCATGTCAGTTAACGTAGCAATTGTGAAACAATCCAAAAGATCTTTGAGATTTAAATTTTGATGATTTCCTAAATTTTGATCTGTGAAGTGTCTTT
>CAZPBD010000229.1:0-1051 GCA_964584655.1 uncultured Pseudobdellovibrionaceae bacterium | reverse complement strand
GAATGCTTTGGTACGATCAAAGTGCTGATGACTACGTTCTTTCTAACTTGCCTACTTGCGGAGCCAATCAGTATTTAACATTTGATGGAACAACTTGGTCATGCGCTGCTGACGCAGGTGCCTCTGGAACAGTGGCAAGTGTTGCCTCAACTGCTCCGGTACGAGTGAACGGTGGTACAACTGCTGCGACCGGTGCGGTGACAGTTACTGTTGATAACGCAAGTTACGCTTCTTCAGGTGTTATCAGAGCTGACACAGATGCTGCAACAAGTGGACTCAGCCTTGCTGCTGGAGTTTTGAGACTTGCAAATTCAGGAGCAACAGCTGGAACTTATGGTTCAGGAACTCAGGTTCCAGCCATCACGGTTGATGCGTTTGGAAGAATTACTTCAGTTTCAAATACTACGATTGCATTAAGTGCTTCTGATATTACTTCTGGCACATTGCCAATTGCTCGCGGTGGTACAAACTCAACAACAGCACTCAATAATAATCGTGTCATGGTATCCGCTGGTGGTTCAATTGTTGAAGCCGGTGCATTAACAAATGGTCAGTTGCTTGTTGGTTCAACGGGAGCTGCACCTGTAGCTGCTGCAATCACTGCTGGCGGTGGAGTGACAGTTACAAACGGTGCAGGTTCCATTACTTTGGGAGCAAACACAGCTGTGTTGCAAGCCCGAGTCACTGGAACTTGTGCTTCTGGTTCTTCAATCAGCTCAATTGCTGCTGACGGCACTGTCACTTGTGAAACCGATGATAACACAGCTCCTGGAGATGCTTCTTACGCTGCTAAAGGAATCGTACAATTTGATACCAATGCTGCGACAAGCGGAATCACGGTGGCTGCTGGAATTGCAAGACTTGCAAACTCCGGTGTAACAGCTGCCTCTTACGGTTCAACGACTCAGGTTCCAGCCATCACTGTTGATGCTTTTGGCCGATTGACTGCTGTGACAAACACAACAATCGTTGCTGCTGGTGACGTTTCAGGAAATATCGGAACGACAACTGTTAACAGAATTCAAAACAAAGATATCACTGGAACTTACGC
>CAZPBD010000228.1:846-1059 GCA_964584655.1 uncultured Pseudobdellovibrionaceae bacterium | reverse complement strand
TTAAGATATTTTTAAAATGATAGTATCTATATTGGATTTATAGGTTCTAGAAAATGGAAGAACGATTTCATTATTTTGCAAATAGCAGCTATTCTTCCCTAAATTGATTCTACTCACATGTTGAATATTAATAATATAACCGTGATGAATTCTAAAAAAGTAAAACGGTAGTAGCTTTTCGAAATATTTAAGAGTTTTATATGCTGTTATTAC
>CAZPBD010000228.1:0-836 GCA_964584655.1 uncultured Pseudobdellovibrionaceae bacterium | reverse complement strand
AGATGTTAAATAAAAATCAGTTGTATTGCTATCAGCTTTGAGATATATAATATCATTAGATTTTATGAAATTATAATCGCCATTAGATTTAATAGAAATAGTATTCTTATGTAGTGATTTATGGTTTTTTTGATAGCGTAATAAGCATTTCCTTAACTCATTTGGATCAATAGGATTTAATAAATAGCCAGTTGCTCCTCTTTGATAAGCTTCAAAAGCTAAATCTTTCGTTGGGTTTAATATGATAAAAGAAGGTAGTTCTTCTAAAAATTCATGCAACTCACTCATTATAGAAAATGAAATAGCATTTATTTCATTTTGAGAAGTGCAAAGAGAGAGAAATACTAAATTGGGACGTAATTCAAGTATTTTATTAATGGCTTCTTTTCTTGAAGTGCAAACAGAAACACATAAAAACTCATCATATTCTTTGATATGCTCTAAGATAGCATTAATATGTTCTGATTGATCAACTAAAATATAAGCAAACTGCATTTTTTTTTTGCAATTTATTTGGATTCAAAAAGTTGATTTTACGGTAAAACCGTAATTTATAATATTTTTTGATTAGTTTTGATACAGTTTGATATTGTAATTAGCCCTATGAATACATTAATTAATTCCAAAATTTCGTTTCTAATTGTAGATGACCATCCAATTAATGTGGATAGTTATCACGAACTCTTAAAAAAAATAAAGAGGTATGAAAAGGCAAGTTATTTGTTTGCATATGATTGTGAGCAAGCATTTAATACAGTAAATAATAATTATTTAAATGAGAAAGCAATAGATTTTGCACTCATAGACATTAGTCTTCCTTCTTATGAAGATAAAAA
>CAZPBD010000227.1:0-1061 GCA_964584655.1 uncultured Pseudobdellovibrionaceae bacterium | reverse complement strand
CAAAAGATGTAAATCAGGTTTTATCCCTAATCATTACTAAAAGTAAAACAGATTTTGCTAAAGCGGTTGATGCATTTTGTAAGATGGGATTTGAATATGCAACTATGTATCCACAAACAATCAGTTTGGATATGTTTATTGTACCACCAGAATTAAAAAATTTAGCTACAATGTTATCTAAAGAGCCTGAAGTTTCAAAACAAGTTGAAATTTTATCTTTAATGGAATCGAAATTAAAAACACATTTAAAAGAAAATGTTCCCGGATTATATATTCAGATCGAATCTGGTGCCGCTAAAGGTGGAAGTCAGTTAAGACAGATTATGATAGCTAAGGGCCTTATAAATGATGCCATGGGTAATCTTATGGCTCCTATTTGTAAGTCTCTTAATGATGGATACACACCGGTTGAATACTTTGAAGCTTCTGCTGGTAGTCGTAAAGGTATTATTGATAGAGCTATTAATACAGCTTTCGGTGGATACACATATAGAAAAATGGTATATGCTGTAGGTTCAACCGAAGTTAATATACAAAATGCTGACTGTGGCACTAAACGTGGTATAAAAATTAAATTATCACAAGACTGGTTTAATAGAATGCAAGGTAGATATATGTTCAATCCGACTAATAGAAAGATTGAACGTTTAACATCTGATTATATTGGAAAATTAGTTGAAGTAAGAAGTCCTATATTTTGTAAAAGTAGACAGATTTGTAGAACTTGTTATGGCGATTTAGTATATCAAATCAAATCTAGAAATGCTGGTCTATTAGCAGCACAGGCTTGTGCATCGTTATCTGAAAAAATTATGAAATGTTCCACTGGATATGTTGAAACCGAATCCGGTATAATATCACTTGATGAACTTTGGAATAAATCAGAATAATTTAGGAAATATTGAATGGAACTTATATTTAGTTTACTTGGCACTTTTGTTATGTGTGATATGGTTACTACGTTTGTAGAAGGATTTGTGGTTTTTTTATCATATTTAAAAGAAAAAATAAAAGGGTTCTTTTATGAGCAATGAGTTTTCAAATAAACTTAAAATAATAGC
>CAZPBD010000226.1:0-1067 GCA_964584655.1 uncultured Pseudobdellovibrionaceae bacterium | reverse complement strand
AGTGTGCCGGTCTTAATTGCAATGCAAATATGCCAGCCACAGTGACAGTTAAAGGGATTCTTCTTAATTCTGATTATACGGGAACACTGACCGCAGGTACGACGCTCACAGTGGGGACCTCGGGCTTTGTTCAGTATGGTGGGACCTTTAATGGTGCAACGGCAACGGTCAATTACCCGAACTCATTTCAACTTTACGGCGGAACATACACAGCTTCTTCCGGAGCCACCAACGTTAATTCGACTTTGTATGTTTCTAATACTGGATCGCTCGTTTTTAATCACAATGGTGGCACATTTAATTTTACAGCGGGTTCAGCTGGCAATTTATTTGTAACACCTCAAACCATTGATTTTAATAACGTCAACATGACTGGTAATGCACTTAATTATTACATCACGGGTGAGATGTCAGTGATTGGTGCGTTTTATTCAAGTGATACTGATTGTGCTGGTGGTGGAGCTGATTTATTTTCCGGGACAATCGCCATCAAAGGCAATGCTCAGTTTGTGAATTGTGGATTTAAAAATGTAGGCACCATCAAAATTGCAGGTGCAGCAAATCAAACATTTACAACAGTAAGTACTGCCAGTCTCCCCAATTTCGAAATTAATAAAACTGGTGGGACAGTCACTTTAAATGGAACTTTGAGACTGACTCGTACCTTTAGGGATCTGGCGGGGACTGTGAATGTGAACGGTGCAAAGCTCTTGTTCCGCTCAGTTTACAATAATGACTTTGTTCATACGGCTGGAGCCACTGTTTGGGCTGATGTGGAATTTTATCCCTATGCAGGTGACACTTCATTTGTTGGAACTTTAATCGTCGGTGGAAATTTAATTATTGGCGATGAAAATCTGAATAGCGCCGGTGTTTTTTTAAGTGGAACCATCGAGGCCCGAGGAAATGTGGATTTTGTTCGTGGAGGTATGCTTGGAACGGGAACGAGCACTGGAGTTCTAAGAATTGCAGGCTCGACAAATCAAACAATTACTTCGACATCATCAACTGTTGTCCCCGTGATTCCAGCCTTTCAAGTGGCATCAACCGGTGGAGTTGTGAGCTAT
>CAZPBD010000225.1:0-1069 GCA_964584655.1 uncultured Pseudobdellovibrionaceae bacterium | reverse complement strand
CAACCTTAGTCATCTTTATCACTCCAAACATCTTCCCAATTTGAGAAAGCATCAACAACAGAATCAAAGCCCGGCAGAGTTGTATCAACCACCGTCAAGATCTCGCACGTTTCATTTCCACCTGCAACTTTGCCTCGCATGGCACGCCCAACCATCTGGCTGTAAAGCACCAATGAAAGAGTCGGCCGAGCAATGAGAGCTGCGCTGGTTCGCGGTGCATCAAAACCAGTCGTCAGGACGCCAAAGTTGCAAAGAATTTTTGGCCGATCTTCATCATCTTTAAAAGCAGCAATAGACTCTGCACGTCCGTTCGGGGACTTTGAAGTAATGCTTGCTGCCCAATGGCCTCTAGCGGATAAAACCGCCGCCAGCAAATCACTTTGGCGAACAGATGCGGCGAATAAGATTACACGACTGTGCCGTTTTAGTAACTGTTCAGCGTGGTGAACAATCAACAAGTTGCGCTGGTCGTTGTCACCCAATCTATCGAGAACAGATGAGGGGAGTTCGAAAGTTTCTCGGATTCGATCCTGTTCCTCGGACGTCAAGGCAAGATTGGCGGCGATCTCAATTTGCGTGAACTTCGGCTCTGCAAGATATCCGTGGTTGATCAAATACGATACTGGATTGTCGTAACCATCAACCTTGAGCGTCACTTTGCGCGTTGCAAAGAACTCCGAGAGTTTTCGGTCAGCATCAGGCTCGTTCCAAGTGCGTCCCGGCGTTGCAGACAGTCCTAGCAACTGAGCTGTAGACATAGGACGTATCAATTGATCAATGATCAACTGGTAGGTTGGAGCAATTGCCTGGTGAGCTTCATCCATCACCACTAGCGGGTCTCTCGTACTAAGCGCTCTGAATTGCCCATCGTCATTTAGCAGTCGGGAATAGGCTTTCTTCAAGCCTGCGATGATCACCCCGTCTTGAATATTACGGAGGTCTTCCTCATAAGGGCCCCAATATCGGATGAGAGGCACATTGCGGATACCAAGTGCGCCCCAAGCTTTTCTAAATTCATCCCACGCTTGTTCGCATAGCTCTTCTGAGTGGGCAAGCCAAACAACAACAC
>CAZPBD010000224.1:0-1070 GCA_964584655.1 uncultured Pseudobdellovibrionaceae bacterium | reverse complement strand
TTCACCACAGCATCGAGCTATTGGGTGAGATCGTGGGATTTGATACCGAAACCCGAAAGCATGATCAATTGATCCACTTGTTTAAAAAAGTCATTGATCGTCAAGTTGAGTTTGTCGTTGAGGCAGAAAAAAATCCTCGGGCCAATTGTTACCGCAGGCCAAGATATATAAACAGATAATAGTTTATATTTAAAGATCTGATTGTGTTGTCATTCTGGATTTTTGATTCAAAGGCAGTTCGATCACAAATCGTGTGTTTTTGGATTTTGAATCATAAAAGAGGTGTCCTCCATGAGCCTCTATGAGACCTTTTGAAATGCTTAAACCAAGACCTGTCCCTTTGCCTATTTCTTTAGTTGTAAAAAATGGATTCATCATTCGATTTGCAACATCCTCAGGAATTCCATGACCAGAATCAGTCACAGAAATTTGTATTTTATCTGTGTTTAAAACTGAATATTGAATCGAAATCCAAGGATCTTGAGTGTTTAAAACAGCGTCATGGGCGTTGTTGAGTAAGTTGAGAATCACCTGTCCAATTTGCACAACTCGGCAGGATAAAAGGACCTCATCTGATTTTTCTATTCGCATTTTAATTCGATGATTCTTAAACTTTTCGTAACACAGATCTGTGGAATCCTGGATGAGCTTATAGATATCGACCGTTTCGAATGTATCCAAATCTGAATCTCTTGAAAATGTTCTAAGACTCTTCACAATTTTTGCAATTCGGTCGACAGTTTCAGATACTTTTTTGAGTCCTTCCTTCAGTTTAATAGAATCAATTGTTGGTTCATCGATCATTTGGAGGAGAAGATCAGACTTCACTTTAATGATGGCCAGGGGATTGTTAATTTCGTGAGCGACTCCGCCTGCCATTTCGCCCAGTGAAGCCAACTGTGAAGAGTGGATCATTCGAAGTTCCATTTCTTTTTTTGAAGTCACATCCCAATTATTACCAACCATGCGCTCGATTTGTCCATTTTTGTCGTACAAACAAATGGCAGCAGCTTTGATGACTCGAACATCTCCATCTTTATTTCGAATTTTAAATTCGCTGTTAAATTCAG
>CAZPBD010000223.1:0-1070 GCA_964584655.1 uncultured Pseudobdellovibrionaceae bacterium | reverse complement strand
TTAAGATTAAGTTAAGGCCACTTTTTGATTGTCATAAGCAATGATTTCTACCATTTTGGCAGTATGAAAATTTACTTAGTTCTATCACTTCTATTCGCAAATCTCATTTCAAATGCAGCGACCTATGATCAATATAAAAAGCGACCAAAACTGATTGTCATGATTGTTGTCGATCAACTTCGCGCAGACACATTCACTCGATTTGAAAAAAAATTAAAACCAAAAGGCAGTGCTGAACAGCCCGGAGGTTATCAATTTCTTTTATCCAACGGAGCCTACTATCCACTGGCAGAATATAAACTGATGCAGGCCATGACTTGCCCAGGACACGCCATCATCTCGACGGGTGGGTATCCTTCAACGATCGGCATCCCACTGAATCAGTGGTATGACTCTGCAAATGGTCGAGTCATGGGCTGTGTGGAAGATCCAAAATTCAAAATCTCTCCCTATCGTTTGAAAACTTCAACAATCGGGGACGAGCTTAAAGTCATAAGCCCTGAATCTAAAGTTGTTGCGATGGCGATGAAGCCGCGCTCAGCAGTGATGTTGGGTGGCCACAAA
This sequence comes from uncultured Pseudobdellovibrionaceae bacterium, assembly GCA_964584655.1. Taxonomy (GTDB): domain Bacteria; phylum Bdellovibrionota; class Bdellovibrionia; order Bdellovibrionales; family Bdellovibrionaceae. The sequence goes on along the minus strand of CAZPBD010000223.1, from coordinate 506 downwards.
GCGGATCATGCTTTTTGGTTCGATAGTAAAGGATGGGAGACCAGCGAGTATTACTACAAAGATCTTCCAAAATGGGTGACTTCAGAAAACAAAAAAATCTTCGACGGAGATTTAAAAAATAAATCTAAAATTGAAATCGACGAGGCACAGAATTCGACACCTGCTGTGCGATGGACAACAACCCTTGCCATCGAAGCTATGAAAGCTGAAAAGCTAGGTCTCGACGCTGCCACAGATATTTTAGCGATCAGTTATTCCTCCCATGATATGGCCGGGCATAAGTACGGATCATTTTCAAAGCAAGTGGAAGATTTAACCTTAGCCGAAGATCAAGAAATCTCAAGGTTGCTAGTCGCAATCAAAAAACAAATGGGAAGTCTGAACGAAGTTGTTTTTGTTTTGACTGGTGATCACGGAATTCCGCAAACAGTCGAGCAAGCCACCAGCAACAAACTGGATTCTGGCAGAATTGATAGTCTGGCTTTTTACAAAACAGTCGCGGAAAG
>CAZPBD010000222.1:0-1088 GCA_964584655.1 uncultured Pseudobdellovibrionaceae bacterium | reverse complement strand
CTGCTGTCCCGATTGCGGCGGCACCCTCAACCGCTGCGAGGACAGTCGGACGCGCTATACCGAGGATATCCCTGAGACCAAGCCGGAAGTGACCGAGCATGTTATTCGCCGGGATTGGTGTTCCAAGTGCCAGAAGAAGGTTGAAGCCCCGGTGAGCGCGGCACTGCCGGGCGCGACCGTGGGCAACCGAGTGCTGGTACTGAGCGCGTGGCTTCATTACTGCCTGGGCAACACGCTCTCCCAGATCGTGGACGTGTTCAACTTCCACCTTTGCTTCAAGGTCACGCCGGGCGGCTTGCTTCACATGTGGAAGCGCCTGGCGCAAATACTCCAGCCTTGGTACGAGGACATCCAACGCGAAGCGCTGAATTCCTCGGTGCTCAACGCCGACGAAACCGGCTGGCGTGTCGACGGAAAGACCCACTGGCTCTGGTGCTTCGCCAGCAACGACTTGAGCTATTTTCTGATCGACCAGTCGCGCGGCCAACCCGCGTTGCTGCGATTTTTCATAGAGGAATTCGAGGGCACGTTGGTGGCCGACTTCTGGGGCCCTTACAATGCCGTGGCGTGCGCCCATGCGCAGAAGTGTCTGGTACACCTGCTGCGCGATCTCGAACACGTCGAGCGATATAAGTCGCCTGGCGAGGACTGGGCCGCTTTCGCCAAGAAGTTGCGTCGCCTGCTCGCAGATGCCATCCGCCTTTCCCGGCGCGAAGGCGAACACACTCCCGAAGCCTACGCCTCCCGCCGCGCCTGCTTGTCCAAGCGTCTTGATGAACTCAACGCCGTGCCTTGGGAGGACGGGCAAGCGCGCCGCCTTGTCAAACGTCTCAGGCGCCACCACGATGAACTCTTCACCTTTCTGGACCAGCCCGGCGTGCCCTTCGAGAACAACCTCGCCGAGCGTTCCATTCGCCCCGCCGTCATCCTGCGCAAGAACAGCTACGGAAACCGAAGCGGACAAGGGTCCGACATACAGGCCATACTCATGAGTGTTTTCTTCACCCTCAAAAAGCGGGGCCATAACCCAGTCAACGCAATTAGCAAGGCCCTCAAACAGTACTTAGAAAACAGAGCATTGCCATCAT
>CAZPBD010000221.1:0-1098 GCA_964584655.1 uncultured Pseudobdellovibrionaceae bacterium | reverse complement strand
AATTGAAGGTGTAGGCACAGTCTGTTTTTTTGAGATGGATTTGGCTGGTGAAAAAGTCAATAAATTGAGCACCCCTGTGATGCTTAAAATGCGTGAGCTTTTACAAGACGTGGCCAGGCAGTCCAACTATAAAGCCTTGGTGTTTGTTTCGAAAAAGCCGAAGATCTTTATCGCAGGCGCTGATATTGATGAAATCAGAGCTCTTGATACAAAAGAAAAATTTCAAACAGCTGTTCAGCAGGGTCAAAGCATTTTCAACATGATCGAAGACCTGAATATCCCCACTTTTGCTATGATCCACGGAGCCTGTGCGGGTGGCGGTTGTGAATTGATTTTGGCTTGCGATTACAGAATTTCTTCTGACGATTCATCAACAAGAATTGGTTTGCCTGAAACTCAGCTTGGTATTTTGCCAGGCTTTGGTGGTTGCGTGCGCTTGCCACGTGTTGTGGGTTTACAAGCTGCACTTGATGTGATTTTGGCTGGAAAACTTTTGAATGCTAAAAAAGCGAACAAAGTGGGCCTCACGGATCGCATGGTGCATGTGAATCTTCTCGAAGCTCAGACCATTAAATACATCCAAGAGATCTTCAAAAATGGTGGCAAAAAAAGACGAAAAACTTTCCAACCTCAGGGTTTAGTCGCCAAGCTTTTAGAAGGACCATTGAAATTTGTGGTTTTTAGCCAAGCTAAAAAGGGCGTTTTAAAGGCCACCAGTGGTTTTTATCCAGCTCCGCTGAAAGCGTTAGAAGTGATTCAACGAACATTCAAGATGAGTGATCGAGCGCAAGCTCTTGAGATTGAAAAAGACTGTTTTTGTGAAGTGGCAACCACTGAGATCTCAAAAAATCTAATTCATATTTTTGAGAATTAATAAAAGTATCTTTAGCTACAGCACTTCTAGTAATTCCCGCACTAAAGTTATTTGGACCACTCAACTTGAGTTCATTTCTCATAGCCACAACTCCACCAAATTGTCTTTCTAAAGTTTTTCGACTTGGCAGATACGGAAAACTATCCACTTCCAGAGACTTAGGATACCTATTATTTAGTTCAAAAAAATATCATTATCCACTCTGTAAATTCTTTAAGCAACAA
>CAZPBD010000220.1:0-1132 GCA_964584655.1 uncultured Pseudobdellovibrionaceae bacterium | reverse complement strand
AATTTAGAACAAGATTTAGCAAAACTTAAAAAGTCCTCTGGAAATGCTTGGGGTCAATTAAGAAATGGGATGACGAAGGCTTGGACAGAAATTAAAACTTCTTATCAAAGTGCAAAAGAAGAATTTAAAAAATAAAGCCACTACCACTTTAGAATTTCGCACAATACAGAATCAATACTTTGAGATTCGAGAATATCAAAATATTGATTTTTGCAATTGCCATACCTTTTTTGATTAGAAAGTGTATTTCAAGCTCGTGTTAAGAATATGAAACATTGAATAGTCCTTCGGAGTGGAGCCAAAGGCGGGCTCAATCTGTTCTCGAAACATGTAAGCCAATTCTATTTCTCCCCCAAGAGCAGCCGTGCTGAGTCCAAGGTGACCTCTAAATTCGCTGGATCCAGCAGGTCGACCTCCAACACGGTTGGTAATCAAAAACTCTTCCACTGCAATGTAGGGAGTCACACTTGCCAACTCCAAAGAGGGGAAATCAGCGCGCAAGAAAAGCCGAAATCGATTCATCGTCACAGGACTGTCCGCAAATTTTCTTAATTCCCAACGCAGTCTGGCTGATATCTCGATATCATTAATATTAAATTTTCTTGAGGCTTGAAGGATGTTTCTGGATTCATTGTTGCCGCTACTATCCGTCGAGCGCACTTCGTTAATGAAGGCTGCCCTTATCTTGTTCTCGAAAGTACGAATAAGCCCAAGTCGATTGGACAAAACTTTGAACTCCTCTTTCTCGCGAGAGTGGCGATAGATGAACTCGCCATACACACTGTATTTTTCGTCTAATTTTTGTTCGATCGATGTGGAGAACCACATTTCAACATCGCCAGCAGAAACGACCTGGGACAATAGAACTGTAGAAATAAGTAGAAATTTAAACACAAGAACTCCATAAGTAGTGAGAAAAAACAAAAAGGCCCTACGTTTGAAGATAGAACTTTTTAAAAAGATTGAGAATGAATTTTAACTATTTGCTTGGCGCGTAAGGGAGTGAAGAATGGCCAACCTCAGCCATCTCTAAAAAATAAGACTCGCGTGAAATTCAAGATGTGATTGAATCTTTGAGGATATGAAATAGTAGCTATGATCATATCCCTCGCAAAAATTCAGAATCACTTTT
>CAZPBD010000219.1:0-1146 GCA_964584655.1 uncultured Pseudobdellovibrionaceae bacterium | reverse complement strand
ATGCTGACTACTTCTCATTTTTTTGTGAAAGGCCGCTTGCTCGACAGTTTTACCCATGAAGCGGGCAGCCTGAGGGAAAAGATGAAAGATATGTCCGCTGGCATCAGAGTAGTCAGCAACCGGAGCTTCAATCTGAGAAGCTAACATTAACACTTTAATGAATGTTAATGGATCAGTGCCTTGAATATCTGATAACTTAATACCAGCCATTGAGTTTTGCGGAGTCTTCCATTCTCTGAGTTGTGAGAAAGCAAATTGATGATGGATATACCCATAAAAATCAAACATGTTGGCATCCATTTGAGTGGGATGCATTTCACTCTCGATCATTTCTTTAGATCTTTTCAGAGCCACTCCTAAACCTTTGATTTGATCAACAATTCGGCGAACATTAAATTTCGCTCGAGCAAGGGCTCCTGGTTTTTGGGTTTCTCTATTCAATTCTATTTTACTGACGGCTTTCAGAAGTCTTGAAGCATTGGCTGCCTGGGGCCCAATTAATAAAAAGCCCGTCTTACTACCTAAGCTATGATCGTTTAAGTTTGGATTTTTCCAGATTTCATTTAAATAAGGTCGGATCTCTTCAATGGATCTATTGGCAGCAACACCTTCTAGGAAGAGGACAAAGTTTTCATCCATTAAAAATTTTTGTAATTCTGGATCTTTGGAAATCAAGGCTTTGAGTTCATTCATTGCTTCATCGGGAATCGCTTCCTTCTGAAGGGCCACTTTCACATCGTTGACTGCATCACGACAGATCTCTGCTGCATTTGCAAAGCTTCCCACTGTTAGTGCTGGGATTAAGAAAAATGGTAGAATCGAAGTCTTAATATTTGTTTTCATCAAACACCCTCTTTTTGTTCAATTCACTAATCTTCAATATGTATGCCGACAGTGACTTTGATTTTGAGTCTCGATTTGATAATTTGATTTAAAGTGAAACAAAAAGAGTTTCCGTTTAAGACAGTTTTATGATCCAGTTTCATTGATTTTTTCTGTGGTCAATTTTTGCTAACGTGTATCAGGACTTGTCCTCAGGAAGGACTTATTTTTCCGTTAAATAAGTAAGACCATAAAGATTGTGCTTCAGGGTTTCGCTATCGACCCAAATATTGCCTTTTTCACATTTATCTTTAAGCTTGGGAT
>CAZPBD010000218.1:922-1156 GCA_964584655.1 uncultured Pseudobdellovibrionaceae bacterium | reverse complement strand
ATTTAATACAGTAAATAATAATTATTTAAATGAGAAAGCAATAGATTTTGCACTTATAGATATTAGTCTTCCTGCTTATGAAGATAAAAAACTATACTCAGGAAGCGACGTAGCTGTTTTCATAAGACAAAAATTTCCAAACTGTAAAATTATTATTATCTCTATGCACAAAGAACCTTTATGGGTAAATCAAATTATTGAAGAATTAAATCCAGAAGGTTTTATTGCTAAAAG
>CAZPBD010000218.1:0-912 GCA_964584655.1 uncultured Pseudobdellovibrionaceae bacterium | reverse complement strand
TAATTATAAATGCTTTCCTGAAATATTTAAAAGTATTGAAGACAATGAAATATATTTGAGTCAATCGATTGTTTTAGCACAAAAGATATTAATTCAGAAAAATATCAATTGGGACAATTATGATAGCAAAATACTTCAATTAATTGCTGAAGGAATTAAAACAATAAACCTTCCAAAATTTATCCCTTTATCATTAAGTGCTATTGAAAAACGAAAATCTAATATTAAAAAGCAGTTAGTTCTTGAAGATGCTACAGATAAAGAACTAATTGATAGCGCCAAAAAATTAGGGTTTATCTAACAAAGTTTAAAATTAAAAGGAATGCCTCTATATCTTCTTATGGAGGCTTTTTTGTATTATAATAAATCACACATTTTATGATTAAATATATGTAAAGCATTATATTAATCAAATTTATTGTATCAAAAACACCGTAAAAAAAACTCAAAAACACCGTAATTATTAGATTTCTAAACTTTTTAATATTGTATTATTCTACTCTGTAAAGCAAAAAATTATGAGTTAGGCATACATGATATATTAAAAAATGATAAACTCTAAAAATTAGAAAAAAAACGAATTTATAATATTATGATAAAAAGATATTTACTAGCATTAGTGCTAATTATTTTATTTCAAAATCAAGGTTTTTCACAAATAAAAATAAGTGGACAAATAAAAGACAATAATAATAATCCTATTGAATTTGTAGAAGTTCAATTACAAAATAAAGACTCAATAATATTTAAAAGTGAACTGACAAATGCAGAGGGTAAATTTGTAATAGAAACCGAAAAAGGAGAATATTCATTGCTTGTTAGACAATTAGGAGTGATTTATCACAAACAAAAGATAAATGTAAACCAAAATACATTTATATGTATAATTTATATTACTGAAAAATAACAGCA
>CAZPBD010000217.1:0-1169 GCA_964584655.1 uncultured Pseudobdellovibrionaceae bacterium | reverse complement strand
CATTTAGCCAAGCAAAATTTTAAATTCTCATCTGGGCACTTTTTGATTTTTGACGATCAATTGGCCGAAAAACTTCACGGTCATAACTACACTGTGAAATTTGAAATCGAAACTTCGGATGCAGCCGAATTCAAACAGCAAGGTTATTGGATTGATTTTAATGTCTTAAAGAAAATGATCAAAGCTCAATTGGATCTATGGGACGAGCACGTTTTATTGCCAAAGCTTCACCCGGATATGAAAATTACTTCTGAGAATAAAAACTACCAGATCCATTTTCGGGATCGATTTTATTCTTTGCCGATGAATGAAGTGGTTCTATTGCCAGTCAGAAATACCAGTGTGGAAGAACTTTCGCGGCTTTTGGCTGAAGAGCTGTTAAGTCAGATGAAACCTTTGGGTGTTAAAACTTTGCAAGTATTGGTGGAAGAAACGGCAGGCCAAGGGGCCTCTACAAAAGTAAGTTTATAGAAACAGAAGTTTTCATTTTAAATCTTCAGGACGTAATTCTTTGATAATTCTTTGACCGCGGAAGCAGACTTGCTTCTGTGAAATCATCAGATCCAGCATTCTTTCGATCATCTCTGGATAAGTTTGGCACCAATCGGCTCCGATTTGAGTGAGGTCTGTGACCTTGGTCAACTTCCATGACCAGTAGGGTTTCAGCGGACTTGCTAAGTTTCTGTTGGGATCTTTTTCGTTGTAGTCGATTTCTGCAAAAACCATAAACCCTTGGTAGTTTGTAATTTCTTGGCGGGCTTTGGCCACAAGCTCTGGATCTTGAATGGGGGCCACAAAACTTGAGTGAGTGCCGTTTGAAACCAAAAAGTAGTGAGTGGTTTTTGCAGCCGGTGGAAGTTCCCTGGAGTTGTCGACCAAAAATCCGACTTTATCAGCAGAAGGGAATGTGAGCAGGTGAGTGGATTTAATTTTCATTCGGATGGCCTGCTTTGGCACATCGACTTCAAGGGTTTTGGACTTCAAGTAAGCATCTGTGGAAACCTTATTTTTGTGAATCAAGTGATTGTTGATATCAAAGTATTCCAGAGTCAGCTCTTGAGGGTTTTTCCAAAGATTGATGGGGTTCAGCTTCAGTTTTTGGACTCCTGCCACCGACTTTTCAAATAAGGTGGATTTTTGAATTTGCCATTGGGCAGGAAGCTTCACTT
>CAZPBD010000216.1:0-1172 GCA_964584655.1 uncultured Pseudobdellovibrionaceae bacterium | reverse complement strand
TAAAAGTTGATTTAGTTTATTAGGATATTCTTGTTGTAAGCATTTTACAGGCAAACTCGCCAAATGATTAGCTTGTTCAATTGTCAAATTTTGCGAGAGAGCAATACTACTAACCAGAAAAAAAAGTACACTTTTCATAACAAATAGTTTTTTCAAATTTAGTAAAAACTTACCTTTGAAAAATAGTAAATTACAATGTCTAGAAAAATAAAACTAATTTGGGATTTTAGAGGTGAATCAGCTGCTAAAACAGCAGAGCATCACGATATTCATTTAAAAGAATATTTAGTTGAGGAAAAAATAACGTTAGAAAAAACGGGATTTGAAATCATTAATGAAATGCACGCAATTGCTTTCATTGTGGTAGAAGAAAAAGACATGATTACCTTTAGAGACATTTTAAAACCACACCGAGGAGAAGTTTACACAGCAAATTAAATATGATCACAACCATTATAAACATGTTTGGAAACAAATGTCCAAATTGCAACAAAGGAAAGATTTTTGAAAAAGGATTGTTGCATTTTAGTTTTAGTTTCCCAAAAATGCATGAAAATTGCTCTAATTGCGGTACGAAATTTGAAAAAGAACCTGGCTTTTTCTTTGGCGCTATGTTTGTTAGTTACGGACTTGGAGTGGCAGAAGCCTTAATAACTTATTTTATCTGCATGACTTTTTTTGAAGAAACTTTCGATTTGAGAATTATCCCAATAATTGGAGTTGTGATTTTAAGTTTAACCTTAGTCAACATCAAACTATCGCGAATTATTTGGATTTATATGTTTAAGGATTATTCTGTGTAGAAACATTATTACTTTTCATCAAAACACTTTATTCCGAAAGACTTAAACACTTCTTCTAATTTATCCATTTTTGTATCACATAAATTTGGATAATTAAATTCATTTATAGACTGTATTTGAGTACAACTAAGACAAATTTCTAAAGCATTAAACACTTTGTCTTCAGAATTAAAAAAGACAATTAAATGTCTAGGCTGATAGCAAGCAGCAACCGACTCATAATCACAAATTTTATTATCATATAGGGTTTGATATGTTTTATCTATCTGTTCATTTGATAAAATAATTTTTTCTTTAATATTATTCTTTTCAATATTTACTTTTCCGTTTTCAATTTTCAACTCTTTCAAAGCACCCTTATTATCTTCT
>CAZPBD010000215.1:0-1174 GCA_964584655.1 uncultured Pseudobdellovibrionaceae bacterium | reverse complement strand
ATTTGGACAAAAGCAGTCAGTGACTAGCTTGGCACATTGCCAACACTTACCTTCCGCACGGCGCTTAGCCTTTGTGGAACGCCAGCGCTGTTGAGTTTCACAGTTAGTTTCGGCAAACTGCCAATCCCAATCTGGGCGGGTCATAGGTCTGATTTCCTATCTAGCATAGCGTCAGCATACTGATAATTCCAAAGCGCATAGCCATCACAAGTTTTAGTCGCTTCGCCGTCCCACCAAGTTGTCGGTGGTTCCGGCGCATGAGTAGCAAACCAATCTCGCAAAGACATACCATCGGCGGCCTCACGTATTCCGCAGCCATCTGCGCCACGTTGCTCTGGGCAGGGAAAGGCTGGAATGTCCATCATGCCATCAACTCCGCAAGCAATTCATCGTCGCTCATTGGTTCGGCCCCAAGGAAAACATGTTCGGCAGCAATCTCTTTTTCGATCTGGGCAATCCAAACAGACCGAAGGGCAATTTCTTGTGCGCCCTTGGCGACTGCCAATGCAGCCTTTTCGTTTCCGAGGCGGCGGCTAAGTGCGGTGAGATGGTCAGTCATTTCACACCCCACTGCGCATCACGCTTGGCTTGCATTTCAGCGCGCTCGCTGGCAGACAATGGCGGCTCACCATCAAATTGACGGGTGTAGGCATCCTCTGCCATGTTGCTGATTTCGTCATCGGTAGGAGCGCGCCAGCCAGTGCCGTTACAATCGCCGCATTTCGCGGTGACCTTAAAAGTATACCAATTTTCGGGCATGATTTCGCCAGTGCCCTCGCAGTCAAGACATTCAATTTCGTCGGTCATAGCGATTGCGCCTCTAGGCTGATGCTGTAGCCCAGTGCTTCAATTTGCCCAAGCGCGCGATGAGTGAATGTTTTTGTGCCGATCATCTCGGCAAACTTTTTGGCTGTCTCACAAACAGGATAAACCGCGCGGTTGCCGTAATTGTTTGTGATGCGAACTATGATGGTCATTTCAGTTTCCTCTGCGGCTCGATTGCCGATAACCCCTTTTGTGAGCATTGCGACAATATGTCAACAATAAATCGACATAACCGCAAAATTTATTTTCCCCAGTGCATCTCCACATATCCCTTCACATGCGCGTCACTCGCTCCCGCATATCGGCCTTGCTTGTAGTGATTGCGTATCTGGTCTTTGTTCATTTTGCG
>CAZPBD010000214.1:0-1205 GCA_964584655.1 uncultured Pseudobdellovibrionaceae bacterium | reverse complement strand
CGCAAACTTTTGTGCCATCTATGACTCCTGCATTGGGCGCTATTGTACTGGGCAGGGCGTTATGCGCCAAGAACTTCCAGAGCGTGGGCAATGTGCTTCTTGCGGTCGTCCAGCCCGATGGTGCCGCCGTTGATCTTGCGAGTCATGCCTTCGATGTCGCCAGAGTCTGCAAAACTGTTAAGGTTCCCGCGATTCCAGAACCAGCCAGCGGTCAGCGCAGCATACTTCGGTTGCGCCACAAGCTCGGGGGAGTTGAGCAAGTCCACACTAAGAGAATCGCCAGCTTGGGTGTAGTTCGCCTTACCTGTCAGCTGGATAAGACCCCTGCCCTTGTACTTGGCACCGTCACCAAACACTGTGTTGCCTAGGTTCTTACGCCCGAAGTCACCGCCATAGATGATGTTGGCAATGGCATCTTGGTCAGCCCGCTGCTTGATCTCGTCGCGGCGTCCGTACTTCTTGCAGTCGTCTTCGCTAATGCGTACGCGGCTGAACAGCTTCATCAAGGCTTCGGCCTTGTAGTTCAAGTTTTCCTGCAGCACTTTAAAGTTGCCGGATTCGTGGGCGCACTGCCCAATGAACGCTGCCATGCGCTCAGGTGTGTTGATGTCGAAACGGAAGAACACCTCATTGAGAGGGTCCAGCCAGTCGGCAAACAGGTCCAGATTTTTAACTTGTTCAGCAGTAATCACTTTTTGTCTTTCAAGTTTTGGAGGTCAGCGCCTTTGTCCTTGGAGCCTTGCGAACTGCCACGGTGGAAGTTAAGCACAGTGCCAGACATGGTGGTAAGCGATCCAATCGCCATATAGACCAACTCTTTGTTGTTCTCTGGCACGCCCTTGATAAAAGCAAACCAAGCCAAGAAGATGGTGGCGGACACAATCCCGATGTCCAGCGCGTAGGCTGTGTTCTTCGCCAGCCATGAGGCATTGCTCGACTCTTGCACCTTGGCGTTCATGTCGCGGGCGCTGTCGGTATTGGCGTTCGTCAGCTCAACCAGCTTGGTGTCGTTGGCCATCTTGGCCAGCTCACCGTTTTGCTCCATGATCGCAAGCTCTTGTTTTGCGGCTGCGGCTGCGGCTGGGTCAGGCAGAAAACGATCAATCAACTTACCGCCGATGGCGGCCAATGGGTTCAGGTCACTGAGGTTCATGATTCAACCCTTCGCGGTAGTGATGGTGTCTTCACCCTTGGTCACAGTGACC
>CAZPBD010000213.1:0-1216 GCA_964584655.1 uncultured Pseudobdellovibrionaceae bacterium | reverse complement strand
GACTCAGCCAGCACATTCACCAGAGGTGCACAGTGGAAGGATATCCACCACCACCCTTGGAATTGATTCTCGGAATGCCAGGTTCTACGTTAAACGATTTCTACGAAGAGATGCGATTGATTTGGAACTTCAAAGCGTGGAACAGCTTCCGTCATGACTACACCTTTTTACCAGATACAACTCTGATGAGTCCGGAATACTTAAAAGAGCATAAAATTGAAACCGTCACTGTTTACACAGATCTTGTGGATGAGCAAAATATTGAAAATCGCCTCAGCTTTTATGCTCAGAAAAAAACTTATTTTAAAACTGTTACAAGCTGTTTCTCGTTCAATCGAAAAGAGTATCAAGAAATGTTTTTTATGAGTTTAGCGGGTGAGCCCTTACTCAGAAACATCTACCCCAATTTTGAAACCATGGTAGATCCCCCGACCTTTGGCAAGTTTTGCTACTCGATCATCAGCGGGTTAGAAGAGTTCGAACCCATTCGAGATGAAATCATCGATATTTTAAATCCAGAGACTCAGCCAAGAAGTATTAAGCGATTAGTAGGAATGGTCAGAACAGAAGCTGTGAAAAAGTTGATTGATGAAATTCAACCTATTTTGTTTAGTGAGTTGTTCAGATTGATTTATCACGAGAATAAAACTGAAGTTGCGCCGAAGTATGAAGTCCAAGCAGAAACACAGTGTCAATAGAATTTGATTTGACTAAACTGAGGATGCCTTTAGACTTTCAATATGCCTACTGCTCTATCAGCCACAGATATATGGAATCGATTTAATGCTCTCGTCGTCGGCCCAGCAAATGCGGCTGCGCCCGGAGTCACTGTTCACTCGGGTGCATACCCAGCCGTGCCTGCTTCTGTCATTTCTCGAGTTAATTTAGATCTTGGCGGATTAGGTGGACCAGCGCTTGGAGTGGGAAGAATTCCAGCGATTACTGGTGAATCTGTAATTAACAACGTTTTCTATGTCATGCATCACATGGCCATGGAGCTCACTCGACATCGATACGTTCGAAACTTTTATACAATTTCTAACGGAACCGTCGTTGAAGGGCCACTCGAGCGCGGAGCGATTAAAGATGGTTTAGAACTTTACTTCCCTGTGCCAGGCGGTATTCCAGCTTTTGGAGCAGTTGTCACACAAGCTCAAGTTGACGCCTTTTGTAATGCTCTTAGAACAGCTGTGCTTATCAGAAGAACCGATCCTTA
>CAZPBD010000212.1:0-1221 GCA_964584655.1 uncultured Pseudobdellovibrionaceae bacterium | reverse complement strand
TTTCCCCTTCCGCTGATCCGTCAGTGCAGCTTGACGCGCATATTCATCAATCGTCAGCGGTATGAAGCTCTCGGCCATCAGTGCCTCTTTCTGCGATCGCAAATTGCATCGACCGGGACGTCCACGCCGTAGGCATGGAGTGCCCTGAGAACCACCATCCTGATGGATTCCCGGCCATTCAGCGCCTTCAGCCGGAGGTCATATTTTGTCTCAGTCGGCACCTGAATCTGGAGATGCTCTTCAGTATCAGCGCTCTCAGATCCATTTTTCATGAAATCACTAAATCATAATTTCATTAAATAAGTCAACCAGTTTGAAAATTGACGTGTCAAGCTGTGCATTTGAATTTTCTCTTGAGATAAATGTGCTCTGCGGGGCGACCTCGATCGTTCACTCACATGAATTCTCTTTGGCTAAAGCGCTCGGGTCAGATGAGCGTACGCCTGGAATCAGACGCCTATTACCAAATCGCGAGTGATTGAGGTTGTGAGCGGAATCCACGTCGTGCATCCGCCGCCTCTTTCTCCCTTTTCGCCATACTACGCCGACAGAAACTAGCTGTTGCGCTCGCCCAATCTGATGTCCTTTTGATCCGCCTCACGAGTGCAACCGATGGTCGGCTGCCTTGCAGACACGAGGCATTTCATGAGCGTCATCCCGATCAAATCGCAAGCATCGTCGCGCGGCGCGCGCATGTTGCGGACGGCGCTCGGGCCGGAGATCGCGGCCTGGCTTGAGGACGCCTCCGTCATCGAGGTCATGCTCAATCCCGATGGTCGGCTGTGGATCGACCGGCTGGGAGCCGGGATCGCCGATACGGGAAGTGGGATGTCCGCTGCCGATGGCGAGCGGATCATCAGGCTGGTCGCCCACCATGTCGGGGCTGAAGTTCATGCCAAGGCGCCGCGGGTTTCGGCGGAGCTTCCCGATACGGGGGAGCGGTTCGAGGGACTGCTGCCACCAGTAGTGGCAGCCCCCAGTTTCGCGATCCGCAAACCTGCCGTCGCGGTGTTTACGCTCACGGATTATGTTGCGGCAGAGATCATGGCTGGGTGGCAGGCCGAGGCGCTGATTGCCGCCGTTGCTGCCCGCAAGAACATCCTCGTCGCGGGTGGCACGTCGACCGGCAAGACCACCCTTACCAACGCGCTGCTGGCCGAAGTGGCGAAGTCAGATGACCGCGTTGTCCTGATCGAAGACACGCGCGAGCTGCAATGCGCC
>CAZPBD010000211.1:0-1221 GCA_964584655.1 uncultured Pseudobdellovibrionaceae bacterium | reverse complement strand
AAGTGGTCGGCATGGCCTTGGGCGGCGCTGAAGTCGCCTCATCGGGCGCCGCCGTCGGTGTGCTGGCCGCAGGATTGTTCAGCCCTTGGCTTTTGGGTGCGGGTGCTTTGGGTGTGGCTGCTGCGGCGGGGGGCGGTGGCTCGGGCTCGTCAGCCGCCAAAGATACAACGGCGCCAACGGGACAGACTGGCGCTTTGTCGCCCGTTGTTGGCAGCGACTCTGCGACCCTGGGTGATAACAAGACCAATGTGACCAAGCCAACGATCACTGGCAAAGCCGAAGCTGGCTCGACAGTGGAGGTTTCTTTTCTAGACCCCGCAGGCAAAGTCACAGGGCCGTACAAAACCACGGCAGATGCCAGCGGCAACTACAGCCTGGTTGTCCCTGACAACTTGGCAGACAATTCAACCGACACCAAGGGCACGCAATACACCCCAGTGATTAAAGTAACCGATGCATCTGGCAACAGCAGCATTGTCGATAAAGCGCCTAGCGCTACGCCGTTTGTTGTTGACACTAAAGCCGTTGCTGTTCTATCAGTGGCGATTGATGCAGACACCAACAACGATGGTCTTATTTCAGCTGCAGAGAAAGGCACTGCGACCACCACATCTGTGACGGCTAAATTGGATAAGGACAAAGTGGTCGCGGGTGATGTCGTCACATTCAGCGACGGCACCAACTCACAAACCGTCACTTTGAAAGACTCGGACATCACAAATGGCCAGGTCACAACTTCAGGTTGGAAAATTCCCGGCGAAGGTGCCGCTTCGACAATCAGCGCTGTTTTGATGGATTTGGCAGGCAACGTATCCGCTGCTGTCAAAGACATGGTCACAGCGGTCATCGACAGCTTGAAAACAGCATTGACCATCAACCCCATCAGCACCGACAACATCATCACCACAACCGAAGGTGTTGCTACCAACTTGGCTGTTACCGGTAAAGTGACTGGGACTTTCGTTACGGGAGATACGGTCAATTTGTCAGTCAATGGTAAAAATTTCACTGCCCAGGTTGACTCTAATGGAAACTACAGCAAAGAAATCTCCATGGCAGATTTCAAAGCGGCGGCTGACAAGCCAATCGAAGGCAAGGTGACCGGCACCAACGGTAGCGTGGCAACAGCCTCACAAAGTTATGTGGTGGAGACGACGCAAAATACTGGTAAATCTACTGCGTTGTTCATTGATTCGATCACCCCTGACAACATCCTGAATT
>CAZPBD010000210.1:0-1259 GCA_964584655.1 uncultured Pseudobdellovibrionaceae bacterium | reverse complement strand
CTTATTAGGATTATTCATTGTTTACAGTATTCAAACCATCAACTCAAATCCTAAAATGATATTTGTAATTATTGGTTTACTTTTTACCTTCTTAGGCAATTATTTCAAAACCATAAAACCCAATTATTTCATTGGAATAAGAACACCTTGGACATTAGAAAATGAAGATGTTTGGAAAAAAACACACTTACTAGGCGGTAAATTATGGTTCATCGGCGGACTCTTAATGGCGATGACATTTGTGTTGCCAAATAAAATCCAATTCTATACTTTTATGGGAATTACTGCCATTATTAGTATTGTTCCAATTGTTTATTCGTATTTAGAATTCAAAAAAGCCAAAAATCAGTAACAAAAGAAATTGTTTAACTACCAATACTAAATTTTATACGCATGAAAAAATTAGCCCTTATTTTAGCTTTAACCTATTCGTTATTTACTGCTGCGCAAGATAGATTCACCAAGATAGATAGTTTACTTACGTATTTAAATAAGAACGATAAGTTCATGGGATCGCTTTGTATTCGTGATGGTGAAAATGTAGTATTTAATAAAGCCTACGGTTTTGCCGATGTGGAAAAAAACATAAGTGCCGATCGATTGACCAAATATAAAATAGGTTCGATTTCAAAAACATTCACAGCGGTAATGATTATGCAATTGATTGAAGAAAAAAAATTAAATCTTCAAACCAAATTAAATCGTTTTTATCCGAATATTCCGAATGCAGAAAAAATTTCGATTTATGATTTATTACATCATAGAACAGGTATTGTAGATTATGTAAATCAGGATACCACATTTCACCAATCGTTAGATAAAAAATATGCTAAAGAAGAGATCATTAAAGTCATTTCGGGAAATGCTTCTATCTTTGCGCCAGGCAGCAAATATGAATATAGTAATTCTAATTATTTCTTATTAGGTTGTATCATTGAAACGATTACCAAAAAATCATTTGCTGAAAATTTAGAAACTCGAATTGTAAAAAAAGCAAATTTATCCAATACATTTTACTCAGAAAACAGAATAAACAGCACAAATAACGAAAGTTATTCTTTTTTACATGATGGAACTAAATGGAATCAAATGCCTGAATCGCATAATTCAATCCCTTTTTCTTCTGGAGGCATTACTTCAAATCCAGCGGATTTAACCCGATTTTTACACGCTTTATTTCACAACAAATTGGTAAACAAAAAATCATTGGAACAAATGACCGATATTGTAGAAGGTTATGGAATTGGACTTACAAAAAT
>CAZPBD010000209.1:0-1261 GCA_964584655.1 uncultured Pseudobdellovibrionaceae bacterium | reverse complement strand
AAGTGTGTTCGGGGGTCTTGTGAATCAACAATTGATAGCTAAAAAATCAGGCATATATTCCGCGACGTAAGTCTGGGAATTTGATTTCATCTCGATTTGAAGACATGACATAGCGCGTGCGTTACGAAAATCTAGACCATAATCCTGTGAGAAAAATTGCACACAAACTCAAAAAAAATGGAAACTCGAAACCAAAAAACATCCACAAAAAATTCAAGAATAAAACTAATAGTAATTGCTCTAAAAACTACTTTTACAAAATCAGCCAAACCCGCGACAGATAACAAAATCAAAAGATTTTAATATTTCAAATTCTCAAACAAAAAAAATCACGGTTGCACAAATAAGCATCACTCAATTTTAAAAAAAAACCACAGCAACAGAACTGAACATCAATTGAAAATGAAACATAAGATTTGTAACAAGAATCCCCAACAGCGCTTCTATCCGTCCGAAATGACTTGAAATGACACACCCTCATTATTACGATCGTCTATGTACACGATAACAATAATTATGGTCTGGTCTCGGCATGGTGTTGAGCTCGACCACAAATTACGAACGTTAACTATAACGAAAGGATCCCATACATGAAAAAGCAATTGTTAGTTGCAGCTGTGATTTTCGCAGCAGTATCTGCACAAGCTTCTAAAGCGCGTCTAAATGCACTCGGAAATTCTGAGCACATCGTAGACATCCAAGAGGTTTTCCAACAAGAACCTGATCAGGCTTTGAACTACGAAGCTGCTACTGTTGAGTTTGGTGGAAACACTGGCGCAGGAACTGAAGCAGAAGGTGGATTCATCCGCAAAATGGGAGATTCAGCTTGGTCTGCATACATTGGTCGTTCTTCTACTACATTCAAAAGCTTAACTGACGGCGTAACTGCACTTGCAACTGCTGGTGGTATCGCTGCTACTGCTGCTGAAACTACTGCACTCAGAGCTGGTCACGATCAAGCTAACCCACTCCAATTGACTTATGCTGGTAAAGCTAGCGACATCAGCTACGGTGCTTCACTCTTGTACGTTGGTAACGAAATCGAAGGTGTAACTTACACTTCTGGTGGTTCTAACTTCGGTGGAGCTGGTGTAACAACTGACCAAAACGTAATGGGCCTATTACTCGGCGCTAACAATGGCGTTTGGGACGTTCAATTGCGCCAAGGAATCACTGGCGAAATGGAAACTAAAGGTACTGCTGGTCTAGGAAACATCGGTGCTTTAGCCGGTGCTACTAACTTGAAGCTTGAATCAACTGG
>CAZPBD010000208.1:0-1270 GCA_964584655.1 uncultured Pseudobdellovibrionaceae bacterium | reverse complement strand
ATTTTTGCCACTGATCTTTGCGCATGAGGCGTGGCTGGCATAAGACTTAAGGCATCAAGCCAATTCTTGGAATTCTCGCGGGGCTGAGCCTCTTTCCATATTTCTAAACTCAGAGCCGTGGAAGCTGGGCAAGTGGACGAGTAAAGAACTTCAAAATTATTTCGCAGAGAAATTTTATTTCCATTGGTTTCCACCTGAATCTGCACGGGATAAATCCGATGACCAAGAAGCTCACTTTTCAGGGATAGGCGAGTGAGTGGTAAATCAAACTCGATTGAAAGCTGAGCTTGATCTGACAAACCCATTTGTGAGTCCACCATTTTTTGAACTAGGTCCACCAACATGGAATTTGACACCGTTTGGTTGGCTAAATTTGAAACAAGCAAACTGTAAATTCTGGACATGTGAATGCCTCGAGAAGGGCCAGAGCTTAAGTTGACGAGCGCTGTTACTTTTGCAGACAAGGTTTGATTTTGAAATAGAAGAGGAATCTGAATCTGATTCATTCCCACCCATTGCAGGGCAGAATATTGGATGGATTGATTTTTTGAAGGACTGGCCACGTCAGGAAGGGTTTTCATTTCCATGAAATGGGTTTATAACAAAGCACTCTTAAGCACCAACCAAGGATCCATACCTTATGCATCGCATTGTTTTGGCCAGCGAATCCCCCTATCGTAAAGCTCAGCTGAGCAGTCTCGGCCTGAGCTTTGACACACAAAAACCCCTCATTGACGAAGAAAAAGAAAAAGCCGGATTTCACACGCCCGCGAGCATGGCCATGGGCTTAGCCAAACTCAAAGCCATAAGCCTTAAAGCTCCTAGTCAAATTGTGATTGGTGGGGACCAATTGGTGGACCTCAATGGAACTATTTTAGGAAAACCTCACACTCGCGAGCGAGCCATTTCTCAGTTGATGGAAATGCAAAACAAAACCCATAGGATTTTAACAGCTCTTGTTGTTGTGACACCTGATGAATTTTTTGAACATTTAGATATCACAACACTGCACATGAAAAAATTAACCGCAGGTGAAATTGAAGCCTATGTGGATCTGGATTTGCCCTTGGACTGCGCTGGCTCTTACAAAATAGAAAAAAATGGCAGACAACTATTTTCAAAAATTGAAACTCAAGATTTTTCAAGCATTGAAGGATTGCCCTTGCTAAAGCTGACAGAAATCCTACAAAATTTAGGCTATGAAATTAAAAAATAAAAAATCAGTTTCAGCGAGTGCACTTTTAAAACTTAAAAAACAAGCCTTCGCCGT
>CAZPBD010000207.1:0-1278 GCA_964584655.1 uncultured Pseudobdellovibrionaceae bacterium | reverse complement strand
CTGGCGTCGCAGGCTTCGGGTCAGCCGATGCCGGCCTTCAATGTGGACCCGTTGGCCTAAGTTTGTTTAAAGCCAAACGTAAACTGTTTGCGGTGGTGGTGACCTTCAATCGACTGGATCGATTGAAGAACACGGTACTGAGTACCTTGGCCGAAAACCCCATGGGATTGTTGGTGGTCAACAATGCCTCTACGGATGGTACGGCGCAGTGGCTTTCTCAGTTGGTTGATGATCGCTTGCATGTGTTGAGTTTGCCTTCCAATGTGGGCGGTGCAGGAGGGTTCCATCGGGGATTCAAGTGGGTCTCTGAAAACACCGATGCCGATTGGTTGGTGTGTTACGACGATGATGCTTACCCGCAGCCCGGAGCATTCCGCGCATTTGAACAACTGGATTTGCCTGAATGCACAGGTGGTGTGGCTGCTGCTGTGTATTTGCCGTCAGGCCACATTGCGGAGATGAACCGCCCCAGTGTCAATCCATTCGTAAGTGCGCGCAGGTTCTGGTCTGCAGCGGTGGCTGGACGCATGGGATTTCATATTCCTGATGAGGCTTATCAAGGGGCCGCTTTGCGCAAGGTGGAACAGTCCTCTTTCGTGGGCTTGTTTTTGGATGTGGAAAAGATTCGAAATGTCTGGGGCTATCCCGAGGCAGAGTTGTTCATTTATGCCGATGATGTGATTTACACCCACCAGATTTCCCGCGGTGGGCATGACATACTTTTTGCGCCAACGGTGCGGTTTGCGCATGATTGCGTGACTTTGGTGGATCAACGTGCTGTCTATACGCCTTTGTGGAAGGCATATTACACGTATCGCAATGGCTTGAAGTTGTATCGCATCATGTCAGGGGGCTGGTTTGTGTTGATTGCTCCGGCCAAGGTTCTGGTTTGGTTGATCAATGCTCGGCACTATTCAGATCGTTCGCTGTATTTGCGGTTGACAATCACAGCTGTCTGGGATGGCTTGAGGCGCAATTACAAACGACCACATGCGGAGGTGATGGCGCTGTCGAAGCGGACATAATTTTTATGCTTGAGCACTTGCAAAAAATAGCGACATTTGTCGCTATTTTTTTTGACCTAATGTGCTGCGCCTTGCCAACTTCGTTGTAGTTTCGTGGGGCAGGTCTTCAAACATAAAATGAACCATGACCCTGGATTGATTCAGATGAGATGTGTGGTTTGACGGCCTTCTTGGCTTCTTGGAAAAGACATGAAAAATATCGCAATCGTAGGCGCCGGCTTTTCCGGCGCAGTCATCGCCAATGAGTTGGCCA
>CAZPBD010000206.1:0-1281 GCA_964584655.1 uncultured Pseudobdellovibrionaceae bacterium | reverse complement strand
TTAAAAGCGGCTATCGCATTGACGGGATCCAGATCCCACTGATTGATGATGAAGGTATCTGGATCAATGGCTTCTATACCGAAGCCGTCCAAAACGGTCGACGGGAAATCTTTCAAATTAGAAGTCACGATGCAATCCGCATGCCCTGCAACTGCCGCTGCCAAGACATGCGCATCGTCAGGGTCTGGTAGTTGGATTCCTTGCTCCAATATCACCCAGGCAGATTCAGGAACCTCCCAATCCAAAATGGCAACACGCATGCTGTCTCGGCGCACGTCGAGCTTACCCACCAAGTCTGGCCGCTGCCGCTCTATGGCACGAATCCATTCGAGCTCAATACGCGTTGTCCACTTTGCAGCAAAAAATCCCGCAGTTGCCAAACTCAAAAGCGCATCTGTCATGGCCAACGGATACAAGACACACGCATCCAGTAGGGCGGTATAGCGTGCATGGCCTGCCATCAGTAATCCAGACCCAACTCTCTCGCGTTTTCGGCCAAACGCTCCAGAGCGCCAGCCTGCTGCGCACGCATCTTTTGCGTGTATGCCAGCAAATCCTCCAGCGCAATCCTACGGTGCGTGCCCACTTTTCTATGAGCCAGGCGACCAGCCTCCATCTCTTTGACAACAAACGGGCGCGAGACGTTCAGAAAATTAGCGGCCTCCACTGTCGTCAACTCTTGCTCTGTGGGCATCAACACAACCGGGCGGCCTTCACTCATGGCCCCCAACAACTGCCCTATCAACTTCAAAGCGGATGGCGGCACCTCTACCGTCGGATGCTCACCACTGTCCGTTGTCAAAGTGATCGCCGCAGCGCGTGAATGATCCAGAGACGCCATGATGCACCGCTGCGCCACGCGCACCATCTCCATGTCCTTCGCATTCAGCGGCGGAGGCGTTACCTCCCGAACACGATCTATCGTCCTCATTGCTTACTCCTGTCACAGGTTTCTATCAACAAGCTCAAAGATAGCACATCAAACGAAATAAACGAAACAAATGAAACAGCCAACCCAATCTCTTCGCCACCACGAACTATCCTGTCAGCTTAGGTTCCAGCTATAACCCCACCAAACACGTAACTCCGCCTACCTTGTCACCCTGCTTACCATGCCACCCCGAGCGAAGACCCAGGGTCCATGCCTTGTCACCCCGGGCGAAGACCCGGGGTCCATGCCTTGTCACCCCGGGCGACGACCCGGGGTCCATCTCCCCACACCAGCCCCCCCCCCCCGGGGGCCCGCGGCACGGAGGGCGGGCCCCGTGCGCGCCGGCCGCG
>CAZPBD010000205.1:0-1282 GCA_964584655.1 uncultured Pseudobdellovibrionaceae bacterium | reverse complement strand
GAGGCCACCGTATCGTGACCAAACGCCATGGCGTACCAGTTCGAAGAAGTGCTTCCGCCAACTGCGATCCCGTTTGAGTTTGATGTAATTCCTCCGTTGATGGATAAATTACTGTTTGTGTCCAATCTCATCTTTGCCGAGTTATTGACTTCTAAATTCAGCGCGAAATTGTCATTTGTACCAATCGTAATAGCTGCACCAGTTGTATTACCGCCATTTAAAATGTCGCCAGTGCCACCTGTCGGGATGAGATCTGTGTACGCTGTTCCATTTTGTGAAACTCGAAATTTGTTGGCAGTGGAATCGAAATAAATTCGGCCTTGGCCTGCGGGGGAAATTGTTGGGGAGGCAATTCCACGCATAGTTGTCGCACCGTTAATATCCAGTGCTGTGCTAGGTGCAGTGATTCCAGAGCCAATTCCCACATTGCCAGCAAAGTGTGAAGGTGCGGATGCATCACTTGCATATACGGACCATTTGTTAGTTCCTGCGATTGGGCCCAGATACAGACCGTATCCATTTGTTAAAGTTCCAGACGGTCGAGTCACAGTTCCATAAAAAGCGTAAGCGTTCGTAGTTGTTGAGCCGTCAATTTGAGCTAACGAATTTACACCAATGACATTTGTTGCTGTTGCACCGCTAAAGGCAGCACCTCTTGTGTCGACACCCATGACATTCGTAACAGAAGGTGTGCCACCAGAAAATCCTTGAATCCCACCCGTGGCTCGGATTCCCTTGACGTCGCCCATATTGACGCCAACACCATCGATAGAATCATAGGCAGAAAAATTTCCGCTGATGTTTGTATTTGCATTTGTCACTGAGCTAGCACGAAAAGTATCAGCAAAGATGGCATTGTGACCAGTAGCGGAATTTGATCGGTAATCATAAATGTTGACTCTTGAGGTTGTGTTTGGAGCCGAATTGATTCCAATCATTCCGGTGTTAGAAATGGCCATACGAGTTGTATTGTTAGTTTCTAAATTTAAACCAAAGTTATCGTTTGTACCAATGGTTGCTTCTGCACCTAAAGTATTTCCACCATTCACAAAAGCGTTGGCAGCTCCAGTATCATCAGCCGCACAAGTCGCAAATCCTGAAGCATCAAATTTAATCACTTGGTTAACCAAACAATTTAGTGAAGTTAAAGCAGTGCCTGTGCCGTTCGCAATGACCACACCGTTGGCACCAAGAGCCGTGCCTCCGACTTGAGGAATTTTGTTAATTCCAAGACCTGCATCAACAGCCACGTTATCAGCCGCAACTAAAATTCCATTTCCTG
>CAZPBD010000204.1:0-1292 GCA_964584655.1 uncultured Pseudobdellovibrionaceae bacterium | reverse complement strand
GTTGTATCACCAAGATTTTTCTAAAAGAGTATGAAAAAGCAAATTATATATTTCCTGTTAGTTGTATTAGCTACTGGATCGAAAGTTGTCGCCCAACAACAGAAATTAGATTTGGCACAAAAGAAGTACGATCAATAAGCGTATAGCGAATTGATAAAAACGTATGAAGACCTTGCTAAAGACGGTTATAAATCAAAAGAATTGTTAGAAAATTTAGCTAATGCATATTATTACAGAGCTGAATTTGAACCTGCAAAACGATGGTATGATTCGTTATTTCTATTTACTCAAGAACTATCGGCAAACACCTATAGCAAATATGTAAGTACTTTAAAAACACAAAAAGAGTATGCTAAGGCCGATCAAATTATGGTGCAAATGGGTCAAAAATACCCAAATGATTCTCGAGTAAAAGTATTTGCAGATAATAAAGAATATTTAGCACAAATATCAAAATCCATAAATAAAGCTACCGTAAAAAATGCAGGAATAAATTCGGCGTATTTTGATTTTTCACCCGCTTTTTTGGGGGATAGTGCTATAGTGTTTAGTTCATCAAGAAATAATAAAAGAACTTTTGCAAATAAGCACAATTGGACAGGAGAGGCTTATACCAATTTATATTTAGTAACTCAATTATCTAAAAAAGGCAGCCAAGAGAAAGACAGCACCACTGCTGTAAAAGGGTTAAACAGACAAATTAACAAATACTATAACGAATCTTCAGCAGTATTTACCAAAGACGGTAAAACGATGTATTTCACTAGAAATAATCAATTAAAGACAAAAGCAAAGACCGATACATTAAACACGGTTTTGTTAAAAATATATAAAGCAACCTATGATGGTAAAAAATGGACCAATGTAAAAGAGCTTCCGTTTAATAATGATAACTACAGTTGTGCCCATCCAGCACTTTCGGTAGATGAAAAAGAATTGTATTTTTCATCTAACCAGCCAGGCACAATAGGAATGTCGGATATTTACAAAGTTGCCATACTAGAAAACGATACCTATGGAACACCAGAGAACTTAGGAGATAAAATCAACACCGAAGGTAGAGAAACGTTTCCATTTATCACTAAAGACAACGTGCTTGTTTTTGCTTCAGATGCACGAGCAGGATTAGGAGGCTTAGATTTGTATTATGTACATTTGGATAGCCAATACAAAGAAATAAAAACCTTCTAGGGCTAAGAATGGAATGGAAACAGAAAATATATTGGGAGAAATAGGATTAACAAAAAATGAAATAAAGATATATTTGGCTTTGCTTAAACTTGGTCAGACAA
>CAZPBD010000203.1:0-1305 GCA_964584655.1 uncultured Pseudobdellovibrionaceae bacterium | reverse complement strand
GACTTTTCAAATAAGGTGGATTTTTGAATTTGCCATTGGGCAGGAAGCTTCACTTGGTTTGATTTCGTTAAAACTGACATCTTCCAAGTGGCTTGTTTATAGTCACCGACCTGAATTGTTTTTTGACTTCGGGCACGGATTTCAAAGTGTCGCTCTTCAATAAAAGAATCCTCATAAAAAAGAAGCCAGAAATCCTGATCCTGATAGGACTGATTATCAATTTTTAATAGAGACACTTCATCGCTACTCGTTGTGTGATAAATCAGGTCCTCTGCCATCACAGCAGGGCTAAGGGCTAAAATGAAAAGCAGAAATGTGAGGTTGAGTGGTTTCATCTAGACCTTTGGATCGGGATGAAGGTCTTGGAACTTTAACCAAAGTCCGGAATTCAGGTCCTAGGTCTTGGGTTTGGTTTTCAAGTGGTTTTCAATGGCAACTGTGACTTTGCGCACCAGTCCTTGGTCCTGATAGGGTAGTAGGACTCGAATTTGGAAAGGCCCATTTTGAACAAGCCTCGTTTTGTGATTCAAAAAATTGAAGGATCCCCAGAGCTTCAAGAAAGACTTAAAGAGCTTGGCTTTTTTCAAGGCGAGACCCTGAGTCTTATTCGTAAGCTGCCTTTCCATGGTCCCTATGTGGTGCAAACAAATCAGGGTTTAGTGTCTTTAAGAAAAGATGAATTTGATTCCTTGGCTCTTGAAGCAGTCAAAAAGGATTTCAAATGAGATTTATCTTAGTCGGTCCTCCGAATAGTGGAAAGTCCACACTTTACAATTGGCTCACAGGAAGTCTTGCAAAAGTTGTGAACTATCCCGGATCCACAGTGGATTATATGACTGGGGATCTTGCAGCTCATTGGGGTGCAGGTCATCAAGTTCAAGTGATGGATTCACCGGGAACCTATTCCTTGCATCCGAAATCTGAAGATGAAGAAGTCACTTTAAAGCTTCTCAAGCGAACAGATAAAGAAACCAAAGCGGATGCTGTGATCATGGTGCTTGATCCCACACAACTCAGCCGTCATTTAGTACTGGCATTACAAGTGGCAAGGCTGGGTTATCCCATGATCCTTGTCATCACCATGAAAGATCTTTTAGAAAAGCAAAATATCCAAATAGAGGCTGAAGTTTTAAAAAACCATTTTGGTGCCCAGGTGTTTTTAGTCGATGGTAAATTGGGCGGAGGACTTGAGCCCTTGGTGCAATACCTCAAATTTTTCAAACACCCTGATCATGTGATTAATCATGAATCTTTAAGCACCTCTCACTTAGATCAAGAGATCATTCAAAGCCAAAAACTTTCAGC
>CAZPBD010000202.1:0-1325 GCA_964584655.1 uncultured Pseudobdellovibrionaceae bacterium | reverse complement strand
CGATCTGATTTATCGCTCGGTAGACTGCCTGGCAGTTAGCGCCCAACTGTTGTTGCTCAACGATACTTTCTCGGTCCAGATGTTTCCTGATAAAGGCTAGATCACCCTCAGGCTCCGATTCAGGCTCGCCGCTGGGCACCAGAAGTGACTCCAGTGCGGACAACATCGACAGTGCTGTCGGATGGCGTTTACTGATGGTGGGATTGAAGCAGCGGTCAAGAAAATCAAGCAGTCGCGGCGTTATGCCTCCGGCAATACTAGTTAGTCGAGCGAGCGCATCCTTGCGCTGGTGCGGCATATTGCCATCGGCGTCCTACAGCGTCGCGGGGAGTGTACCGGTCAGCACATAGAACAGGATGCCGCCAATGAACGCGAGGTCACTGCGTTCATCGCGCTTGGATATGCTCCCGATCGATAGTTCCGGTAGTCGAAGAAAGCGGTTCCCGATTTCTTGGCCATGTTCCGTGTTAAGTGTGTTGGCGATGCCTTCCTTGTAGCAGAGGCCGAAGTCAAGCAAAACCGGAGCGGTGACATCCCCGTTCCTGAGGATGATGTTGTCAGACTTGATGTCCCGGTGAACCCAATCGTTCGCGTGTACATATACGACTGCTTTAAGCAACTCGACCGTCAAAATCGCGCCATCGTTCCAGCTTAGCGGTCCAACCTCTTCGATTCGCTTACTGAGCGTCGGCCCAGGAATGAACTCAGTTACGAGAAAAAGCTTGTGTTCAGGGTCCGCATGGTTGTGTGCATTGCTCGCGAGTAAGCTTGGAATCAAGGCATGCTGGCAGGTGTCATAAGCGGTAGCTTCTCGGAAGAATCGTAGCCGTCGCTCAGCATCATTCTGCTTGCTGAGTTTTTTTAAACACCCGATTGAGTCACTTTCGTTGTGATGGACACGATGAGTCACACCTTGACCGCCCTGACCCAGTTTCTCGTGCTCGGTCCAAGCCAGTCCCCAACTTTTGTCATTCACCCAGACACTGGTCATTCAGTACTCCAACTGTCTTTAGCCGCATTCGGCGAGATGTCTTCTGCAGACGATGTTAGTTGTATGGGTAGCCTCAAGGCAGCCGTACCTAGATGGCCGCAGATGGCTGATGGCATTCGGTTGAGGGTTAGAGGACGACCGCAATCGTTGCAAAAAGGTCTTGCGTGGAAGTGTGCTGACTTTTGGTACTGATTCAATCTGGTCATATTTCTTAACTTTCTGTGGCTTTGACTTTTCGTGTTTTCTTTACAGCTGGAACAGGCAGCAGGCTGGTGATTCGCTGGTACAGCTCGAACAAGAAGGCCACGCGTTCGGCGTCGGAGGCGTATGACTT
>CAZPBD010000201.1:0-1343 GCA_964584655.1 uncultured Pseudobdellovibrionaceae bacterium | reverse complement strand
AAAAGGTCTTTGAACTAGGAAAAACCAAGACAAGAAAAAGCCAACGGCAACACCAGCACTCAACCCAACAAGAAAATTTTTCGATTTCCACATGATCCTATTTTAAGGCTAGTTAAATCCAGTTGTCCAGGTGATGAAGCACTCGGTGTTAGCGCCATCGACGATCACAGCAATTGTGTAAGAAGATCGAAATGTGGTCGCATCATTGGCTGGACTAAAGTAGGAGTTTGTACAACCTGCAAAGGTGTAAGTCCGTGAAGTCGTATCCGTAATGAAAATGGTGTATGTTCCACCGTCAGTGGGATTTTGTAATGTAATCGCATCAGTGCCAGGTGATTTCAGCATGTGCATATTACTGAGTGCTAAATTCACAGTCGCACCAGTCGCTACGATGTTTGTTGTCGAAACGGCTGCACCTGTGACCGCCAGCTTAGCAGTGGATGAAGGGGCTCGGCCAATTCCAATGTTTCCAGAGGCATCAACACGAAGTCTTTCAGTACCGCTTGTTGAAATCGCAATGTTACTGGCAGCTGGAAAGAAAATTCCAGTCGTGAAATCAAGATTTTGAAAAAGGGCAGGGTTCGCAGCTGATCCGTTTGTAAACCCAACATCTCTATAGAACTCAATGAAGTTGGTATCGAAATGGGCAGAGTCTACACCATTGTTCGTCATGTAGATTCCACCAGCAACACCATTGTAAAATCCGGTATCTGGGTCTGCAGTAAATGCGATACTTGGAGCAGTTTCAGATCCTGCAGCAGCCGGCAGTCCACCGCCACCACCACCACCACCCACGAGGTCCACGTAAGCTCCACCGTTTTCTGAAACTCTAAATTTGTTCGAAGTCGAATCAAAATAAATTCTGCCTTGGTCAGCTGGAGAAACAGCGGGTGCGGCCATTTCGCGAACGGTGAGGGCACCAGCGACGTCTAAAATAGTGCTCGGAGCATTTGTGCCGATCCCGACATTGCCACCTGTCATAAAACTATTTGTGCTCGAACTCAAAATGACAGTCGGCGTTCCCGCACTATTTCTCATAAGAATTGTGCCGCCGCTGGCGTCTTGCAAGAATGAGCTAAAGCTAGTTCCGTTGTGTGTTAAATTCAAACCGGCCGCATTATTATGTGCGATATCAAGAGGTGCACCCGGATTTGCTGTTCCAATTCCAATATTCCCACTTGATTTAATTCTCATTTTTTCAGTTGGTGCGGTCGCTCCGCTGACATCAGGTCCCACCGTCGAGAATATCAGATCCGCATCTTTACTTGTATCAACTGCATCTGTGAGAACAGCATTGATCGAAGCCACTTCACGAAAAACATTGTTCGTTGTTGTTTCTAATT
>CAZPBD010000200.1:0-1344 GCA_964584655.1 uncultured Pseudobdellovibrionaceae bacterium | reverse complement strand
AATGGATGTAAGATATTTCATCAGCGATACTGCTCAAATGACAAATGAACCAAAAATGCAAGCCGGTCGAATCAACAAGGCTCACCTCGCTGCGACTGTTCAAGCCATGCCAAATGATACCCTGTTTTATATTGTGGGATCACCAGCCATGGTTATCGAAATGAAAGCCGCATTGGCAGAAATTGGTCTTCCAGCAGAAAGAATTCGAGTGGAAGCTTTCAGAGGTTACTAAAAATTTGGATGTGCATCTTTTCAGAGGTGCACATTTAAAAATTTCACGCTAATCTTTTGAAATGAAAAAAATTGTCATTCGCTCACCGGGTAGTTACGAAAAGCTAGAAATTGAAGAAGTGGCCTCTCCAGAACCAGGACCTCAGCAGGTCCTGATTTCTGTTAAAGGAATTGGAGTTAATTACGCTGACACTCTGATTCGCCTCGGTGTTTATGAATCAGCAAAAGTTTATGTGGGTTGGCCCATCACTCCCGGGTTTGAAGTCAGCGGAGTTGTCAAAAAAATCGGCCCAAATGTTTCAAAGTTTAAAGTGGGTGACGAAGTTTTTGCCTTTACACGTTTCAATGGCTACGCCACTGAAGTTTGTGTGAATGAAATGCACGCCTCCTTTGTTCCCAATGGTTTTGATTTACTTCAATCTGCTGGATTCCCAGCTGTTTTCATGACAGCTTATTATGCCCTCAAACAACTTTTCATTCTTCCCAAAAAGGCCAAAATTTTAGTCCACTCAGCGGCTGGTGGAGTTGGCTCGGCTCTCGTTCAAATTGCTAAGGCAGATAATCATTTCGTGGTTGGAGTTGTGGGTCGCAGTGATAAAGTTGATTACGTAAAAAGCCTAGGGGCCGATTTAGTTTTCGACAAGTCCACCACTCCCGATTTTTGGAGCGAACTAAAAGATAGGGGTCATGACAACTTCGATGCTGTCTTTGATGCCAACGGTTACACAACGATCAAGCAAAGTTATGATATTCTGAGACCCACAGGACGTCTTGTGATTTATGGCAGCCATAGTTTATTATCTAAAAGCGGTGGAAGGATTAATTATCTCAAAGCCGCCTATGGACTTTGGAAAACTCCCCGTTTCAATCCACTCGATATGGTGACAGCAAATAAAAGTATTGTGGCTTTCAATCTCAGCTTTCTTCTTGAGGAAGATGATCTTGCAAAAGAAAATATGCAGGGACTTTTTCAATACGCTTCTCAAGGTAGAATTTTTCCACCAGAAACCACCTACATCGATTTTCACCAAGTGGCCAAGGCCCATCAGCTCATCGAATCTGGAAATTCACGGGGAAAAATTATTCTGACGGTCTAGTTCAGTTTACTTCTTG
>CAZPBD010000199.1:0-1361 GCA_964584655.1 uncultured Pseudobdellovibrionaceae bacterium | reverse complement strand
CCTGCATCGGGGGCTTTGATTTGAATTCGAAATCGTGTGGTCGCAGATTCTAAAGGTTGGTTGTCAGGTTTGACGATTCGACCGTGATAAGTAATGCCACTGGCAGCCCAAGAGACTGAGCTCATAAGTATTGAACTTAATAGGATTAATGCCTGAATATTTCTGGTGATCACGATAGTAACTCATCGGTGATTTCGCAAAAATACTGAAAGGTCTGGTGTCTCAGACAGAGACTTACGGCAAAAAAATTGACGATAAATCCGAGATTTCATTCTGAGAAATTGTTACCAAGCGTCTAGGCCTGTTGTCCGATTAATGCCGACAAAACTGTCTCTGAAAATTCCGTCCAATTTTTGAAAGTCTCCAATGAGGTAAACATTGCTCGTTCCGACACCAATTTGATTGAGGCTCGGAAGGTATCCTTCCACATTCGGCGTCCAGGTTGTCGCTAGTCCTGAGGCTTTACTGAGCTCGGCAACAAACGGCCTTGTCGCTCCACCGATAAGAGAGAACCCTCCGCTCGCAAACACCGAGCTACCTGAATGAATTACGGTGTAAACAGTATTATTAGCTGACGGATTCCAGCCAGTCGCGATTCCAGTTGATGCATCAACTGCAGCGATATTTGTTCGACTGGCTCCGCCGACTAAAGCAAAAGAGCCCCCAATGTAAACAGTGCTACCATCTATACTTAGGCTATTATAGTAGTGAGTTCCGCCGCCCCCTGGGTTCCAAGCGGTAGCTGCGCCAGTGGTCCCATTCAATGAAGCTAAATAAATTCTTGAAGCTGCATTAATTGTAAAAAAGAATCCAGCAACAAAGACTGTGCCGGCGTCTTCTTGAATCTCAACAATTGCAGCGCTTGAGTTGGGATTAAATGCATTCAAACTTCCGTCAGAAATTGCAAAACTTGCGATCCTGTTTCGGCCCGTACTACTAATGTTCGTGAAATGCCCGCCTACATACAGAGTTAATCCATCGGAGCTGACTTCTACTGTTTCGACTCGAGAATTCGCATTGGGATCCCAAGATGTAGGAGCACCTGTTATTTTATTCACGGATGCTAAGTGATTCCTTAAAAGTCCGCCCACCTCACTAAACCAACCTCCAATATAAACATTGTCTCCACTGATGGCGATGGATAAAACCTCTTCATTGACGATCGGTCGCCATGAAGTCACTCGTCCTTGGAGGGTATCTATGGCTGCCAAATTGGATCGGTTCACCCCTTGAACAATACTGAAAGTGCCGCCGACGTAAAAATTGGATCCACTTTTTGAAATTGTAAAAGATTGGTTCCCAGGCTTTGGATTCCAGTTCTGAAGAGCCCCTGTGGTGAGATCAAATTTTGCAGCGTTGCT
>CAZPBD010000198.1:0-1387 GCA_964584655.1 uncultured Pseudobdellovibrionaceae bacterium | reverse complement strand
TCCATTGCTGAAAATCAGGCAGATCCAGGGGCTGCCATGTACTGTGCTGCTAAACATGGTCTGAAGGGTTTAATTCTGACTCTGCAGAAGCAGGACCTTGCCTTTGATTTGCGATTGCTCAGTCCAGGTTACATGAACACGGATCTTCTGCCTAAAGGCACAAAGCCCCGAAATCAGGGGCAATCTGTGGATCCTGCCTCGATTGCTGGCTTGATGATTCGTAGCATAACTGATCCTGCCCTTCGATGCAGTCATCAGAGCTTTGATTGAATCGCTCAGGCTTTTGATCTAAGATCAGGACCAATTTCGGAGCAAAACATCATGGAACAAAAAGTTGAAAATACGATTATTATTGGATCTGGACCTGCAGGATTAACGGCGGCTGTTTACACGGCTCGCGCCCGATTGAATCCTTTGATGATCGAAGGCGAAGAGGCCGGTGGTCAGTTGATGATCACAACTGAAGTGGAAAATTATCCAGGTTTTGAGCACGGTGTGACTGGACCTGATTTGATTGCAGTAATGCGAAAACAAGCCGAGCGTTTTGGAACTCGGTTTATTACTAAAAATGTAACAAAAGTGGATTTCAATGTTTGGCCGTTTAAAATTTGGATTCGGGACACTGAATACCAAGCAAAGACTGTGATTATTTCCACAGGTGCCAGCGCAAAACTTTTGGGAATTCCTTCAGAAAAACAATACATGAGCAAAGGCGTTTCAGCCTGCGCCACTTGTGATGGTGCCTTTTTCAGAGACGTGGAAGTCGGAGTCGTGGGCGGTGGAGACACAGCCATGGAAGAAGCGACATTTTTAACTCGATTTGCAAAAAAAGTTTATGTGATCCACCGCCGAGATAGTTTTAGAGCTTCTAAAATTATGCAGGACCGCGTGATGAAACATCCAAAAATCGAAGTGATCTGGAACTCGGAAGTTGTCGAAGTTAAAGGGAATGGCAAAGAAGTCACCGGTGTTGTTTTGAAGGACACTGTGAAGGGCACAACTTCAGAAAAAGCGTTGCAGGGTTTATTTATCGCCATCGGCCACACGCCAAACACGAAATTGTTTAATGGAATTTTGGACACCAATGAAGCTGGGTACCTGACAACAAAACCGGGAACAACTTATACTAAAATTGCAGGTGTATTTGCCTCTGGTGACGTTCAAGATCCCACCTACAGACAAGCCATCACAGCAGCAGGCACAGGTTGTATGGCAGCCATCGATGCTGAGCGATGGATTGAAAACAAAGAAGCAGAAATGCACGGATAAAAATGAAAAAAATTGGAACAACTGAACTGATTCAAAAAATTGAGAAGCTAGCCAAGCAGAGAATGACCTCAGACACTGTGGTTTCTTTGGATCAGTTCCGTGATCTTAAAAATCGATT
>CAZPBD010000197.1:0-1407 GCA_964584655.1 uncultured Pseudobdellovibrionaceae bacterium | reverse complement strand
AATCACTTTAATAACAGAAATTTGTTTGAGGTGGTTGAAATGAAAGTTTTTATCTAAGATCGCTATTCAAATCGGCAATGCTGTAATTTCAGCTGGTGCTGCAGCAGTTGCAGCTATCACTGGGATTTGTTTGTTGAAGGATAAAACGCCCAAGAAGAAGAAAGAAAACTGTCAAAAAGTTTTCGAAAGCGTATTTGATAGTTGTATTGCTGGAAGGAATCCAGTCGGCCAATGTTCAAAGCGGGCTGGTGAAGCATATAGAGCTTGCGTGCAAAGAGCAAATGGAGGTTAATCTTTAACATGAAAAAAATCCAAGCAGATTCCTTGTTGATTTGGAAGGGCAAGAGAAAATCTAAGCCTTTTCCTGGTCTCCCTTCTTTGTCAAGGCGGCCAAATCCAATTGTGACCCCACAGTTAGCAATCATAAGTAGTTTTAATGCTCGTGCAGTTTTCGCATTCGAAAAAAGAACTGGAAAGTTTGCTTGGCAGAAGAAGTTGCCAACGTATGGTGGGCATTCCCTCTCCGTAAGTTCGACTGGTGTTTTTGCAAGCACCAACTTTGGAGTAATTCGACTTAAACCTAAGACTGGTGAACAAGTTTGGTCCTATTTTCCTTACGGAAAAAGAGGAGAGTGGTTTTATACTGATGCTATATGCGGAGAGCAAAAAGTGTTTTGTGCTGACGTGCGTGGATATTTACATGCTCTGGATGCAAGAAGCGGGAAATTATTATGGAAAGTATTACTCAGTAATAACGAAAAACATGGTGTTAATGCAACGGTAACAGTTTTTAAAGGAATGATCTTTGCCATTTCAACTGGTGGTGAACTTAGCTGTGTCGATTGCAAAAGTGGCAAAATTCTTTGGAGCACCCGTTTGAAGCAGGGGAGTATCCGTCCACCAATAGTTACTGCTTCAAAAATTTATATTCAGGGAGATGATGTAGTTTCGATATTGTCGATTAAAGGATCACTTCATGAAACGGTAACACTTCCCGAAATAGTTGATATCCAAATTAAAGGTGCTCAACTTTATATTATAGTTAAAGAGCTCATTTCCAACCAAGAAAAATTCAAATTGCTCCTGCATCGATCAGCACATGCAACGCAGGAAATCGCATTTCTTGAAAATGATCCTTTTGGATTTATACCTTTTGATAGCCGTACTGTCCTGTGTATAGCTGGAGCTCAAGGGCTAATGTTCTTCAACATTAAAAAAAATGAATCGCAACTTGAAATTGTCGACTTCTTCAGCGCAGTTCCTAGTGTTCAAAGTTCGAAGATATATATGTTGGGAATGAATTATGAAATTCAATGTATAACTAACCCTCTTTCCGCTGTTAAATGAGCGACAGCTACTTATCGTATGAATTCATCTGAAAAATTTAAGTGTTATGCAAAGTCCTAC
>CAZPBD010000196.1:0-1408 GCA_964584655.1 uncultured Pseudobdellovibrionaceae bacterium | reverse complement strand
AAATTGGGAGGTTTAGAGGTTCCTTGGTTTCGAACGTGAGATGAATATTATGAGTTAGAAAGTATTCTGATTATTATTTATTTTTCTCTAATTCTTCTATTGGTTTATTCGATTTTGAATTACTAATTAAAATTGCATAATCAAAATAATCAGTTGTCGTTTTACCTTTTAAATCATCTTTGTTTGACTTTTTAAGAAACGTTTTTATTTCCATTAAATCAGTTTGATTTTCCTTATATGGTGAGTTGTCGTTATTCAAACGATAAAGAGTTAAGTTGGATAATTTGTTCTTTTTAAGATTATTAATTCCTTTAAAGTATTCTTTCCAATAATCTCCAATTCCATAACCACCTTCAGTTGTGTAACCAATATAATTCATTTTTTCGTCAAATTTTAAATCCCAGAGTACCCTACTTTTAGTTAAAAATCCTGCAATTGAAACTATTTCTTCTTTTTTGTAAATATTATTTTCTATTAACCTTGTGAAAAATGATGGATAATTATTTTCTCTGTCCTTTTCTATGTGGAAAAATCCCATTCTTACAAATTGAGGACTTGATTTTAAATCGTATAATTGACTTAAAAATAAATAATTATCAAAAATTGTTTTTTCTCTATCTTGCTTTTTTAGAGTTAATTTTATGTTTTCAATTAAGTTATCTGTGATAATTTTATTATTTGTGATAGAATTAAAATATGTTTTATCATTCTCAAAATCAACTACAAAGTTTTTTAAAATGTTTTTAGAATAACTATCATAATATGGGGAGAAATCAGTAGTGTCAATTTTTACCATTTCATACAAATTATCGTAAGATTTATATTTTCCTTTTTCAATTTTCATCAATTCTATTAAGAGTTTAGAAGTGTATTTATACGTTACGATTATATCAATTCCAACCACTTGGATTTTATTTTTTTCTGGTTGATTATCATTTATTTTTTTTATAACTTTCCATTTATTGTAAGTTTCAATACTTTTTTCTTGTGGCACTCTTACTCCATAATGTCTTACTAAGTCTTTTAATAGAATTGTGTCACCAGATTTTAAATATTGATTAAAATAATAAGCAATTCCTAAATCGGTTTCAGGTAGGTAATATTTCACTTTATTTTTATTAATTAGATTTTCAAGTAAAATATTTTCTGCTTTTTCTGTTTCTTGACTTCCGTGAAATGCACCGAAACCAATTATTTTGAAATTACTTTGAGGAAATTCAAAATTTGAGTTCAATAAATCGTATCGATTGTTTTTTAAATATTCATTCTTTGATTGAGAAAATAGAGATTGACTCAATGAGAGAAACAATAATATTATTTTAATTCTCATCTTCTTTGTTAGTTTTATTTTTGATGGTTAATCATTCTAATTCCTTCTTTTATAAATTCGTCTTCGTTGTCGTCATTA
>CAZPBD010000195.1:0-1430 GCA_964584655.1 uncultured Pseudobdellovibrionaceae bacterium | reverse complement strand
AACAGGCTCGTACCACTCCACTTCCGAGCAGCTATTATTCAACAGTAGATCAGTAAAAATCTGATTTTTATAGAAGTGAGCTTTTCCATTGTCGACACAGCTAAATCTAAAATTAAATGTGCCATTATTGTGTTGAAAGACTGTGGTCTCTCCCATTCCAGAAAATACAGGATAGTAGGAATCGTCAGATGAAATAATCAGTGATGTCGTAGGTGCTCGAAATGTTCCATTTCCAAACATCGCACGCCTCAAGATCGAAACGTTAGCATTGCTTCCTAAAAAGGTACCGCCAGCTTGATTAAAACCATAAAGTCCAATGGATACAGCAATACCTGATCCTTGAGTGATGGTGCCTGTGTAATCTGGCATCATGTAAAGACCACGAACATTGGGGTTTACATTCAGAGTTGGATTGCAGTTGGAACTGCACATGGAATTTGAAAAAATCGCAACTTGTGTTGCTGTGTTATTCGGAACCACTCCACCTGACCAATTGGCTGCCGTATTCCAATTTGCGTTGGCACCTGCACCCGTCCAATAATAGGGATAACCCGCACATGCAAGGACAGCACCTCGGTCTAAGAAACTGGTGGAATTATAACTGCCGCCACGACATACAATTCCAGACAAAGATTCCAGGGTCAAATTTCGAGTGCTTAAAGTAAAGCCGTTAAGATCAATCACTCCATGGATCAAATCAAATTTTTGTGAGACTGGATTCGTAAAAGTCACAGCAGAAGTTAAAGTGAGCATGGAAAGTTTTTCGACTTTGATATCACCATTCACGACACTTGCAGAGGCCCCAACATTCAATGTAGAGGCTGAGCCTCCGAAGAATGTCAAATTCGCTGTCCCCGAGTATCCAAAGTTGACGAAACTAACATCTCCACCAACGATCAACGTGCCAGTATTGACCCCGCCACTCGCGCTGACAAAATCACCAATCGTCAGATCACCATCGATATACATCGTATTGCCGACCAATGAAAAAGTAGCATTACTTCCCGTCAGCATAACATTATAGAGGCGAGCGTTAAGTGATGCAATATTACCGCTCGTGATACCGGTGAATTTAAAAGTACCGTAGTTATGATTAAATGTGGGGGCATTATTAATACCAAAATTATTTCCTGTTTGAGTGGTGGCAGACGTGGCTCTGTAAGTTCCACCACTGATTGTCATATTTCCATTCAGAACTTTATTCTCATTGGATCCTAAAAATGTGCCTGAATTTTGAACCCAACCTTGCGAACCAATTGTGATCTCAACAAAGTTACCCTGAGTGATTGTCCCGGTGTAATCAGAAGCCAATCTGATTCCCTTGACGTTCGGATTCACATTAATTGTCGCATTACAAGTGCTTCCACAAAAAGTATTACTAAACATGGCCACATCGTTGACTCCAGGAACCACACCGCCTGACCAATTGC
>CAZPBD010000194.1:0-1455 GCA_964584655.1 uncultured Pseudobdellovibrionaceae bacterium | reverse complement strand
TAAGCAATAAGTCGCTCGCGACGTGGCTTGATCCGATTCAGTTCGTTGAATCACAGCAAAAGACCGACAAAGTGCGTTTTGTTTTGGGTGTTCCAAACCCCCTGCATCAGTACTATGTAGTTGAAAATCTTCAAGAAAAGATAATTGGGGAAATCTCGGAAAGCTATAAATCACCCTTCGAGGTTGAATTTATTGTCACGGGACTTGCCATGCCACTTCCGCCAGAAAGCCCACAGGCTTTCGAAGAGGCCTTTTCTAGGCCTTCAAGCCCGCAAAATAACTACATATATAAAGAGACTAAATCTCCCCAATCAGACCCACTGAACAATGAGATGACTTTTTCCACATTTGTTGTGGGTAAAAACTCAGAGTTTGCCCACGCGGCCTGCTACAACGTGGCCAGAAATCCAGGGGCAGATGACTATAATCCTCTGTTTATCTTTGGACCCGTGGGAATGGGTAAAACCCATCTTCTTCATGCGGCTGGAAACCACATTCGGGAATCCTCGCCCCACCTACGAATTACTTATATTTCATATGAACGCTTTTTAAACGAGTGCATTGCAGCTATCCGTCACCATCATATGGATAAATTTCGCCTCAAATACCGGGATAATACTGATGTTTTATTAGTGGATGATATTCAGTATATTGGTAAGGGTGAGGCCACTCAGAACGAGTTCTTTCATATCATTAATACATTTATAGACCTTAAAAAACAGGTCATCGTGGCCAGTGATCGAATGCCGAAAGATATTTTAAATATCGAGGATCGCAATCGAACAAGACTTGAACGGGGCCTCATTGCAGACATTACAATGCCTGACCTTGAAACCAGAATCGCGATTTTAAGGTACAAAGCAGAAAAACTAGGACTTCGAATCGCTGAAGATGTGGTTCTCTATGTCGCAAAGATCTCAAAAAGATCTATCCGAGAGCTCGAGGGTAACCTTAAAAAGATCAAAATGTTTTCGGAACTCCAGGGTTTAGAAATCAATTATGAGCTCGTGAAACGAGTTCTTGCACAGCATGAGACCCAATCTTCGATCAGTGTTGAAGATATCCAGCGGATGGTGGCAGAGCACTTTAAAGTTCGACCTTGCGATCTAAAAGCCGCCACACGGGCAAAACCCATTGTCGTGCCACGTCAGATTGCGATGTATTTAATTAAGAAATTTCTCGATAAATCCCTCGTTGATATTGGAAAAGCTTTTGGAGGCAAAGATCACACAACTGTGATGAACGCTTTGCAGCGGGTACAATATCTACAGGCGCAGGATCAGGATCTTTTTAAAGATATCGAGGAGTTAGAAACGCGAATCCACAATATCACAGGAGTGTGAATTGTGGATGTGGAATCTTTTGTGGATAAGTGGAAGAAAACTTTGTGGACTTCACCTTATCCCCAAAAATCAGATGTCTCACCTGTTCTTGTACAGAGCGTCTATCCACAGC
>CAZPBD010000193.1:0-1457 GCA_964584655.1 uncultured Pseudobdellovibrionaceae bacterium | reverse complement strand
ACTTGGTTGAGTTTGTGAAGTCTTATCCCGAGTTTGTCAGTCGAGTTTCAGTTGTTTGCGGGCTTGGTCCTGTGGGTGGCTCTGATTTTCGCAAATATTTGAATTGGAAAGCTGTACTGGCTTTGCGAGTGATGCCTTTGGTGCCTTCTTTTGTTTTTAAAAAAGTGATGTCGAAGTCTTCCAAGTCTGAAGCGTTGAGCCCCGCATTGATAGGTGTTGTTCGATTATTTTTGCCGATGTCTGAGGCTGATCGAGTTGCAGCATTAACGCCGTTCAATCAATTGATTTTGCAAACGGCATTGAGCGAGGCCTTTCTACAAAACGGGTTGGGACCAAAATCTGATGCCCATTTTTACTTTTCTAAATCAGTTTTTGATTTAGGTGATTATTCAGGAGCTGTGAATTTTTGGCACGGAGATCAGGATTTAATTTTGCCTTTAGAAATGGCAAAAAAAATGGTGATGCAATTGCCGGGCTCAGTTTTAAACGTTGTCCCTGGTGAGGGGCATTACAGTATTGCATTCAATCATTTAGGCCGAGTGCTGCAAAGCTGATTTAGTCCTCTGCAGAGACTTCAGGATAACAGTACAAATTGATAAATCGCTCTTGTTTATCTAGGCCGTTCAATTCTAAGGCGCCCGAATAATATTCCTTGCCGCCAAACACTTGGCCCCATCGTGAAGGTTTGAGTGTAACTGAGAGAGCAATTTGCTGACTATCCCAATGTTTCAATCGACTCGACTGAGTCACACGAGTGACATAAGTTTGCTCTTCATTCTTTGAGAGATCTTTGATTGTGACTGACTTTCCACGCATTTCTACGATCATCGTCACTTGGCCTTTTTTCTCGAGGCGTTCGCAATTGACAATTAGCGGGTTGCTGACAAACCAAGGTCGTTGAGCGTAAGCAGAAACTGAAAGAAGAGTGACAAATACAAATAATTGTTTGTTCATAATTGTGGACTCTACCAAGAGGCTTACCAACAATCGAATTGAGTTTATCACTTTGTGAGCTTTCTATGGGCTGACAAAAAGTTGATCACTTGGGTTGAGCCCAAATCCAAATTAAACCCCCTTAATCACAGCCGCCGATTCCCTTACCAAAGGCCATGGGTTTTGAAGTTCCTTTGCAAGCCATTGGAATCTTCAATATCGTGAAGGTGTCAGTAAATCTCAAACTCAACCTAGAGGGTGCATCCATGAAATTTATCGTTGTTTTAGCTAGCTTACTTTTCACTCACATGGCGTCTGCGGAAGCCATCGCGGATAATTCTTTTTTGGTCGAAGAGGCCTACAATCAAGAGCCAGGTGTGGTGCAATTTATTTCTGTTTTTAATAAACCAGTGAAGGGAACTGACTGGACTTACACTTTAATTAACGAAATCCCCATCGGTGACGAGACTCATCAGTTTTCCTACGAACTTCCGTACTCAAGTATCGAATCGAGTGATGAGCAG
>CAZPBD010000192.1:0-1459 GCA_964584655.1 uncultured Pseudobdellovibrionaceae bacterium | reverse complement strand
TCCTTTTACCTTCGCACCAAGACTGGCCGAGCCTTTTGCATCAAAACCCTTAATCACAAGAGGCTTCATAGCAGTGTCGTACAGATAAACACGGGTTGTTCCATCTGCTGATCTCACAAGTTCAGCTTTGTGAACTAAGGCAGCACTTGCCCCTTTTTTTGCATCAGCTTTTAAAACAACTGCTGAAACCAAACCTCCGTATTTTCCTGTGTCGGCAAGCTTCGGTCCATGTCCCTCATCATGAGCATAAGCTGCTGCTGTAAAACACATAGCTACCGTTAATATAATTTTCTTCATTTCCAATCTCCTTGTTGTTGTTGTTGATCTTCACTTAAATATTTTTGAATCGCTTTTCTGCCAAACTTGAGAAACACTGTCGGGGTCACAACCAGATCTAAAATGGTTGATGAAATAAGGCCTCCGACAATAACGACTGCCACCGGGTAGAGAATTTCTTTTCCGGGCTCACCTTTTGAAAGTAACAGCGGAACAAGTGCAAGTGCTGCAGTTGATGCTGTCATCAAAACAGGAACAAGCCTTTCCAGTGATCCACGTATCACCATTTTTGCATCGAAGCTTTCGCCTTCTTCTTTCATCAAGTGCAAATAGTGACTGATCAAAAGAATCCCGTTTCTTGTGGAGATTCCGCATAACGTAATGAAAGCGACGAGTGTTGCAACACTCAACGTTCTCTCGGTGATATAAATAGCAATGATGCTACCAATCAATGCCAGGGGAACATTCATCATGACTTGAAAACTCAAAGCCACTGATTTGAAGTGAACAAATAGAACAAAAAATATTCCTAGCATTGATAAAAGCCCTAACCAAAGAATACGTGTCGAAGCTGCTTGCTGACTTTCAAACTGTCCACCGAGCTTTATGAAGTACCCTTCAGATAGCTTGATTTTCTCATCAAGTGCTTTTTGGATTTCACCAACAACACTTCCTAAATCTCGACCGTGAGTGTTTGCTGAAACGACAATTCGCCTTTGCATATCTTCTCGGTTGATCATATTGGGTC
This sequence comes from uncultured Pseudobdellovibrionaceae bacterium, assembly GCA_964584655.1. Taxonomy (GTDB): domain Bacteria; phylum Bdellovibrionota; class Bdellovibrionia; order Bdellovibrionales; family Bdellovibrionaceae. The sequence goes on along the minus strand of CAZPBD010000192.1, from coordinate 435 downwards.
CAGTGCCCTGATAGACGTTCGCCACGTCACCCAGCCTGACTCCCTGTCCAGTCGGCAAAAACTTGACGAGTGTTTCTGAAATTTTATCGGGTGTATTTTTTGAGTTATCATCAAGCCGCATGAAAACATCGAACATTTTTTGATTTTCCAAAACTTTAGCGACGGTTTCACCGTTCAAAGCAATTTCAAGATCTTCTGCCAAAGTTCCGCTTCGTAACCCAAACTTTGCACTCGCTTCGCGGTCAATTGCAATTTTCAACTGTGGAATCAAAACTAAGGGTTCAGTTTGAAGGTCAACAACACCTTTGATATCTTCAAGTGCATCGAATATTTCACCACCCAAACGCCTGAGTTCTCCTAGATCTGGGCCAAAAACTTTAATCGCAATTTGCGACCTCACTCCGGACAGCAAGTGATCAAGCCGGTGACTGATGG
>CAZPBD010000191.1:0-1475 GCA_964584655.1 uncultured Pseudobdellovibrionaceae bacterium | reverse complement strand
TGATGTCATCGAAAAGCCCTTTGAGTCAGACGTTTTAGTTTCAAGTGCTCGTAGAATCATTGAAATTGAAAAAAGAAGGGCTGATTGGATTTTAACAAGGAATGATAAACTCCTTTCTCATGAACAAATTGAAAAAAAACGAAAAATGATAGGTCTCTTTTTAGTTTCAACTGAAAAATTAAAGATAGGATAAAAAATGAAAACCACCGCAATCTTACTTCTCTTCTTATTTTCTTTCCAACTTCGAGCTCAAAGCCCATCCTCTTCGTGTGCAGAGGTCAGCTACAAACCAGTCAGTGAGTGTGCAGATCTGAAGGTCTATTTCAATTTGATTAAGTGCGGAATGGAAAAGAAGCAAGTTGAAGCTCAAGTCGAATGTAAAAAGAAAACGGCTGAAGCCAGTTTTTCTTTTGAAAATCGAAAGTGGAGCGTACAGTTTGGTTTCAAAGAGGGAAAGTGGGGCAGTTCAGAGTGGAAAAAAATCTCTGCTGTTTCAGAAATTCAGCAATCTCCCAAGCCTGCGACGGCACAAGGTCCGACAGAAATTAAGAACAGAGATATTGCGCAGGAAAAGAAACCCATCGAGCTGAAATGGAGTGGATACTTTGATTTTAGATTTAATTCCATTGAAAATAAGGACAATCCTAATGTGACCCATTCAGGTCAACCCGAGTCTGGTTTTTCCATCGAAGAGGCAGCCCTTGGACTTCAAGCTCAGCTAGCGGATATGAGCTTTGTCTTGGACCTTCCCATTCGAAGAGACAAAACAGCGGCGGGGGTATCTGAAACGAGCCAATTAACACTCGGGGCTGATCGGGCACAGGCTTACATTAAAATGAGCCCTGTTGAAAATTTGAACCTCACCCTGGGACAATTCGATACTCCCTACGGTGTGGAGCTAAACGATTCCAAAGATCGTGTTTTTGTAAAGACTGGACTTTTGTATGATTACGCTTTGCCAGTCACTCACACAGGTGTTTCTGTTGATGGGACAATTCATTCAGTGAGCTACAGAGTTCTGGCTGCCAATTCAAACAACAAGGGAAGTTTTGGTAACACGGGAACGGGTGAGAATCAAACTGAGGTGGGTGCCACTTTAGGATACTCTTCAGATGTGATTAGAACCCAAGTGGGGTATCTCTCTCGTGCAATTGAAAAATCCAACGGCGAAAAAGGTGGCAAGAGAAATTTATTAGATGTGACATTTGGATTTAATTTAGGTCAGGCTTCTTTTGATTTTGAATACGCAAGTGTCAGTAATGATTTAAAGCCAGCTGATAAAACAGGAACTGCATTTTTATTTCTCCCAACCTACAAGGTGACTGAAAAGCTGTTGTTAGGCCTGCGCTATGAGAAAATTGCTAATGATGTTGGCTCTACGACCACTGACGGCGGTGTTACTGACGTTGATGAAGGCGATTCATTTGGAGCTACTTTGAATTATAAGCTCAACGATCATGTTCAACTTCGTACAG
>CAZPBD010000190.1:0-1476 GCA_964584655.1 uncultured Pseudobdellovibrionaceae bacterium | reverse complement strand
TGAGCGTAAAAAACGGGCTCAGGCGCTGGTTGCGGGACAGCAAATCTACCGATGCCAAATGGTCAATGCTCCAGCCTCTGGGCAAGTGATCTTCATAGAGCGCATCCAATTCTTCCCACCACTCTTGCCGCAGGCTCACAAGGAATCGGCTGTTGAGGTTCAGTATGTCGATGGTGTAACGGGCGCGGGCGCTATCTTGGGTGTTTAAGTTCAATTGGGGCTCTACGGTGCCGTTGGACAGGTAGGCAAAAAATCGAGCGCAGTCCGGCAACAAAGGGGACACCAGAAGGGTCATGTCCACAGGTGTTGGATGACCTTGTTTTCCTGAGGTGTGTCCACCGAAAACTTCCCAGTTTTGGGCTTTGGCCAGTGGCAGGCCTTCTTGGCTGCTGAAAGCACTGGCTATCAGGTTGTAATGGTCGAACGTGCGAGCAGGAATTTGTCTTTTGTTTTCGACATGCTCAATGTGAAAGCCAAGTCCCAGCTGCTGCGCATCTACTTCGCTGTAGCCACACAGGCCGAATTGTTCGGGTAATAAATGCTCAGTCAGGAGTACCTGCTTGTGTCCATAACTGTGCCAACGAGACGTTGCTTGTTCGGCTGTCTGAGGTGGATTAGCGTGTGCTTGCTGCAGCTTCTGCGGCCCTGCGCCTTGCTTGGCAATGTGCTTCATACCCGGGCACTCCTCAGCCTTGGGCCATATCGCGCAATTGGCGCTGCCGTTCCATGCTGCGTTGCAACTTTTGCAGGTGATCGTGACCTTGCCCTAATTTGTCAAGCAACAGTTCCATCAACTGAATTGCTCGGGGGCTTTTGCCTTGGCCTTGGTCAACCAGTCGGGTGAGTTCGTTCAGGTCTTCCATTTCATTCACGGGTGGCTGTGGGTTGACGTGCATCACCCGCTCCAGCACGCGGTGGCTGGGCATACCGTAGGTGTCAGACAGGGGTATGGTGGCCACAGTCTGGCCATCAGCACCAAGGCCTAGTAAGCGAACGCGTTCTTTAGGAATGGTACTGATCACCTGCGGACTGTGTGTGGTCACTATGAATTGCACCAAAGGGAAAGCTTCGTTCAGACCCTGCAAAACAACCTGCTGCCATTCGGGGTGCAGGTGCATGTCCACTTCGTCAATCATCACAATGCCGGGTGTGTGCAAAGCTGCCCGCTCGCCAAACTGGGGGTTTAGTTTGACGGCACGAAATGCCATGTCGGCCACCATGCCGATCATGTTGCGAATACCGTCACTCAACTGCTCGACAGGTAGTTCACCATGCGCTGGATGGCGTGCCACCAACGTGTCTTGTGTGAACGAATAGCCAATATCGCACCATTGAGCGGGGGCCAGACAGGTGTTGACCGCACCAGCCACTGCGTCGATGAACCCGTCAAATTCTGTGGGGGTCAGCGCAAGGCCTTGTTCCATCGCCTTGATGCGGCTTTCTTTGGCATTCAGGTTCCAATAGCGGAACCAGGCG
>CAZPBD010000189.1:0-1518 GCA_964584655.1 uncultured Pseudobdellovibrionaceae bacterium | reverse complement strand
GACAGGATTTGTTTTACCTAATGATAGACCTTTCACATCAGATAAATCCTTGAGTCCGTTCAAGCCTGAAGATGTGGACTTTCACGTAGTTGCACGTGCCAACAATGAGCTTGCAGCTTCGACGACTTACTTCTGGCTTGGATCACATTCACAAGGAAATACAAAGATTTACCTAGAAAATATTCGTGGAGATGAGCTCAAACACTCCACTATTTTCACAGGCCTTTACCACTACCTCAAAGGTGATACTTACTTTAACCGAGTCAAAGGCGTCGTTAAAAAAACTCTTGTTGAGCTTAAAGAAAAAACTGTAGAAAGTCCCTATGCGGACGTAGTAAAAACTGAGCCTGTTACGCTTATCGAAGTTGTTTATGCTCAGATCAAATACGAGCGACAGATTAAAAACTACCTCAAGAATCTTCCACTTAAAACGCTAAGAAAGTTTTTTGAAGCTGATATTTCATTACCCGAGCTTCCAGCTGAAGCCATGGATGCTGCGAAAGCTGACCGAGTTGCTAAATTATCGAAACTCGAAGAAGCACGCAGAAAAGCATTGGCAGGTTGGCCAAAAGCTCAACGGGATGCAGCCTACGCGCTCGAGTATTTTGAATCTGCGAACAAGTCAGGCCTGCTGAACATTGTGAAATCTAAATTCAATTCTTTCAAGGGAGCAGAAGACTTTGGAAGTGTTGCCCATAATGAATTCATGGCACAAATTCAAAAGTTAACTATTGAAGACGGCAAATCCTACGGGATTTCGGGCTTAGATAAAAACTCTTTGGAGCTCTTCAAAAAATCGATGATTGCAACTCTTCGTGATTACCAAATCATGAATAACCGAGTCATTCGTAGCAAAGGTTTATCAGTTGAAATCAATGACATCGAAAAAGGCTTTGAGCTGGTCAAGGATCAAAACTACCATGCTCTAGATAAAGTGGCTGGCAACGTTATTCCTAAGACAGATACAACTTCAAAGTTTAAGTCAAATGTGATTGGTGTTGAAGTCTCTCAAGGTTTGGCAAAAATTAAAATTCAAAAACCTGCGGACTTCACAGGAAAAGCTGGCGATGCTATCACTCTAACAATTCAAACATCACAGTATGCTTTGAGTCGGGATCTGTCGATTTCAAATGATCCTGCACAGGGATTTTTGGAAGTGGGCGTAAGAGTTTCAGACAGCTACTTTAAACAAGCCATCTTGACCTTGAACCAAGGGGCAGAGATTGGTTTAAGCGCTCCAAAAGGAAACTTGAAATTTGATAAATCTAAACCCAGTGTATTCATAGCCGGTGGAATTGGAATCACACCTTTCAGAGGCATTATGCAATCTGTGGCGAATGATTCTACGGCAGCTCCTAGCCTTCTTCTTTACGCCAACCGCTCTGCTCAAGAAATTGTTGCCAGATGAATCAATTAGACGATCCTTGACAGAAGACGAAAAAGCAATCGTGCTTGAACGACTAATCAATTTCGACCGTTTTCCACCCAAGAACAAAAAAGATATTATGAATTGGATGA
>CAZPBD010000188.1:0-1575 GCA_964584655.1 uncultured Pseudobdellovibrionaceae bacterium | reverse complement strand
AAATGATTGAAATCCCTTGAGTTAAATACTCATCCCCGAACTCGATGTCTGCTTTCAAGAAAACGGCAAAGCTTTCGCAACTATAAGTGATTGTCAGGCAGACGAAAAAAAGCTTCAATTTCAGATTCATTTATTTTGAATCTGAAATTGAATGCTCTCATTTGCAATCAATATTTTATCTTTTACTACCGATGAACACTTGATGGGGAATGATCTCAGAAGGATCGGGCCTAACTAATGAGCGTGGCTCTAAATAGCTGCGTCCGATGACAAGAAATGGTGATCCTGGAGTCAGGCCGACGGGGCTGTCAGGTGTAGGAGCGGGAATTTGGACGCAGAAACGCTTTCCGTTGCAGTTGTACGAAATCACGTAGGCATAAAGTTGTTTGTAAAGAAGGGCGCGGGGATCATTTGAATCAGTAATTCCTGAATGGTACAAAGCACTTTCCGTAGTCAATTGGGGATCAGACACAGACACAATTCCGGCTAACACTCTGGGACGAAAAGGAGAATTCAGTTGAGTAATGGGTTTGAACATTTTTAGCCAATCGATTCAATGCGAGCTGCAGATTTGAATTTTCTTTCACGCCTGTGATTTCTGATTGATAGCCGATCGCGGGGCTTGGGTTGAGATCAATCAACTCACGGGGTCCTACTTTTAAAACATAAAATGGTTTTTCAGCTATATATTGGTCAAGTTCACTTTGAATTGTTGGTAAAGCTGTCCGCATCAGCATGTTGAATTGCTCTTTGTCTGCACCGTAACCCATCTTTAATTGTGTCATTGGTAAATTGACGGGAAGAGGTAGAAAATTAATAGCCACCTCTGGCAAGCCACTTTGTGTGAGCAAATTTTTGACCGTGCTCAATGTATTTAAGTCCGCGGTCCAAACCACAGCAGAATAGTTATTGAACACATTGGTCCCGGGGGTTTGAGAACCGGTTGTGCCCAACTTGCGATGATTCAAGGAATCGCTGAGGCTTGCAAAAACCATTTCCGTATCGCCTGGTCGACTGGCCAAATACTGAGCGAACGAAAAATAGCGCATCTCTGCAGGAGTCCTGAAGATCAAAACCACAGCTTCATTTTGATTCATTTGAAAATTCAAGTTTGCTAATGGGGTGATTGGATCTGTAAAGGCAGGAAATCCGTAGGGAGAAGAGGGATTGTTGCCGTAGCAGATCGCACCTGGAGTGGTGAAGCATTTTGCAACGTCGAAATATTCCCACGTGCCCACGGATTGATTCCACGTGGCTGGAAGTTGATTTAAGAATCGATCGCCAATGGATTGAACCTGTAGATCAATCGCGAGTGATTTATCAAAAGCCAAAAACTGAAGTGCAAAAAAGATCAGTGTTTTTTTAAGCGAAATTTGAATTCTCCTGTTGAATGACTTCAACACTTCAAAAGTCGAAAGGTTACGATTGATTCATTTTGAGACTGCCGTGGAACTGAGTAGGTATCAACTCGGGTGCCTTGGCCTAGAGGTGTAAAACAAAAAAAGTCACAGGGATCTAAACCTGGGGGCAGAGCCTGGCTAAAAACGAGTTCATCTGTCAGCTCAATTGCAAATC
>CAZPBD010000187.1:0-1578 GCA_964584655.1 uncultured Pseudobdellovibrionaceae bacterium | reverse complement strand
TGCTCAACAAATCCGAGAACGAGCGATCGGGCGTGCTCTCGACCGCCATGTCGTTCCTTGGCCTTTACCGCGATCCCGTCGTCGCGCAGGTGACCCGGCAGTGCGATTGGAGGATTGCCGACCTGGTCGATCCCAAGCGTCCAGCGACGCTCTATTTAGTCATCCCGCCATCCGACATCAGCCGCACCAAGCCGCTGATACGCCTGCTGCTTAACCAGATCGGCCGACGTTTGACCGAAGAACTGACTGATGCCAAGCGTCAACGCGTGCTGTTCATGCTCGACGAATTTCCGGCGCTTGGGCGGCTCGACTTCTTCGAAAGCGCACTGGCGTTCATGGCGGGATATGGACTCAAGGCGTTCCTGATCGCACAGTCACTCAACCAGATCGAGCATGCCTACGGCCAGAACAATGCAATTCTCGACAATTGCCACGTCCGGGTCTGCTTTGCGACGAATGACGAACGCACCGCCAAGCGTGTGTCTGAATCGCTGGGCACCGCGACCGAGTTGCGCGCCATGAAAAACTATGCCGGACACAGACTCTCGCCTTGGCTGGGCCATTTGATGATTTCGAAATCCGAGACGGCCCGTTCCTTGCTAACCCCCGGTGAAATCCAGGAACTCCCCAAGACCGATGAGATCGTGATGATGGCCGGTGCCCATCCCATTCGGGCAAAGAAGGCCCAGTATTTCCGGGACAAGCGCCTGTCGGCCCGCGTGCTGTCACCGCCAAAGGTCCGTGCCGCTCCCAAAGAAGCGAGCGCACTGCACGATTGGCTGGGTATGATCGCGAAAATGCCTGCAGAAGCGAAGCACGGCCCGAAGCGGAAGGGTCAGCATCAAAGCGATCCGCACAATGCCGGCATACGCACCGAACCTGAATTGCCCATCCACGAAAACATCGCCCCGCCGTCAAAATCTGTAGCGAGGGAGTTCGACTTTGATCGCGATGAGCAGAATGACGATGACGCGGCGCGCAACCGCCGCCTCCAGGAGCGGATGCGGGGCAATGCAAGACGAGCCTCGCTCGACCCAGGCGATGGAATTGAGCTGTGAAATCCGGCAACCGCATCAAGCACACATTCCGCCTGCCACCGGACATCTCCCGGCAACTGGCAGAATTCGCGATCCACAAACGCGCAACGCAGGCGTCGATTGTCGAGACCGCCATCGCGTCGTTCCTGTCGCCCGACGGGTCGGAGCGCATGGAAGCCGCCGTCACGAGGCGGCTTGACCGGCTGTCAAAGCAGAATGAGCGGCTGGAGTTTCAGATCGAAGTGACGAACGAGGCTCTGGCTCTGTTTGTGCGGTTCTGGTTGACCGCCAATCCACCGCTTCCAGAAGCCGCGATGGCAGCGGCGCAGGCGCAGGGCAAAGAGCGCTACGAAGGGTTTGTAGAGTCGCTTGCCAGAAAACTTGAGACCGGTTCACGATTGACGGGTGAGGTGGGTAGCGCGAATTTCTGACCGCACTGAGGGACGATCCGTACAAGCAAGATCTTGCGCCATAACAGGAAGGGCTGCGGCTCGCGCTGCCGCATCAGGCGACGGCAGCTTTACGTGCATCCTTGCATTGG
>CAZPBD010000186.1:0-1592 GCA_964584655.1 uncultured Pseudobdellovibrionaceae bacterium | reverse complement strand
ATATTGGTTATAAAATATAAAATTTCAATCCAATATTAAGGGCCGAAACATTATTCTCTATTGCCGTTTTGTTGTTATCAAAAATTGGATTTAAACCATAATAGATATAAGGATTCCAAGTATTGAAACCAAAAGAAAGATACACCCCATATTGAAATTTATTCAATACATTTTTGATGTTTTCGGTTCCAGTACCAGTAAGGTCAGATTCATAATTAAATTTTCCTCCTAATAAATAACTGGCTTTAAATCCGGCATGAATGCGCCAAAATTTATGACTTTCTGGAGTGGCATTACGCCAGCCAATTTCTAACGGCATTTCAATATAATGCAATTGAATACTACTTCTCACAACATCTGGAGTAATGCCAGTAGGCAGAGAAACTGCTTGTATGTTAATATTTTGCTTTAAATTGTTGTATGCATATCCCAAACCAGGAGCAATAGACCAATGTCTGTTTTTAGAAATCGGAAAATCTCTCAAAAATCCAGCCGTGAATCCTGATGAAAAAGAATACTGACTAAAATTGGAAGGTTTGTTTTGTAGTAAATTATAAGAAATAGAAATATAAAACTGATCTTCTCTGAATAAAGAATCGGCTACTTTAACTTCGGTTTGTGCCAAACCAATAGTGCTTGTTTTTGTCCTGCAAGATGCTCAATACATAGGGATTGAGCTCTGTGGCCAGGTTTGACTTGAAGTCTTGGGGCTTGGACTCGGCTGTCGGGACCGGTTTTTCTGCGTTTTTGGGACTAGGCTGGTCCTGGCAGGACGTTATGAGAGTGGCGAGTAGGAGTAGGGTTAGGAATTGGGTGGGTGTGTGCATGGTGATAATGTTGTGTCGCAATTTATCCGGCCACATATTTATATTTTTTAAGTGCTATTAATTTGCCGTTTAGGTATTGTTTTTCGTATTGGATTAGCTCTCTATTATCAATGTATTTTTCAGTAACCAATAAATCATTAGGGGCTAGTTTTAATTTGCCTCTAATGCCCAAAATTGTTATATTCTGGTCAATTTCCTTGGATGATTTAATCAGTTTTAGTCCCAAGCCTAAATAATCTTCAATTTCTGTAGTTTGATTGTTTGGTCCTGCAGAATCCTCGTTAAAATGACTAACCCACTTTCCGTCTTTTTTTATTGAATATGATTTCAGTGTTTTGTTTTCATCAAATTTCTTTTTAGTACGTATAGCTAACTTATTAGCGAAGTATATTTTGGTTTCTTCTGTTAGTTTTTTGTCGTTGTATGTCGTTTTGGAATGTGTTCCTGTCTTTTTGCCTTTTAAGTTAAAATCAATGGCTTTAATTTCTCTGAATTTTTTATCGTAATAGATTTTCGTCCGAGATGAAAATTTACCATTAAACTTAGTGATACGTTCGATTTTAAGTGTATCATCTTTGTAATTGTATATATACTCACTTTGAAGCCCGGCCGAGTCATAAATCTCAATCTTTGTTCGCCTCCCTTTGCTATTGAAATATTCTTTTGTAATCAAAAATGAATCAATTGGGCTGTTTTCTTCAAATATGTAGCCTTCAATTACAGCGATGTTGTTGCTTTCGATAATTTCCGGGTTGTATTTGTCCT
>CAZPBD010000185.1:0-1592 GCA_964584655.1 uncultured Pseudobdellovibrionaceae bacterium | reverse complement strand
TCGTGGTGCTGATGTAAAAACAGTGGTAGAAACCATTCAAGCTAAATTAGACGAAAAACTTAAATTACCTGAAGGATATTACACTACTTATGGTGGTCAATTTGAAAATCTTATCGAGGCTAACAAACGACTTTCTGTTGCTGTACCAGTAGCATTAGGTTTAATTTTAGTACTGCTTTATTTTACTTTTAAATCAATCAAACAATCATTATTAATATTTACTGCTATTCCATTATCTGCTATTGGTGGTATTGTTGCCCTTTGGTTACGAGATATGCCATTTAGTATTTCGGCAGGTGTTGGATTTATTGCTCTTTTCGGTGTAGCTGTACTGAATGGTATTGTTTTAATTGGATATTTTAATGAACTTAAAAAGCAAGGTGTGGACAATGTATATGACAGAATAAAAGAAGGTACTAAAGTAAGATTAAGACCTGTTATATTAACCGCTGCTGTTGCTTCACTTGGATTTTTACCAATGGCAATTAGTAGTAGTGCTGGTGCAGAAGTTCAAAAACCATTAGCAACTGTTGTTATAGGTGGGTTAATAACAGCCACTTTACTTACATTAATTGTCCTTCCAATTCTGTATTTGTATTTTGAGAAAGGCATTAAAATCAAAAGAAAAACTATGAATAATTCGGCTTTAGTAATTACATTTTTATTTGGGATATTCGGAGCAAATGCACAGGAAACTCAGAAACTTGATTTAAAACAAGCGCTTGAAATAGGCTTAAAAAATAATCAAAGTATTCAAGCTTCAGAATTAGAAGTAAAAATGCAAACACAATTGCAAAAAACTGCATTTGAACTTCCTAAAACGGAATTGTCAGGAACATTTGGACAGATAAATTCACAAGCTCAAGACAAAAATTTTGGAATCAGTCAAAGTTTTAATCCATTTCAAATAAGTGCTAAAAGAAGTTTACTTGCAGCATATAGTAATGCAAGCGCAACGAAATTAGGTGTTTCAAAACAAGAAGTGACTTATTCTATTAGGCAATCTTGGAATACTTTATTGTTTTATGAAAAACAAAATGCTGTTTTAGAAAAACAAAATACAGTGATGCAAAAATTTGTAAAGTCAGCCAATCTAAAATTTCAAACAGGTGAAACAAATGCTTTAGAAAAAACAATTGCATTAGCGAAACAACAAGAATTAGAACAAAAAATAAAGCAAAATAAAACACAAATCGCCATTGAAAAATCAAAACTAAAAGCAATTTTAGATTTAAAAACCGAATTTATAGCAACGGATACTTCATTTGTTCCTTATCCTGCTATGGCGAAAGTTGATAGTTCAATGGTAAAACAAAATCCAATTGTTCAATTAGCAGATCAACAAGTTAAAATAGCACAAGCCAATCATAAAGTAGAAAAATCAGCATTGTCTCCAGATTTTTCATTAGGTTACTTTTTGCAGTCAATAACTGGTAATCAAGATGTAAACGGATCACCAACATATTATAATAGCACACCTCAATTTCAAGGTGTTGTAATTGGTTTGTCTGTTCCAATATTTGCAGGTAGTAGTATTGCAAGAGCAAAATCTGCAAAAACAAATATTGAACGAGAACAGAAAAATGCCGATT
>CAZPBD010000184.1:0-1594 GCA_964584655.1 uncultured Pseudobdellovibrionaceae bacterium | reverse complement strand
TTAGTGGATAAAGCCATTAGTACTGTTCAAACCAATCTTATTGAAGGTGCATTAATTGTAATTTTCATTTTAGTATTACTTCTTGGTAATTGGAGAGCAGGTTTAGTAGTAGCTTCGGTTATTCCATTAGCTTTATTATTTGCCATTTCAATGATGAAACTTTTCGGAGTGAGTGGAAATTTAATGAGTTTGGGAGCAATCGATTTTGGATTAATCGTTGATGGTGCTGTTATTATTGTAGAAGCAATAATTCATCGACTCCAAGTCAGTAATAAAGGTAAACTCACCCCACAAGAAATGAATGATGAAGTGTATAAAGCATCTGCAAAAATTAGAAGTAGTGCCGCTTTTGGTGAAATAATAATTTTGATAGTATATCTGCCAATTTTAGCCTTAGTAGGAATCGAAGGGAAAATGTTTGGTCCAATGGCACAAACTGTTTCATTTGCCATATTAGGAGCATTTATATTGTCATTAACTTATGTTCCAATGATGTCTGCTTTGGCATTAAAAAAAGAAACAGGACATAAAAAGAATTTTAGTGATAAAATAATAGATTCCATTTACAATTTCTATACGCCAATTTTAGAAAAAGCATTACGAGTTAAAGCTGCTATTATTGGTATAGCTATTACGTTATTTATAGGTTCGTTAGTCTTATTTAACACATTAGGTGGCGAGTTCATTCCCACACTTGATGAAGGTGATATTGCTACGCATTTGATTATAGCTTCAGGTAGTTCTTTATCACAAGAAGTTGATGCAACAACAAAAGCAGAACAAATTTTAAGAGACAAATTTCCTGAAATTAAAATGATAGTAACCAAAATTGGTTCGGCTGAAATTCCTACTGACCCAATGCCTATTGAAGCAGGTGATATGATTATCCTCTTGAAAGATAAAAGTGAATGGACATCAGCTGAAACCAAAGAGGAATTAATGGAAAAAATGGAACACGCTTTGTCTGATATTCCAGGTGCATTTACAGAGTTTTCTCAACCAATTCAAATGCGTTTTAATGAGCTAATGACAGGTGTAAGAAGTGATGTTGCCATTAAAATTTTTGGTGATGATATTGATATGTTAGTCAGCAAAGGTGAAGAAGTAGTTCAGTTAATTAATGGTGTTGAAGGTGTTTCTGATGCTAAAGCAGAACGAGTTGCAGGGTTACCACAAATTACAATTCGTTACAATAAAGACAAATTAGCACTTTACGGTTTAAAAATTGGCGACTTAAACAAAGTAGTCAGAATGGGATTTGCTGGAGAAACGGCAGGTGTTGTTTATGAAGGTGAAAAACGTTTCGATTTAGTTGTACGATTAGATAATGACAGTAGAAAAGATATTGAAAATCTAAAAGCTTTATTTGTAACCTTACCATCAGGTAATCAAATACCTTTAGAACAAATTGCAGATGTAAAATATGAAGATGGACCAATGCAAATTTCTCGTGAAAATGGAAAACGTAGAATTGTCGTAGGTTTCAATGTTCGTGGTGCTGATGTAAAAACAGTGGTAGAAACCATTCAAGCTAAATTAGACGATAAACTAAAATTACCTGAAGGATATTACACTACTTATGGTGGTCAATTTG
>CAZPBD010000183.1:0-1598 GCA_964584655.1 uncultured Pseudobdellovibrionaceae bacterium | reverse complement strand
TGTTTGCACAACGAGTGAAAACGCTTCATCAACTTTATATTTTTTAGAGGAATCGACGAGCTTAGCTACTTTTTCAAATTTTTTACCAGACATCTTCTACCCCTATTCAATCACTTCAAGTCCCATGCTCTTCGCAGTACCTGCGACCTGAGACATAGCGGACTCAACTTTGAGACAGTTCAAATCAGGAATTTTCAATGTAGCAATTGCCTTGATTTGATCTGGTTTAATTTTTCCAACCTTATCTTTTTGTGGCATTTTTGAGCCCGATTCGAGCTTTAATGCCTTTTTGATAAGATTAGATACAGGCGGCGTCTTCGTGATGAAAGTGAATGAACGGTCCTGGTAAACAGTAATGATCACGGGGATCACATTGTCCGCATCTTTTTGAGTGCGAGCATTGAACTGCTTACAGAATTCCATAATATTCACCCCATGCTGGCCGAGTGCCGGTCCAACGGGAGGCGCTGGATTAGCCTTCCCTGCCGGGATCTGGAGTTTAATCATTCCAGTGACTTTTTTAGCCATTTTCCCACTCCTTTTGAGCTGAGGTTATGATGTTATCTAAATCTGAACCATTCAGATTTAGGTTTTTTCTACTTGTGCAAAGTCCAATTCCACTGGAGTTGGACGCCCGAAGATACTAACAAGAACTTTAACCTTGCCCTTATCTTCGTTAATTTCTTCAACAGAACCGTTGAAGTTGCTGAAAGGGCCGTCTGTGACAGTGACACTTTCACCAATTGAAAACTTAACTTTGGGACGAGGTTTTTCGCCAACACCAGCCATAGCTTGAGTGACGCGGAAAACTTCGGCCTCGGGAACTTCAGGGGGGCGAGTTTTGCCACCACTTCCAGCACCTACGAAACCAGAGACCTTAGACGAATTTTTAACCAAATGCCAAGTCTCTTCAGTTAAAACCATCTGAACAAACATATATCCCGGGAAAAATTTACGTGATTTTTCTTTTTTCTGCCCTTTGACGATTTCAACAACACTTTCAGCAGGAATTAAAATTTCACCAAACATCTTTTCCATCTTGTGAGAACGAATTCTTTCCTCGATGGCAGACTTTGCAGTTCCCTCGGAACCGCTTTGACAATTAATGATGTACCACTTCTTATCCAATTTGATCTCCCTACTTCATGAGTGAGTTGATGCCGAGGCCAGAAGCCCAGTCCATCAATGTGATAATGACAGATGAGATCAAAACCATGATCACAACTGAAATGGTCATTGCGACCGTGTCTTTACGAGAAGGAAATACAACTTTTTTAACTTCAGAAATCACTTCTTCAGCCCAAACATTGAATTTGGGATTGAACTGACAAACAAAGAAAATTGCGAGTCCGACTGTGATTGGCAATCCATGCTTGAAAATATCTTGATCAGAGAGTCTTGCCATAAAAGCAAAGGCTCCGGATAAAGCCTTAATCAACAAATGAGTTGTAACACCAACCAAAGCTGCAAATAAACCGAGACAGCCTGTGATAATTTTCGAATTCGAATTTTCCATTCTTAACATTCCTTTCAAACTCTTAAGTTGGCAGGGGCGGAGGGATTCGAACCCACGACCTAACGATTTGGAGTCGTTCGCT
>CAZPBD010000182.1:0-1621 GCA_964584655.1 uncultured Pseudobdellovibrionaceae bacterium | reverse complement strand
GAATTTTGACGAAAAATGGCGAGACTCGCGTGGTTTGGGAAAGAGGATCTTTTGAGGCAAGCACTGGTAATCTGATCGGAATCATCTTTGATCAGACAGAGCAAAAAAGTTACGAAAAACTACTTGATGAATCTCAGAGCGTAGCAAAACTTGGAAATTGGTCCTTTGATCTTTCGACCCAAGAGATCAAATGGTCAAATCAAATGTATCAACTTTTTCCAGAAAACAAAGACCAAGGGCCACCAAGTTTTGAAAAGCACAAATCCACGATTCATCCCGATGACCAGGATATATGGTTCAAAACGGTTATGGAATGTGCGGAAAAAGGAAACCCATACAAAATCCGTTTTCGAGTTGTGCATCCGCATCAAGTGCTTTGGATGGAAGCCATCGGTTATGCAGTCAAAGATCAAAACGGTAAAATCATATCTCTCTGCGGAACTTGTCAGGATGTGAGTGATACAGTTTCCATCGAAGAAAATTTGAACAAACAAAGAATCAAAACCATTCAAACGACGAAGCTGGCTTCTTTAGGTGAAATGTCAGCCGGCGTCGCTCACGAAATCAACAATCCACTCGCGATTATTTCAGGTAATTTACAAATTCTCTTAAAAGATCCGACTGATCTAGAGAAGACGAAAAAGAAACTCGAAATCATGATGAAAGCTACCGAGCGAATTTCAAAAATCGTCAATGGGCTTAAAAAATTCTCTCGATTGACAGAGCAAACTGAAAGACAACCGCAACTTTTGGCAAACATTGTTCAAGAGACCATGTACATCTTAGAAATCAAAGCCAAACAAAGCTTTGTTGACCTACGAGTGATCAACGAAAGTCAAACACCTGTCCTATGTAATAATGTGGAAATCGAACAGGTCGTCATTAATTTGGTGAACAACAGCCTTGATGCCATCAAAAGTCTTCAAGATAAATGGATCATCATCAGAATTTTTGATCACCAAGATCGTGTCGTTCTGCAAGTGGAAGACTCAGGTCATGGCGTCAGTCCTTTGATCGAAAATAAACTCTTTGATCCCTTCTTTACCACAAAGTCAGTTGGCGAAGGCACAGGCCTTGGGCTTTCCATTACAAAAGGGATCCTGGATGACCATAAGGCTGAAATCGCTCTCAACAGGGCCACACCGCACACCTGTTTTGAAATCAGATTTCCTCAATACCAGGTGAAACCGAAGCATGCCGTTTAAGATCTATTACTTAGATGACGAACCTGAGCTTCTTGAGATTTTTTTAGATTGTTTCACTTCACCTGAGCTTTTGATTTCCACTTTCACTGACCCAAAGCACGCAATTCGAGTGATTCAGCAGTCTCCCCCTGATTTGCTCATCCTCGATTATCGAATGCCAGAGATGACAGGTGATGAAGTGGCTCAGAAAGTTGAGAAGTCCATTCCCAAAATAATGATAACGGGCGATCTTGAAGTGGTCCCCAAATCTGATTTTTTAAAAATTTTCAGAAAACCCTATAGCTTACATGAACTCAAAGAGCTCATAGATGGCTATTTGACCTTTAGTCGAAAAAAACCCTAAGCCAATTCTCATTCAAATCACTGTGTGTCAAAACACAATTTTATTTGGTGTTTTATGAGTTTTTCTGTCAAGT
>CAZPBD010000181.1:1023-1645 GCA_964584655.1 uncultured Pseudobdellovibrionaceae bacterium | reverse complement strand
CACGAGCCCAGCTTGGATTGACCCCACAAGGGGTGATCGATCAACTCGTTAAACAAAACGTCGTGCTTTCAGGCGGGCAAATCGCCATCGGTGGCATCAACGCTTCGCTGGCTGTTAGTGGAGAGGTTCGCGACGCCGCTTCGCTGCGCGCGTTGCCGATCATGATGGCGCAAGCTCAGGGTGCGCGCGGTGCTTCGCCTGCTCCTTCAATCTCACTGGGAGAGCTTGCGCGCGTGCAGGTACAACCTGCAGATCCTCCCGAGTCTGCTGCAGTCTATAAGGGCCAGCCTGCCGTAGTGATGGCAGTGTCCATGACCTCGGGCCAGAACGTGGAGCAATTCGGCGTAGCCCTCAAATCCCGTGTGGCCGAGCTTGAGAAACTTCTGCCCGCAGGTTTCGAGCTCTCCTATGTGACATTCCAGGCAGACGTCGTCAAACGTGAAATGGGCAAGATGAACCAGGTGATGATCGAAACGATTGTCATCGTGCTCGGCGTCGTCGTCCTTTTCCTGGGATGGCGCACAGGATTCATCGTCGGGATGATCGTGCCGCTTACCATTCTGGGGGCACTGATCGTGATGCGCGCGCTGAACATCGAGCTGCAAAGTGTTTCGATGGCAGC
>CAZPBD010000181.1:0-1013 GCA_964584655.1 uncultured Pseudobdellovibrionaceae bacterium | reverse complement strand
ATCATCATCGCTTTGGGGCTCTTGGTAGACAACGGCATCGTGATTGCCGAAGACATTGAACGGCGCTTGGCAGCCGGTGAAGACCGCAAACAGGCTTGTCTCGAAGCGGGTCGTACCCTCGCACTGCCGCTGCTGACGTCCTCATTGGTTATCGTCATCGCCTTCTCCCCGTTCTTCTTCGGCCAGAGTGCGACGAGTGAGTATCTGCGCTCTCTCGTCATTGTCCTCGCGCTCACGTTACTCGGATCTTGGCTGTTGTGTCTGACCGTCACTCCACTGCTGTGCTACCACTTCACCAAAGTGCATCATCAACCGGCGAATGACGCGCAAACCTACAACACACGCTTCTATCGCGGCTATCGCAAGTTGCTTGAGTGGGTGCTTGACCACAAGGCGATCTACGTTGGTGTGATGACGGGTGCATTGGCCGTAGCTCTGTACGGATTCACGACACTGCCATACGACTTCTTGCCGAAGTCCGACCGAGTTCAATTCCAAATACCGGTGCAGCTCGCCCCTGGAACGGATTCACGGCTCACTCTTGCCAAAGTGAAGGAAGTGAGCGGCTGGCTCGGTGATCAAGAAATCAACCCCGAAATCACGGATCACATTGGCTACGTCGCTGACGGTGGGCCGCGCTTCATCCTTGGGCTCAATCCCCCATTGCCAGCATCGAACATCGCGTACTTTGTCGTGACGGTCAAGGCAGGCACCAACATTGACGTCGTGATTGCCCGAACTCGGGCTTACTTCGCGCAGCATCATGGAGATGTACGCGCAGAGCCTCAGCGGTACTCGCTAGGCACTACCGAAGCCGGCACAGCCGTCTACCGGGTCAGTGGGCCGGATCATGAGGTGCTGATGAATGCGGCGGCGAAAATTGAGTCCGCGCTACGGGAGCTGCCAGGTACGGCCAACATCAAGAACAACTGGGATACCCGTGTCGGCCGTCTCGATGTTCGGGTCGATCAAGATCGTGCGCGACGTGCTGGCGTCACCACCGACGACATAGC
>CAZPBD010000180.1:0-1650 GCA_964584655.1 uncultured Pseudobdellovibrionaceae bacterium | reverse complement strand
AGCTACTCTTTCAAATTCAATTTTTTAAACTTTTAAATTAAATTAATTATTATGGAATTAAGAAACAAATTCGAGAACAGAAAGTTCAAATTCAACAACAAAGATTACAACAACAAATCATACGCACAAACGTATTATGACCTTGTTAAAGACGTGTTAGAAGGCACCCACGGGGAATTTAAATCAAGAAAAGATGCAAGTGTTGCATTAGGTAAAACAGTATGTATAAATTATGAAGACATACCGGAGTCAGCATTAAAATATAATTTATACAAACCGTTACACGACGTATATGTTATAACAAACAAAGATGTTAAAGGGTTCAATAAAGCAATAGAGCGAATTTCAAAGAAATTAGAAGTTGAGGTAGAATTCAACTAATAATTTTCAAAACAAATCAAAATCCCCACCACTAAACGGATAGGGGATTTTTGTTTTTTAAAATAATAAAAAGCTATTTAAAATTTAAAATTCAGCATTGACTTAACTAACTTTGTAATCTTATGAAATTAAAAAAACTTTACAATACTCCAACCTTAGAATTCTACACCCCTGATTATTCTACATCAGCGGAACTCCCTTTTATTGATGGAGGATTACGTGCGGGGTTCCCATCTCCTGCAGATGATTTTCTTGAAGTAAAGATTGATTTCAATAAAGAATATATCAAGAACAAGGATGCAACTTTTTATGCAAAAGTTAAGGGTAACTCTATGAAAAATGCGGGTATATTTGATGGTGATGTCCTTGTAATTGACAGGAGTATAGAACCTCAAAATGATAAGATAGCCGTATGTGTTATTGATGGTGAATTTACCGTTAAACGAATTAAAATTGATGAAGGGGTTGTATGGTTAATTCCTGAGAATGAGGAATTCTTACCAATCAAAGTGACTGCTGAAAATGAATTTATCGTTTGGGGAATAGTAACCGCTTCAATTAAGAAATTCTAATGTTTGCACTTGTAGATTGTAATAATTTTTATGCAAGTTGTGAGAGGGTGTTTAAACCAAGTCTCATGGGACAACCTGTTGTTATTTTATCCAATAATGATGGATGTGTTATTGCACGGTCTAACGAAGCAAAAGAATTGGGAATACCTATGGGTGCTCCTGCTTTTCAATATCAAGAATTATTCAAGAAGAACTTAGTAAATGTTTTTAGTTCTAATTACGAATTGTACGGGGACATGAGTCGTAGAGTTATGAACACACTCGCTTCTTTTTCGCCTGAAATAGAGATTTACAGCATAGACGAATGTTTCATGAAATTCAACGGGTTTGATGAATTCTTTGATTTACAATCGTATGGAGTGCAAATGTCACGAACCGTGAGAAAAAATACAGGAATTCCGGTTTCAATAGGTTTCGCTCCTACAAAGGCTCTTGCAAAGGTTGCTAACAAAATTGCAAAGAAGTATCCAGAACGAACAAAATCCTCTTATGTGATAGATAGCGAGGAAAAGAGAATAAAGGCTCTTAAATGGACTAAAATTGAGGATGTGTGGGGAATTGGAAGAAAACACGCAAGAAGACTCAAAGCAATTCAAATTAACAATGCTTATCAATTCACACAATTAGATGATAATTGGGTTAGAAAAGAAATGACTGTTGTTGGATTACGATTAAAACACGACTTAATGGGTATTTC
>CAZPBD010000179.1:0-1672 GCA_964584655.1 uncultured Pseudobdellovibrionaceae bacterium | reverse complement strand
CGTCGCGCTGGCTCCAGTCGCCCAAATAGGCGTAACCCAAGCCACCTTGGGCCACAGGCCGTGTGATGCGCTCGACCACGCGGTTTTGTGTGACCCGCTCGGGCCGCAATGCTGTGCTCACGCTGAAATCCCTTGTTTGTCAGACCACATCGTCGCCTTCAAAAGCATCCCACAGGGCTGCCTTGAACCAATGCGGTGCCACATCGGTTTTCATTTCCAATTCGCTGCCGTCCGTTACCTCTGCCAGCCACACCTTGTCTTCGCCAGAGTTGTCAAAAACATAAGCGCGATCTGAGCAAGCAACCGCTTGACTGAGCAAAGCCAGAGAACGGTGGTAACGCTTGATGATTTTTTCTTCGGGCACAGTGTGACCACCCATGGCCACCCTGTGTTGCACCCGCGAAATGTTGATTGCCGGATCTTCTGTCGCCACAAAATACAAATAGGTGCGAAAACCCTCCGTCTTCGCCTTGCACAAAAAGTCCACCTTGTCTTGCGATGACATCACCGTCTCGAACGTGAACGAAGTCCCATCACTCAACAGCTTGTGGCGGATAAAGTCAGCCAATACCGACGCGTGATATGAATTGACCAGCAAATCCTGAAACACCACGCGACCGTCTTGCAGCAACATGCGGCTGGCATCGGCCTGCAGGCCCTGAGACTGCAACAACGTGGAATGCGCCAAAAATTCGCCCAACTCCGCTGCCGTTGCTTCGATTGAAAACTCCGTCAGCGAGAGATGGCCATCGATTCGTATCAGTTTTTCAATTTCATCGGCATTGACATAAATGCCCAACAAGCTCTCTGGCAACACCTCTTTGAGCGTGCTCTTGCCAGACCCGTTAGGACCTGCAAACACACGCAGTCTGGGTTGGCTGCCACTCATGAACGGGTGCCCTTGCGAACGCGCTTGACGCCAGCCTGCACCCGAAACGATGGCTCAACCGGCTTGATCACACGCACCGAGCCTTCAGCGCTGAGCTCTACCAAGCGCCCGTTAGACACCTGCAGCACCTTCCCGCTGAACGTCAGCGCTTTTAAATGTGCCTGCGAAAAAGCAGCCTGTGCCAATTGTGGAATGCGGGTCTCCAGAGACTCCAGCGCCTTTTCAGAAAATTGATTTTTGGGCTTCATGGTGTGACCTTGTGTGAGCTTGTGAGAGTCATTTTGCATGCAGTCGCTGAATCGTTTGAAAGTTTAGAGAGTGGTGCCGTGTTGCAAAATCCTGTTGCTCATGAAAAAACCCTCTACGCCAACACGCAAACCCATCAATCAACGGGCACTGCTGCGCGCTGTGGCCAGTTCGACCGCTTTGGAAACTGGGCAATCTGTATTGCAACTGGAAGAAAAACTGCAACTGCTTCAAAAACAGAACCGGTTTTCCCATATCAAGCTGGCCCGTTGACATTGTCATCTCCACAAGCGGCATATGCCCTGCCCGCTGCAGTCAGCCGGTATTTTTGGTTGCGGCTTTGCGGCTTGTCGGGAATGGTCATTTCCACCAAGCCCGAGGTCACTGCGGCCTGCTGGTAACTTTCACGGAAGTGTTTTTCATCCTTGAGACCCAGACTGGCCATGAGCTCGGCCCGACTCATCTCCCCGACCAGCACTTGCAGCAAGCGCCCAACTTCGGGGGTGACTTCGGGGGTGACTTCGGGGGTGACTTCGG
>CAZPBD010000178.1:0-1697 GCA_964584655.1 uncultured Pseudobdellovibrionaceae bacterium | reverse complement strand
TGCGACCTTTGACATAGTTCAATGTGAAAAATATTTTTTTACCCTATATCAAAAAAGAGCATAGACAATTTTTTTTAACTTCAATTTCGAATGATAATTATTATGAAAATAACTTAACAATTGATGAATATATTTCATTCATTGATAGTCCTAACAAGTTTATTAATAGTAACAGTGAAAAAACAAAACAGTTTTATATTAAACCTGATAGTAAAAACGAAATAGAATATTTTGGTTACGACAGCAACAATGATAAGTTAGAAAATATTTATCCAAAAGGTAATCCAAGTAACATAGATGAATTATATAATCAAGCTAACGTTTCCGTTTATGAAAACAACTTACAATTTTTTATCAAAAAAAACTGGGAATTTACAAACTATGTGAAAGATGTTAATGAAGCTGCAATAGAAAAATTACATTCTTGCTTAAAGAAGAAGTTTAATAAAGAAATAACGGAAGTTTTATCGCTTGAAGATTTAAAAAGTATTGTTACCAACAATCGAAAAAAAGCTCATAAATGCTATACGGATTGTATTGGCGAGATCAATTCTCATGGACTAGTCCTTCTACACGGACCAATTAATTTTAAACACTTGAGTGGAGAAATTTATCCTAATTGTGAATTAAATTATGTTAGAAATAATTATCGTTATTATAACCGTTTTTACAAGGAATATCATTTTAATAATGATAATAAAAAATCAATGTTAGGAACTCTTTTATTGGGTGATATATCAATTAACCCAAATAACAACCCAATCAATTTTCCTCAAGCATTTAAAGATAAATTATTAAATGTTCATGTAGTTCAAATACCTCATCACGGTTCTTCTAAAAATTGGGATTTCACTTCATTTGAAGAATTAAATATTGGGGAAAATATTAATCGTTGGGAAAATCATGTAGTTACTGTATGCAATTTTGGTTACGGTAACAAATATGGGCATCCTTCTGATCAAGTTTTAAGAGACTTGCGCTCATCGGTTTTATTAAACAGTCAATTCTCTAGAATAAATATTAATTATGATATTATATTTTAAATTATCTAAAAAAAATGCAAAAAATTAAAATTATGAAAAAAACAAATAAAAACTTAGCAAGTATTATTGGTATTATAGATTTAGCAAGACCACATAATCAACAAATAGGAAATTATATTGAACATTTTGAAAATGATAATTTTAAATATGAAGTAGTACTAACAGATAAAGGAGCAATTACTATTTCTGTCGAATTAGCACAAGATTTTGCTGCAAATCCAACAAATATAAACGAGCCAAGAATTATTCAAGTAGCAAATTCATATAGAAATATTAAATAATTTACATCTAAAGCCATCAAATACTCAAACTTAATTTAGTACGCAATAATTAAAATTGACACTTTGGAAAGAATTTTATATAAATATAGAAGTTTAGAAAATTTTAAAACATTTATTGATATTATTTTAAAAGATAGACTACAGTATCAATGACCTATAAAATTTTCACTTAACCCTCCTAAGTTTTCTAAATTCGGAGGGTTGAATTATAATGGTAAACTAAAATTTCATAATTTCAGACTCTTGAACCCAAAATACAGCATACTATTAAACAACCTCAACGAGCAATTAAACTTTATCGATTTAGAAATAGACGATCAAATCAAAAAGTGCGAGCAAGCTATTACAGTTATTTTAAAGTCAATAAACGAAC
>CAZPBD010000177.1:0-1697 GCA_964584655.1 uncultured Pseudobdellovibrionaceae bacterium | reverse complement strand
ATATTGGCTTTCTTTCTACCGCTTCTGTCAAACTATCGGCGTCCAATATCCAGACGGCGCGGCAAAAACACTCGATACGATGGAGGCTATTTCGAGCCAGTGCGAATGGTGGTGGCCATATGGCGGGGTCGTCATCGCTTCCGAAAAGCCCGCAGCCGTTAAATGGGATGGCGAGCGGCGCTTGCACTGCGAAACCGGCCCTGCTGTTGAATATGCAGATGGCTATTCGATGTATGCTTGGCGCGGCATTTCTATCACATCCGAATGGATAAAGGACGGGCCTCCGGAAGCCGCCGATTGCCTAAAAATCGACAACACCGAGCAACGCCGTATCGCCTGCGAAATGCGGGGCTGGCACAATATCTTGCCCGCTTTGCCTAATGCAAAGTTGATCGACGCGAACCCAAATCCGCAGGTTGGCGAACTGTGGCAGGGTGACTTGCCCGACCACGGGACGGAACGCTTTTTGAAAGTGCAATGTGGAACGGGACGCACCTTTGCTTTGCCGGTCGGCATGGAGTTTTCAACAGCGAGGGAAGCCAATGCCGCCACCTACGGCATTGCCCCGCAGATTTTAGACCAAGTGCAATTCCGCACTTAATTGGAGAAGTAAAATGAAGATCGCAAAACACATTATCGGAACGGCCATTGCTCAAGGCGACGTGATGCTCATCCCCGTTGCTGAATTGCCCGCAAATGCGGTTTCTGTAACGCCAGAAAATGGCGCTTACATTGTGACGCACTCGGAAACCGGCCATCACCATGTTGTCATGGAGCGCCCGACCGTTCGCATGTTTCAGGACAAGATGGACGAAATGCGTGGCTGGCTGCAAATCGAAGGCGAACCTGCTGCGTTGGAGCATCTGCGCCCAACTGATACGCACGAGGCAATTAGCTTTGAGCCGGGCATCTATGAAATTCGTCGGCAGCGCGAGTATTCGCCTTCTGGCTGGCAGCGGGCGGCAGACTGATGCGGCCCAACCAAGCAGGCATCGCCCTTATCCGTGAGCGTGTTGTTTTGAAGGGAGAGGGGTGATGGGCTTTCTACAGCGCAACTACGCAACAATTTGGGCGGGTGTTGTTAGCGGTATCGGAGCAGCTTTTTTCCTTACCGGCTTCAAAGCAATAGCAGCATTCATTCTGACAATATGCCTCATTGGTTTGGGCGAGCGATACGACGCAATGTTAGCCGAAAGGAATCGCAATGATGCACAGGACTAGCGGTCAGAACAACTGGAACGCCAGAACAGGCTATCAATACCGGCAGCGCGTTGCAGGGCCGATTGAGCCGATAGCGCAACCGACGCTATGGCAGCGGGTTTTCGCAAGGCAGCGCGATTAAGTTTCCACACGGAGGCGGCGGACAGCCTAATAAGCGCGCCGTAGTTTTATGAACATAGGAACATGGCCGCGAAAGTCAAATTGATTGCGCTTGACAGGGGGGCATTTGCGTTTAGAGTGGGCGCATAAGGAGATTTGAAATGCTTAGCCCAAAACTTTGCGACGTTGACCCAAACATCTTGCGCGGTCCGCATGAAACATCTGGAGCAAAAATTGCTCGCTTTGCTGAAGATATGCGAAGCGGCGTAGCGTTTCCTCCGATCCGCGCGGTTGATTATGGGTCAATTATGATGATTATCGACGGCCATCATCGCGCCGCTGCTGCGCGGCTTGCTGGGTGCACTGTTCGCGCCCTG
>CAZPBD010000176.1:0-1702 GCA_964584655.1 uncultured Pseudobdellovibrionaceae bacterium | reverse complement strand
AGATGTGACAATTTTAACTGATCCTATTTGGTCCAAGCGAGCCAGTCCTCTGACCTGGGCAGGACCCAAAAGAGCCAGGGCTCCATCAATTCACTTAGATCAACTACCAAAAATTGATTTGGTTTTAGTTTCTCATAATCACTATGACCATCTTGATTTACCCAGTCTTAAAAAACTAGCAGACGCTCAGGATCCCTTGTTTTTAGTGCCACTGGGTGACGGAGAAATTTTAAAGTCAGTGGGAATCACAAAGTATCAGGAAATGGATTGGTGGCAGACCTTTACGACTCAAGAAGGTGTGAAAATTCATTTCACGCCTTGTCAGCACTGGTCAGCTCGGGGAGTTTTTGATCGCTACGCCAGTCTTTGGGGATCTTTCGTCATTGAATCAGAAAGAAGAAAAATTTATTTTGCAGGGGATACGGGATATGCGAATCACTTTGCAGAGGTTTTTAAAAAAATGGGTCCCATGGATGTCAGCCTTCTTCCCATCGGTGCGTTTGAACCTCGCTGGTTTATGAAAGATCAACACATGAATCCAGAAGAAGCCGTTCAAGCTCATATGGATTTAAAATCAAAGATCAGTTTCGGAGTGCATTTCGGAACTTTTCAATTAACGGATGAGGGAATTGATCAGCCCCTTGTAGAATTGAAAGCGGCATTAGATAAGAATGCGATCAAGTCTGATGCTTTTATTGCGCCAACATTCGGGCAGACTTATTTCGTTGATTAAGTACCGACAGGCCCAAAAATAATATCGTACAAAGCCCCAAAGAAATTAAAAACGGAGCCTCCGTGGGATAAAAATATTCAAATAGAATCGGCGAGGCCACACCCACAATTAAAGTCCACAATGCAATCTTGGCCGTTCCAAGATTTGTCCAAAGTCCAAATATCGTGATGACCACAAGGCCTGCTGATCCAAAGGATGAGGCCAACTCGACAAGTTCATAGATTCCATCAGAAAAGTGAGCAATGGCATAGATAACAAATGCTAAAATAAAAACCGAAAGTCTTGTCATGCGAAGTGGATTTTTTGAATAGGTCTTTGGCAGGATGACCGATAACAAGTTGTGAGAAAAAAGACCACCGGTTGCCAGCATAATACTATTGATCGCTGATAAAATAGCAGAGAGTAAAGCGCCGATGAGAAGCATTTGAGCAAAGGGCGGAAGATATTTTTCACTCAAAGCAATCAGGAAATGTTCTTTATCAATCACACCAGGAAGAAGTGTGGGTCCCACAAGGCCGAGTAAAACGGGAATGGATCCCAAGACCAAATAAATCATGGCAGCTGAAATGGCAGCCCCTTGAGCGGCCTTCGGACTTTTTGTGGCAAAAAGTCGAGAGATAGATTCCTGTGCGATCAGTGATCCTAAAATGGGAATGGACCATCGATCGAGCCTTTGCCACCAAGTCTCATCCGGAGTTAATAGGTTAAGCCTTTCACTTGGCTGATTCATGATAATTTCGAAACCTTCGTTTTTTAAAACAAAATAAAAGATCATCGAAAGCCCTAAGGCTAAAAGTAGACCTTGAACAAAATCCGTTAAAATATCTCCCAAAAGTCCACCCATCAGGCAGTAAGACAGAACGATTAAAAAACTCACTAAGGTGGTGATCTCTGTAGAAAAATGAGTGGTGGCTGAGATCACTTGGCCCATGGCTCGAATTTGTGCGGCTCCCCAGACAAGAGAGGACA
>CAZPBD010000175.1:0-1711 GCA_964584655.1 uncultured Pseudobdellovibrionaceae bacterium | reverse complement strand
TCCGCGATAGTATTTCAAAGAATTTCACAACTGATTCCAAGACGATATCTTGTAAATCTTTCTCATACTGCCATAGGGTGCCGGCTAAGATCAAGTTTTGAAAGTGGTTATGAATGAAAAAAATCGCTCGGGCTTGATTTCCGATTGGTTAGGGTTTAGAAGTTTGAGATTCTTGTCTCATCTTGTGCACTCGTAGCTCAGTTGGATAGAGTACCTGACTACGAATCAGGTGGTCGGTGGTTCAAGTCCTCCCGAGTGCACCAATTTTCCCTCTCAAATTACTGCTTTGCGCCGAGAATAGCCCCGGTGTTCACTATTTGAACAGCTAGACGGCCTACCGATTGTTCGTATTCGTTTTTGCCTGGCATTCGCCGTGCTTCCTCAAGATCGAGGTGTCTATGAATCGTGTCTTATTATTTGGAATGGGATTAATTCTTTCGTTTTCCAACACAACTTTCGCTGCCGTTTTAACCATGCAAGAGGTTTTGACCAAAGCTAATAGCGTTCAGACAGCTCGAATTATTGAGCGTGACGGGCTGTATCTGATCTCAATCGTCAGCGTGACCTATTTTACATCGAAAGGGATTCCTGTGTACACGGGCTCGATTCCCAAAGAGCGTTACTTTCTGAAGCGAGAAATTGAACTTCCAGTGAATATTACCTTAAGAAAAATAGGCGGTGGTGGTGAGTTTTACCAGTTCATCGGATTTGGTGATGATGACCTAAAAACGGGTAGTTTCAGTAATTTGAATGATGGACGAATCGGCGATCTATTGACTTCATTTAAGGGCCGTTCAACTAATATTGGTCTCACTCTCATTGGCGGTGGGTATTCTTCTGTGACTTCAGAAAAAGGAATTAAAATGTCTGAAGGTAATGGGAGCCTCTTCTTTATAGGGCCCGTCGGTACGCCAATCGGAATCAATACAGGATTTCGCTTTTTAAAATATGAACTTGTCATCCATACCCCACTCAGAGCTGCACTTGTGAAGTACAGCTTCCACGGTGCCTACGGGAATGACTACCTCACGAAGGACTCTTCTGAAGTCGTCCTCTCAATGGATGAAGTTCTTAATTTACCGATGACATTAAAGTAGAGCTCTAGACGGCTTCGTATTTTAGCTTTAAGCTTTTGAGATGAAATCAAAATCAAAGCAACTGACGAGGTCTGTGGTTTTAACTTTGGCGATGGTGGCAGGACTTGCCGGGGTTTATTACGCTATGCAATACACCAAGACCCCCAGCTTTCAGTCTTCTTTAGAATTGTTTTTTAATCCGACCTCACAAAAGAGCTGGAAGTGGTGCCCACTTCAGACTGAAACTGTCGGGTGGGCTGATGGAAATCAGGTACTATCAGCCACTGAAACCCATCAGGTCTGTGAAGTTGAGATGCAGTCAATTGAAACCCCCATCACTGAGCAAACAGGTTTCAAGCCTTTGTTGATCGCCAAAGCGCGAGCAGGAGTTCGAACTTTAGAATCGGACGAGCTCATGGAGCTTTTTCGTATTGATGGACTCCCTTTTAAATCATCAGGACTTTCAGAGTTTTTGAAAGATTTGAAAGCTCGACCTACGCAAAACTAGAGGCCAGAACTTGACAAGAAGCTGGCCGAAACATAATTTCATTTTTCCAGTTCAGAAGTAGCTCAGTTGGTAGAGCAAGCGGCTGTTAACCGCTGGGTCGGGGGTTCGAGTCCCTCCTTCTGAGCCA
>CAZPBD010000174.1:0-1713 GCA_964584655.1 uncultured Pseudobdellovibrionaceae bacterium | reverse complement strand
ATTTTTTCACTAGCAAAGTGACTTTTAAATGTAGTTCTGATGAAGTTAAAAGATGAACATTTTAAGCCTATTACTTTTAACAAATTTTGTTCTAGCCAAAAATGATTTGTGTGCTCCAAACGAATTTAAGGTTAACGGCCATTTTAGATCAGCGTATGTGCGTGCCGATGGTACATTTGTTAGTGCTTCAAACGTCAAAACCTATTGTAAAATAAGATCCAAAGCCTACGACTACACATTTGGAAAATTCCAAGACGGAGTGCCTATTAATTGGCCGCATAAGTCTGAGAAGGTTGGAGCTTGGACTGATAGTCAAAAAATGAGGGTTGTTGAAGCAATGGAAGATGTCCCAGAATATCTTTATAGCAGTAAAATAACTGGAATATATAGGCTTAGTAAATCTAAAGATTATCCCAATCCAGCCTCTGGTGCAGATGGTATAATTGTACTTTACGATTCAGCATTTAGTTCTAAAGGCAATTTGTCGCATATAATTGCATACGAATTAGCCCACCAAAACTATCTAGATATTGGAAGCAAAGGTAGACAGGACTATCGTCGAGCAACTGGTTGGCGTTACGAGTACGATAAAGAATTCAAATACTATGATACCGGAAGAAAAAGCGGTTATACTAAGGAGGATGGTAAGGTTTCCAGCGAGGAAGACTATGCGAACAACTTGGAGTTTTTCGTTTACCAGTCTGAGAAGCTTAAAAAAATTACTCCGGCTGCGTTTGATTGGTTTGTAAAAAAATTCGGAAGTGAATTAAAGGAAGGAAAGAAATGAAAATAATGCTTCTAACTTTCATTGCGTTTATAGTTTCATGTCAGTCAACTCAAGTAATAAAGTCAAACTTGAATTTTGATTTTGTATCGAGCTTAGTGATAAACGAAAGCATGGCAGAAAATGTTTTAGAGAAACTTGGCAACCCAGAAATTAAACTTGAGAAAGATGATTTTTACTCGTTGAACTATAATGACAAGGAAACAGGTTTTCAAAGGCTTATAGTGAATATTTCAAAACCCACTAATAAAGTAATCGGATATCTTTGGATACCATTCGAGGGAGAGTTAGAGACAAGTCTTGAAAGCTTAAGAAGCCGATTTCCTAGTTCATCTTTCACGATGAAGAAAAATCTCGATAAAAAATCTCACAATGTTAGATATGAAGAGTTCCATGTAGATGAAAAAAGTGGAATTTCAATTTCAGTTAATCCAGCGACCCAAAATGTGCAGGTTATTTCAAGATTTAATTCGAATCTTCGAGAGAAATCAAGCAGGGGCAGTGCGAACACAAATGTGAACGAAGACCCCTACTCAAGATAATTTAAAACTAAGCTCGAGCCAGCCTTCGCTTATCAAGCCCGTATTTTTCAACTTTCATGATAAGTCCAGCTCGACTGATTCCCAATTCCTTGGCAAGTTTTGATTTGTTCCAGCCTGTACGTCTGAGGCCTTCACGAATCATGTCACGCTCGAGATCCTCTAATGCATCCTTTAGTTTTCCTTGAAGTCTAGCACCTTGAACCTTTGTCTTTTCAGCGGACTCTAAGATCTTTCCAGATAAATGCTCAGCCATTAGCTTTGTTTCCTCGCCGGCTAATACAAATAGTCTTTCAATTTCATTTTGTAATTCTCGAACGTTACCTGGCCAAGCGTAGTCATACAGCTTTTCCAAAGCACGTTTCGTTAAAATCTTCTTTGCTGCATTTG
>CAZPBD010000173.1:0-1724 GCA_964584655.1 uncultured Pseudobdellovibrionaceae bacterium | reverse complement strand
GGCAAAGGCTCAAATGTTCCAGAAGCTTTGTTGATGATCATGGCAGGAGCAGACCCTGTTGTCGCCGATGAATAAGTTTGATTACCAGTTCCATCAATGGTCAATATTGTCGTGCCACCACCGCTGGAAAGTCCTGCCGTGATATTAGCTTGATCAAGTACGAGATTCCCTTTTAAAAATATTTGACCACCATTTGCGGTGATTGAGCTTGATGATCCTGCTTGAGTTCGTCCCATTCTAAACTCATTCAATACATTAAAAGAACCTGAAACCATATTCCAAGTGTAAGGATCTGCGCTTCCACTTATGCCGCCGGCATACTGCAAATCAAACAGATTCACTGTTGAGTTCAGAGTGATATTTTTAAGTCGAATCGTGGCATCCGTGTTTTGGTTATCAAAACGCAAGCGACCGTTGCTGTGATTGTAGGTCCCACCGGAAATCGTGAAATTTCCACGCTGTAAAAAAACGGCGGATGTTGAGGTGAAAGTTCCACTGGAAATAAGAAAATCACCTGCGTTTGTGATATTGGCGTCAGAGCCGACAAAAGTGCCTGCATTTTGTAACCACCCTTGGGTTCCAATGTTGATGGTGTTGCCAGCTCCTTGCGTGATGGTGCCTGCATAATCAACTCGCATCTCAAGACCTAAAAGACTGATGCTCGTATTGATTGTGGGTGAGCAATTCGTTGTACACGCAGAGCCGATGAAGTGAGCTTTATCTCCCACGCCTGGGACTGAATTATCAGACCAATTTTGAGCTGTGGTCCAAAGTGCATCGGAACCATTTCCCGTCCAAGTGAAGGCAGGATAACGATCCATACCTAGCAAATGGAAAAACATCTGTTGGGCAAAACTGGAATTTGAAATCAGCAAAACAGAAAAGAGAACAAGCAAGACTTTTGCTTGTTTCGATCTATTTCTAAATTGAAATTTAATCCAGCTCTTCATTGTCAATTCCTAGTTGTTCATCTACTGGAAACCTGTTGACCAGGTCACATAACAATCCCAGTTGCCACCTTTTTGAATTGTCATCAGACCATAAACAGTTCGAGTACCAGCGGCTGTTGGTGCATTTGCAGGCTTAAAAAATGTGCTTGTGCAGCCAGTGAAAGTGTAGGTTCGAGACACTGTGTCTTCGATGACGATATTGTAGACTCCACCATTGGATTGATTTTGAATTGTTATGGCACTTCCACCCACAGAAGCCAAAGTGTGAGTATTAGAAGTTGCTAAATTCACTGTGGCACCTGTCGCGATAGGGTTTGTTGCAGTGGCGATGGATCTTGTGGCCGTGATGGTTGTTCCATTATCCACGATCGCTGAATCACCGATAGTTCCTGCTGCCGTAAATTTAGGAATGGCATTAGTTGTCCCTGTTCCACCTAACTGGCCAGCCGCTGGGATTAGATCCACATAGGCTCCACCGTTTTGTGAAACTTGAAATCGATTGGAAGTGGAATCAAAATAGATGCGACCTTGCCCACCAGGTGCCAAAGCAGGAGCCGCCATACTTCGCTGAGTGAAGGCCCCATTAAGATCTAATAAACTGCTAGGAATTGTCGTTCCGATACCGACACTTCCATCTTGAGTGATTCGCATTCTTTCTTGACCATTATTTCTAAAGGCAATTTTTTGAGTTCCGTATCCGTCCTCAACACCCATAGAAACCACATCACTTAAAATATCATAATTGATGGTGAACTGTTTTCTTGTATCATTTGC
>CAZPBD010000172.1:0-1732 GCA_964584655.1 uncultured Pseudobdellovibrionaceae bacterium | reverse complement strand
GTTCTGCATTTGAAGGAGCGGCCTACAAAACAGTTTCAGGACAAAATTCAAATAATTCAGTCCGATTTTCTGATGCTTTTATGAAAGCACTTTTAAAAAATGAAAAGTGGAAACTTAAGTCTTCTCGAACAAAAGAAACAATTCAAGAGCTTCCTAGTGGCGAAATATGGTCAAGACTGTCGCAGGCGGCTTGGTCCTGTGCAGATCCCGGTGTCCAGTTTTCAGATACGATCAACGAGTGGCACACGTGTTCAAACACGGCTCCAATCCGAGCGAGTAATCCGTGTTCAGAATATTTATTCTTAGATAACTCGGCCTGCAATCTTGCATCACTCAATTTAGTTCATTTTTTTAACGACGGAAAATTCGAATCTGAAAAATTTCTTCATGCGGCTCGAATTCTTTTCATTGCCCAAGAAATTTTAGTCGATTACTCGAGTTACCCGACAGAAGAAATCGCTCAGAATTCCCACGACTATCGCCCTTTGGGTCTGGGTTATGCAAATCTTGGGTCTGCGATGATGAGATTGGGACACGGTTACGATTCAGATTCTGCACGTCAGTGGACATCCGTGATTTCATCTCTGATGACTTCTCAAGCTTATCTCACTTCAACTGAGATGGCCAAGTATAAGGGATCGTTTGTTGGGTATAAGAAAAATAAGAATGTGATGCTGAACGTAATCAAGAAACATATGCAGGCCAGTCTGAAAATGACTGTGTCCAATGATTTAAAGCCATTGCATGGGCTCTCCAATCAACTTTGGAAGAGCTGTTTATCTGAAGGCACTCGGTATGGTTATCGCAATGCTCAAGCCACAGTGGTTGCGCCAACAGGTACCATTGGACTTATGATGGATTGTGATACTTTTGGAATAGAGCCTGACTTTTCTTTGTTTAAGTTTAAAACTTTGGTCGGTGGCGGGTCCATCGAGATGATCAATCAATCCGTAGGTCCTGCTTTAAAAGTAAAAGGCTTAAACGACGCTGAGATTCAAAAAATTCTAGATAAAATGGTTCTGACCAAGAGTCTAAAAGGCTTAATTTCAAAAGAATTAGAGCCAATTTTTGAAACTGCGAACGGTGAATTTCCTTTAAAGCCCATGGCTCACCTCAAAATCATGGCGGCGGCTCAACCCTTCATTTCTGGTGCGATTTCTAAAACAGTCAATCTTCCGCAATCGGCAACTCCACGGGATATCTCGGAATTATTGATTCAAGCCTGGGAACTTAAACTAAAAGCGGTGGCAATTTATAGAGATCATTCCAAGGGATCACAGCCTCTAGAAACTATCGAGTGTCTTGACTGTTGACGTTAAAGTTTAAAGCTTTATAAACTATGTCTCAAGCTGATATGAAAATACGAGCCTAGTAGCAGTCCTGAATCTCTGGACATTAAAAGTTTTTTCTTTGATTTGTTATAGGCTTATCGTTCTAAATAAAGAAATGGAAACAGCCGAGATGATAAGTATGACAAAGCCTGCCCCACAATTTTTACCTTCTCAGCTTGAGACAATTGCTCCGGTGCAAGTGGGATCGTTTTATAACAGGGAAATGTCACCTAGTTCTCTCAAAGAAAAATTTCTCTTTGCAACATTCGAAATCATTGCAGAAAAAGGGGCAGAGGCTCTATCTGCCAGTGAATTGATTAAGAAAACCGAATCAAGCAAAGGCGCATTGTTTCACCATTTTAAAACATTGGATGAGCTTTGTTTGGCGAGCCTTGCTTTCT
>CAZPBD010000171.1:0-1761 GCA_964584655.1 uncultured Pseudobdellovibrionaceae bacterium | reverse complement strand
CCGGTAAGATTCCTCTTGCCGATGCTCAGGCAAAGATTGCTCATGGCTGGATTACCAGCTCCGCGCTGGTCGAGCAGACAGACATTGGTACCGCACCAAACGAGATTCCACTGAACCAGTATTTGGGTGGCATGGCTTACATGAACCCTGAGTCTGTAAATATTACTGGCGGCATTATTGATGTCAACGCAGGCTCTGCTTCTGTAGCGTCTATTGGCGCTGCTGGCGATGAAAATACCGGCTTGTTCTTCCCTGCCGCTGACACACTGGCTGTGACTACGGGTGGTGCGGAGCGTTTGCGTGTTGATAGCTCGGGCAATCTTGGTGTTGGGACTAATTCACCTACTTCTCGTTTTCATGTTTTATCTGCATCAACAACATTAGCTCAATTTACCGGGCCTCAGTATGGCCAGATTAGACATTCTGATGGCACACGTGTTTTATATACACAAGTCTATGATAACCAAGCTAGGTTATTTACGGAATCTTCTACTCCAATTTTGTTAGGTACAGCTAACACAGAGCGCATGCGCCTTGATACCTCAGGTAATCTGGGTATTGGGACGAGTTCTCCTGCAAGTCGCCTTGAGGTTAACGGCGGCACTACTAACGCAGATGTAACACTAACACTGTCAAGCTCCGGCTCTTACTCTTCGTTCATTCAGATGAACGGGGCCAACTCAATAATCAATGGAGCAAGCAATATACGGTTTAGAGTTGGCGGAACTGACTACATGCGCCTTGACAGCGCTGGTAACCTCGGCTTGGGTGTTACTCCTAGTGCTTGGGGCGGTGGATACAGGGCAATAGACAACTTGCTCTACAACTCATCTTATTCAAACAACAGCGGCGTTGCTGGAATGGCATGTAACGCTTTTCACAACGGCACAAGCTGGATTTACAAAAACACTACAACAGCCAATCGTTTTGAAAGCACAGTGGACTCCTTCCGCTGGTTCACCGCTCCCTCCGGCACAGCAGGTAACGCTATTACCTTCACTCAGGCAATGACGCTGGATGCTAGTGGTAATTTGGGGGTGGGTACTACCTCGCCTGTTGCAAACGCAGGTTATGGCGGTTTTACTCTTAACGGAACAACAGGCTCTATTTTCAGTCTCAATGCAAACGCTGTTGCCGTTGGTAGGGTCGGAGCAGTAGCTGGAAAAGTCTTTATCCAGTCTATGGGCGCTTCGGATGTGATTGCGTTCCAACGAGGCGCAGGCGGTACAGAAAGCGCTCGTATCGACTCCTCAGGCAATCTGATTGTTGGCGGAACCGCAGCGTCAGGAACCGCCGCTGGTCGCGGAAACATCACTATCAATGGCAGTTCGCAGTCCATCCTTTCGCTTAGCAATGGTGGCTCATTGGCTGGCTACCTCTTGCATGATGGCACTGACCTGTGGCTGAACAATGCTGGTGCAGGAGCGCAGCGTTTCTACACCAACGGCTCCGAACGCGCCCGTATCGACTCCAACGGTAACTTTCTGGTGGGGACTACGACCACCCCAAATCCGGGACTTGTTTTAACGCCGGGAACAAATTCAGCTATAACTATTGGTCACGGCTCGGCAGCTGTTGGTGGTTCTTCTTTTGCGATATTTAGGTACAACGGAACGCCTATTGGTTACATTGACCAAAACGGCACAACAGGGGTTACTTACGCTACCTCCTCCGACTACCGCCTGAAGAACATCACAGGTCCAATCACCACCTCTGGTGCGTACATTGACAGCCTGAACCCAGTTGAAGGCACATGGAAGG
>CAZPBD010000170.1:0-1791 GCA_964584655.1 uncultured Pseudobdellovibrionaceae bacterium | reverse complement strand
TTCGGTCGCAGACCCATTGAGGACATGCCAGGCCTATTTGCAGCAAGCGATGCTTTGATTGTGTCTTTAAAAAAAGACCCCATCTTTTCAAAAACAATACCCTCTAAAATTCAAGCCTACATGGCTGCAGGTAAGCCCATTCTTGCAAGTCTTGATGGTGTAGGTTCAAACGTGATTTTAAAATCAAATTGCGGTTTTTCCAGTCCCGCTGAAAATGCGAGTGCGCTGGCAGATTCAATTTTAAAGATGGCAGAAAGTTCAGTTGAAATGCGAGCAGAGTTCGGGCGCAATGCAAAGAGCTACTTCAATGAAAATTATCGCAAGGACCTCGTTATAAAACAAATCACTGACTATTTGGAGCAGTACAAGTGAAAATTCTAGTTCTAGGTGGCTCAGGCATGTGGGGACACCAGGCATTTTTAAAACTATCAGAGCATTTTGGTGAAAACCAAGTCGCCTGTACTTTGCGAAAACCAAGAAAGTACTTTGATAAAGCTCAAATTTTTGAAAATAGAGTTGTTTATGATTTAGTGGATTTCACCCATTTTGAGACAGCCTCAAAGTGTTTGAATGATTTTAGACCTCAATGGATTATTAATTGTGTGGGACTGACCCCTCGCAAGTACGACACAAAAAATGAAAAGCTATATTACCAGATCAACTCTGAACTTCCTCTCAATCTCTCCGAATGGGCTAAGATTCACCACGCTAAATTGATTCACTTCAGCACAGATTGTGTTTTTTCAGGTCAAAAAGGTGAATACACCGAGGATGACAAGCCGGACGCTCAAGATGTTTACGGGAAGTCCAAAGCACTAGGCGAGATTAAGTTACCTGGCGTATTGACCTATCGACTCTCTAAAATTGGCCGTGAAATCGAGGGAAAAACTGAAATTGTCGAATGGCTTTTGTCGCAAAAAGGCAAAAAAGTTCAGGGGTTTTCAAAAGCGATTTACTCGGGTTTAACCACAAATTTCATGGCAAATGAGCTGATTCGGGTGATCGAAAAGTTTCCGCAGATCGAAGGTCTTTTTCAAGTTTCTGGGCCCAAAATCAGCAAATATGAGCTACTCAAGCTGATTAATCAGGTTTATAGCTGTGGTGTTGAGATTCAGGAAAAGTCAGATTACGCTTTGGATAAATCTTTGAATTGTGACTTGTATTCAAAAGTGACGGGTTTTAAAAAACCTGGCTGGCTTGAGATGATCCAGGCAATGAAAAGGGAAGAACGGATTAACTATGACAACCTCGGCTAAAAATTATTTTGATAACAAAACACTGCTCGTAACGGGTGGTACAGGTTCCATGGGGCGCACATTTGTTCGCCGGGTTTTATCCGGTGAAATGGGAACTCCCAAAAAAATCATCGTCATGTCCCGGGACGAGGGCAAACAGCACTACATGCGCCTTTCCTACCTACATAAGAAAATTTCCACTGAAGAAGTGATCTACAACAACTTCAAAAACCTTCTTGAATTCCGAATCGGTGATGTCCGTGACTACGCAGATGTTTGTTCAGCTGTTAAAAACGCAGACTTCGTCATCAACGCGGCAGCATTAAAACAAGTTCCGACTTGTGAGTATTTCCCCGAGCAAGCCATCATGACGAACTGCATGGGTGCCTACAACATCGTTCGAGCCATTCGCGAACATGGCTACCCCGTTCACACGGTGATGGGTGTCTCAACTGACAAAGCCTGTAAACCCATCAATGCCATGGGCATGTCAAAGGCCATGCAAGAGCGGGTTTTCATTTCAGCAAATATTTCGGCTCCTGAAACCAGGTTCATG
>CAZPBD010000169.1:0-1793 GCA_964584655.1 uncultured Pseudobdellovibrionaceae bacterium | reverse complement strand
TATCCGCGAAAGCCATGTCCACGATGTGCAGATCACCAAAGAAGCGCCGAACTACAGGGCAGATTGAGCGACAGTCACAAGGCGCACAGAGAGCTGGGCTGCATGCTTTTCGTTTTGATCAAAGCCGCTGTTTTTGAGCCAAGCTTGCCATCGCGATGTTCGAATGCCCACTGACATTGTGTTTATCATTGCCATATCAGCCACCTTAGCTATTGAGATCCATGTCTGAATCTGGCAACCACAATGATGCGTCTGAATTTGAGATGTTTTTCAATGCAGCTGACCGTTTGTATTTGGAAAGTTGCACCACAGCCGCATTGCAAGGTGGCAAAAGTGTGCTCATCGCCAGCAAAAGCAAAGAAATGCTGGACTACTATGGGCCCACATTAATTAAGCGCCTCAACAAAGCATTACCTGAAACATCAGTCGAGGTATTTAAGTCGACGGACGCCTCGTCATTGTTGCATCAGTTCAACAAACGCCTGGTTACGCTTAAATTAGATGTGTCCACACAACATCGAGATGGTCTTCTGCCAGAAAAAATATGGGTGATTCATGATGCGAATGCGTTAACAACACACGATCTGAATTTATTCAGTCGGCTTTTATTGAAATTCCCGGGGGCTGGTGTTTGTGCTATTTTAATGTTTTCGACCGTCAACGAGCATATTATTCAACTGTCCCAACAAAATGAACAATTTGTATCATGGATCTTAGAGCTGCCCACTCCTGAGCAGAAAATAGCCGCCATTGAGCAATCGAAAATGAATGGCAATGAAGAATTTGTTTTGGCTTTTTTCAAAAATATTACTGAATCCAGAAATAGAGAAGAGGCTCGAGCAAGTGGAGCCATAGCAAGTGATGGCTCTGTTGAAAAAAAATCTATTCCAGAAAGCTTATTGAAAGCGCCTCAAATTGGTCAATATGGTAAGAGTTGGGGCTTGGCCCTTGTTTTTTTTCTGGCCATTTTATTGGGTTTGACTGTATGGTTTTTTCCGGCATGGTATAAAAATATAAGTTTTTTCAGCGATTTTTTTGAGCCAGAGTCAACAACTCATAAATTAGCAACCTTCTCACCAGAGTTGGTAAAAGAAAAACCTACTGAAAGGGCCGAAACTGAAGATCGAGCCTTATCTAACTCGGTGGCAGAAACTAAAGTCGAGTCCGCTCTACTGCCCAAAATCGAAAAAGTCATGGCACCATTACCCGCCATTGCTGTGCAGGGGCAGATGTGGCTCAAAGCCTTGCCAGACAACATTTTTCTGTTGGAACATGGTGCCTACGAAACCGTCAAGCAGGCACAAGCCGCCATAAATGGCAAAGCTTGGCTGGCCAAAGCTCGGATTGTTCCTAGCTATATCGATGACCCCGATACACCCAAGTTCGTGGTGGTCACGGGTCCATTCAGATCAATAGATCGTGCCAACAATACGATCATCCGTTTAGACTTGACCTCAGAAGTTGCAATCAAGTCGCAAGTGAGCTTACTCAAGCAGTCCACGCCATGAATGACTGGTGGTTTTGTGGACTGCCGCCAAACATCCCGAAAAACCAACTGCATTGAACACTTGGTTGTCGGCATGATCGGATATGGCCAGGATTATCAGGTTATCGGAACCTATATTTTATAAAATTCAGAAAGTTATTTAACTAAACTGTCGAACGGATTATTTGTAATTTCCTGACCGCAAAAATGCTGGCAAAATCGCCTTAAATTTATCTTGCAAACTATTATTTTTAAAATCATTAGCAGCATTACCTGGGCGAACCTTTGTGTTCTCATGCATTCCTGC
>CAZPBD010000168.1:0-1809 GCA_964584655.1 uncultured Pseudobdellovibrionaceae bacterium | reverse complement strand
AAGTCCAGGAGTGCCGAACCTTAGTATAACGGAGGTTCGTCGTGCTTAGAATTTTCATCTTGTGTCTGCTCAGCGTGTGGCTGTCATCTTGTAAAAACAATCAAAAAACTGTGCTGGTCGTTGGTGATAGTTGGGCTTTTTTGTCCTGCCTGTATAAAAGTTTGGACCAAGCCCTGGTGAAAGCAGGCATTGTGGATGCCGGAGTTAACAAAGATTGTGCATTGACCTCAATTGTTGGTGCTCAAGTCAGCGAGTGGTTGACGAGTACTCAGCACGAGCAAACTTTGCGAGCTCTAAAAGATCCTTCAGTCAAAGTGGTTTATATCAGTCTAGGTGGCAACGATGTGATTAACACCTGGAATAAGAATATGAATCCTCAGCAATTAGATAGTCTCGTGCTCGATCTTAAAACAAAACTGTCCGGAATCTTGGATATCTACAGAGCGGCAAGACCCGATGTTCGCTTTCTCATTTCAGGTTATGATTATCCCAGGTTTACACCCAATCACTCCATCCCCGAATACGCTGAAGCTTTTGAAGAGATGGGTTTTCCTGAGCCAGCAGAAATCAACCGGGCTTTGATTATTTTGTCTGAAAAATTCTTGAGTTTATCTGAGGTTCCGAACACGGCTTATCTTCATCACTTAGGACTGATGCATTACCACTTTGGTCACGCAGAGGCAGGGCTATTGCCAAAAACAACAAAAGTGCCTACTTTGATTTCAAAACCTGGAGAAACTTTGAACACCCACGGTGGAGTCTCGGGTTTGAGCACGGATGCACCAGCCATGGAAACAGTTCTTGGCGGTCAGATTGTGGATGCGTTTCACCTGTCAAAGCTTGGATATTTATTGATGGCGGAGCACACAGTTGAGCAGTATCTAAAAGATTGGTTGAAATAATCTACTTTTTTGGCGGCCAAGGAATAAGTAAAGAAGTGGTTTTTTTGTAATCTTCAAATCCACTTCTGGACTGCATGTTTTTTTCCAACAATGGAATGCCAGAGACCTTAACCAGAAAAAAAGTGATCATCACAGGACCTATGATTGTGGAAAAGCCACCTTCCAAGGGCAACGCAAGTAAAAACAAGCCCCACCATTGCACAATTTCTCCGAAGTAGTTGGGATGGCGGGACCAACCCCACAAACCCGTTCTGATCAACTGCCCCCGATGGGCTGGATTTTTTTTAAATTTTGTCAATTGGTAATCACTCAAGGATTCAATCACAAATCCCACAGCCCAGACGGCTGCCGCTGCCAGGCTGTAACCAGTCAGAGACTTTTGTGAGCTTGCAATAATCCATAGGACAGGGCTGACATTGACGATCATCAAAATTCCTTGAAGCACGAAAACTTTCAAATAACTTTGAATCATCCAAGAGTCTTTCCAATCTGCACGCATTTTTTGGTATCGAATATCTTCTTGATCATGGCTCAGAGTTCGAACTCCAAGATGGAAAAACAGTCTGAGCGACCAAAAAGCCAAGAGCACCAGAGCGAGTGCATCTAAATCTGTAAATTGAAATTGAGGATTGAGCCACCAGGAAAAAGTCAGTCCTCCGAGGCTTGCGAAAAGCATCCCGGGCCCCCAAATCACATCAGCAAAATCATTTCTTTTAAATTTCACGGCCAAGATAAAAACAAGATGAACTAGAACACCTACGAAAGTCAGGGCACCGATTAAAACATGTGTCATGGCAAGGAATCCTTTCTTTCGAGTCTCAAAATGAGCAAGTCGAGGTCCACAAAGATGCTAAAAGCGATTTATAAACACGTTCGGGATTAGAGAATTTTTACTTGTTTAGCCACA
>CAZPBD010000167.1:0-1813 GCA_964584655.1 uncultured Pseudobdellovibrionaceae bacterium | reverse complement strand
AGCCTGGCAAATGGCAAAACTATTTCGACTCGTCACTTTCATGTCCGGGCAAAATTCAGAATCAACACCTTCAAATGGATTATAACGAGCAAGCGAAAGGCTGCTAGCAAAGATCAAGGCGACAACTAAAGTGATTTTCATTTAAGGACTCCTGGTCATGGGGTTTAAAACCGGAACATAACCAAGGATTTCAAAATTATCCCAAAAAATTAAAGTTTTTGTAAATAATCTTACTTATATTGACCCGGATAGGCCGCATTTTCTAATTGTAGAGCTGTGACGGGCTCTCCATTTTCATTTTTTTCAATACACGCCTTCGAGATCTTGACGTTGTGGTGATAACACTGGCGGTATTTTTCTAAACCCGCGTGATCGTGTTTATTTTTGCTAGCACAACCAGCCAATACTAAAACCAAACAAACCATGAATATTTTCATAAAAATTCCTTTTTTAAAAATGTTAAGCCTACCGACTGGATCTGGCAATGGCCTCAGCAATACAAGCGTCGACTTTTAGCATCGGGCTTTCAATTTCTAAACACTTCAAAGGGGGATCCTTGTGCCCCGGCGTCCAATTAAAAACGATATAATAACTGTCACGACTGGGATCGATCATGGGCATAATCGTGAGATCTTTGTACCGATTCATTGTCCACTTGGTAATCAAATGTCCTGCGATGGCACCCACCAAAACATCACTGGCCCAGTGGTCTTCTCCGTAAACCCGGGCGTAAGCTGTCAAAGTAGCAAGACCATAAGCTACCCAAGGGACCACAGGATAATCTTCTTTGTAAAGTTCAGCGATCACGGTCGCAATGGTGAAAGCCTGAGCCGTGTGCCCAGAATAGAAAGACTTGTTACCAAAACTCCAAAATTCGTAGGGTCCTTGACCCTCGTTAGGCCTTTTTCTGCCGAAGGCTGCCTTTGTAGCACCGGTCACAATTCCCATGGCAAGACTGGCACTGACCGTAAAAAGGCCCACTTGCTTCAATCGATTGTCCTTGTAATACACCCCTAAAAAGTAGGAGCCCGCAGCGATGGGTAAGAAAGCCCCTTCACCTAGAAAATTTCCAACTTTTGAGATGGTGTCTTTCACAGAGGATCTATTTCTTGTGACAGTGTCTGTGATTTGCTGATCGTTATAAAATACCACCACCCCAAGGCTGGTGGCTGCGGCTAAAGCTAAAAGCTCTTCGTTATCCAAACTTAAAGGAATAAATTCTGACTGCCTTCGGTCTTGGGCTAAAATCCGATTGAGATGTTCATGATTCAGAACTTGGCCTTCAAGACTGGCGAGCAAAAGCTTTTGTTCGGTTGTGCAAAAAGTGGGATAACGTTTGCATTCATAAAGCAGTTTGACTGAGTCTTTGGCGTATTCGCTCCAGCTAAAACTTGGATTTTGAGAGGAGCTTTGTGTATATTGAGCCCCGGATGAAAATGAGAACGCACAGATCACGGCAAGAATTAAGAATTTAATATTTTTCATAAGTCAGTTTGCTACCACACAAAATGCCGAATTAAAGTTAGGAATTCATATTTGATTCGCTGGGCCAAAGTCTGGCCGATAAGGAATAATTAATGATGACTGGACTGTTCAGTCTCTCCACTTTTGTCGATAATGACGTATGCATTTTTGGCTAATTTTAAAACTTTTAGTTGTCAGTGTTGTCAGCCTGTACTTCCTGTTTCGGGCTCTCAAGAAATTGAAAACGATGACCTCAGATTTCATTGAAACGAAATCTCTGTCTGAAAATCTACAATCCATGGCTAAGATTGGTGGTTGGCAACTTGATATTCAGACGCAGAAGTTCACT
>CAZPBD010000166.1:0-1825 GCA_964584655.1 uncultured Pseudobdellovibrionaceae bacterium | reverse complement strand
CGGTGTTGGCTTATGGGTTTGCGGGGTTGTGTGCGGTGACGACGGGGATGCGGGTTTGGTGGGGGTATCGGCGGTTGGGGTGAAGTCAAGCCTCCATGTGATCAGCTGGGATGGGGCAAATAAGCAAGGACATTTAACGTTTAAATTAAGGGGCGCCTTTAGGCGTCCCGCTTGAATGATGGGTTAGGCAGCTTAGTCATGGTGGAGCAAACCTTTCGACCTACGATATTTGCCGAGCTCTTCGGCCCAAACATGACTCACTTCGACGAGAGTGAATGCGAGCGGGCGTACGCATTCGGGTGTGAAAAATGTGTTCTCAGGTCCAAGGTCTCTGTTGATGAACTCGAAAATATCACCATGGCATATGTTGTTTCGCTGTCGAACTATTTCCACATCGACTCGATTGGGCTTCGCTGTCTTGAGTTTTTCTAGGAAATCGGCTTCGCAGGGAAATGCTAGCGCTTCCACTGGCATGCCGACCTCCCGGGCGTTGAGAATTAGGTTATTGCTCAGCACGCGATACGGCGATAGCTCGTCAAGCGGCTTCCCTTTCGGTGCGCTAGACACTTGGGCGATCGTGACACGGATACTGGCTTCGATGCCATTCAGCAAAGAGGACACGCCGGGAACGTAGTACCCGTTACGGATCGCATCCAAGCCTTGCACGAAGAACCAGTGGAATTCCGCTGCGCATAGCGTCTCAAAGAAATGATTTCGCTCCAATGCCCAACCAGCATTCTTCGAAAAGTGATCGATGATGCGTTGAGCGTGAGATTGATCCATCTTGCGGCCTAACGGTTGAGCGAATGGTTAGAACTCACTTTGGACCTGGTAGTAGGAATTGTTTTGCTGCATCCAGTGCGAATTCACGAACTTCCTTTGACTTTGCGAACGATTTCAATCCTGTAAGAAGTCTTCCACTGCTCATTCGCAACCAAGTTCCTTTATTTACGACTTCGGTTGCCGACTTGAGATCAACAATCGTGGCGGCCATTTCCTTTATGGTCTC
Organism: uncultured Pseudobdellovibrionaceae bacterium; assembly: GCA_964584655.1. Lineage (GTDB taxonomy): Bacteria > Bdellovibrionota > Bdellovibrionia > Bdellovibrionales > Bdellovibrionaceae. The sequence goes on along the minus strand of CAZPBD010000166.1, from coordinate 816 downwards.
TTGTAGCCCCTCGTTCTCTCCGCTAAGAGAGTTGAGCCGTTCACCGAAGGCGTCAAGTTGTGCTTTCAGACTTTCTGCTTCAGCCCTTGTGAAAAAGTCTTGCAATTCTTGACCGAGGCTAGAAAGCTTCTTATCGATTTCTGATCGCAGGGAGCTTATCTCTCTGGCAAATGGATTCGTCGATATCGTCTCTTCGTGAACTCGATCTAGCCATTTTTCCAGTCTCGCAACGCACATCTCTATGCCGCTGGACGTGAATTGCTCTTCCCTAAGGTAGTTGAGTCCCGGCGCTTCTACAGAAATGATCTGACTTCCACCTTGAGCGAATGACGCAAAGATGAACTTCAAGTTGGGCAGGAATCTGATGTCCACGAGATCTGGTTGGCCATCGCCAAATTCAATGGTGAAGTTATCTATACCAAAGTAACTTCTCTCCAAAGTGTCAATAAACTTCTGTCTTGCATGTGCTCTGAGCATGGCGCTATTCTTTGCAGTGAGTTCTAACTCGATTTAGACCGCACAACCCGGTTGATACACCCGGCTCGTGTCGATACATCTTTTTGTTGAAATCGTTGCAAGCGGCCTGAGTCATGGGGTTTAGGCCAGCCGCTGTATGTGCAAGCAGGTATAAATTTGCAGCCCAAACCCGGCATTCAGCCGCTCGCAACGTTCCTCCCGCACCATCCAGCGCAGCAGGCATGAAGCGTTCAACTATACCGAAATAAATACGAAAAACTAGCTACAAAATTTTGCCTGCTCAACTCGCCTGAGCACTCTTAAACCCACCCTTTATCCAAACCCAAGATGGCTGGGGGA
>CAZPBD010000165.1:0-1826 GCA_964584655.1 uncultured Pseudobdellovibrionaceae bacterium | reverse complement strand
AACGCGGCCTGACCGACACCGCCTTGCCGGGCAAAAGCTTTTACTTCTTGGGCGGTCTGACCGAAGCCACCGAGACCATCAGCGTGTTTGCCGCCATGTGCATCTGGCCTGAACACTTTGCGGTTTTGGCTTATGGGTTTGCTGCGCTCTGTGCCATCACCACGGGGATGCGGGTTGGGTGGGGGTATCGGCGGTTGGGGTGAATTGAAGCGGCCAGATGACCAACTGCGATGTCACAAATAAGCAAGGATAGTTAACGCCGAAGTTATTTGTTAGCAGTTTGATACAGCGAGACGATGAGGCTACCTATTGAAGATAGATTTGCGCCTTGCTCAATAGCCTTAAATAGTTTGGAGGATTTTGCTGAACGAAGTTGTTCAAGCTCATTGCTAGTGATCGCCTTACCGATATTTCCGATAATAGTTTGAATATATTTTTGGACTTCTTTAAGCAATTCATCAGTCCACTCGTTTCCAAAGTGCCCCTCAATCCATGCGTTGTTGAGCATTTCATAGAGGATAGATAAGTTTGCAATTACGTATTCAGACCCTGATTTGTGCACGAACGAATCATTCAGCTCGCGAGCTTGGTGTTGTATGTGACGAAAGTAATGTTGCTTTTTCAAATGAAATCGAACCTGTCCTTTTTCCAAGCTTTCTACTGCGAAGGTTGCTATGCTCAAGTCCTTTAGTATTTTTTGCCACGCCGTAGCGACAAGTGTTTCGTCAAACTTTACTTCTCCAGTCGCAAGCAGGCTTTTTACTCTTGACTCCTTGATCTTTAATTCCTGACCCAGCAGGAAGTGGTCATGATTGTCTATAGTCTCGGCGAACGACCAGATTATCAATGCATCAAGATCACTCTTACTCATACCACCCAGACCATGAGTTACCACATATTCGTGCCAGAAGCGATCGAAAATCGACGCCTTTTGCTTTTCCGTGAGATTACTTGACATTTTTTCTTGCAGCTAAAGTTGAAGCTAAACGGCGTATTGTGGTGTGACGTTCATTGACTCAGAATGAAATGGCGGGACAAACGACGGCATGCCGCAATTTGCCCGGTTGAGCGAATGGTTAGGCATCCGCGCGCTAACGCAAGTGTTCAAGAATCGAGTCGGCTTGACATGCTGCGGCGTCACAGGCTGCGATGATTGACTCGACTTCTCTTTGGGGCCATTTCATATCGGGTAGTGGCTTGGTGACCTTAGTTTGGTAAGCCAATATCTGCGTCCCGTCCGTGTCCGTGATTGGGTGTGCATGGATCAGCGCGTTCCGCTTAACGATCAGCCTTTCGAATTCACCGCAGATTCTCTGTAAGTCAGAAACGGGCACCTTATGAAAAGATGGAGACAGGTTATCGATCGTCTTCTGGAATTCATCCTTGACGTTCCCTGACGTGAGAGGCTTGCCGCGACTGTATTTCCCGACGAAGCCGTTTCTGAGGTACTCGATGATGTAAATGAGAGTCCATTCGTAGTAGGCGAAGACGTACACTGCTTTTCCAACCAGTGCAACGTACGTGTCGTCGACAGGAACACGCGTAGTGGTGTGAAGTGTCATTCGGATGCCTAACACGTGATGAAGACCGCAAAACCCGGTTGATATACCCGGCCCGTGCAAATACATCTTTTTGTTGAAATCGTTGCAAGCGACTTTTGCCATGGGTTTAAGTCCAAGCTCTGTACGTGCATGCAGGTATAAGTTTGCAGCCCAAACCCGGCAGCCAGCCCCTTGCAACTTTCCTCCTGTACCATCCAGCGCAGCAGGCATGAAGCGCCCAACTATACCCAAATAAATACTAAAAATTAGCTACAAAAATCTTTG
>CAZPBD010000164.1:0-1838 GCA_964584655.1 uncultured Pseudobdellovibrionaceae bacterium | reverse complement strand
ATCAACTTCTCAAAGAAGAGCTTTTTCGAGCCCATGGTCCAGCCGCCATCGCAGCAATTAGTTAGTTCCAACACTCAAGTTGTGTACTTGAAACGCCGATCAATAAAGAAACTTTTATCATTGGATCTTTGTGTATAAGGCGAGCGTTGAAAAATTTGAATTTGTCAGAGAAAATCGTATTTTGCATTTGGCACAGAACTCTCGAATGTCGAGCTTCGCAAGTCTTTTTTTAATCGCACTTTATTTTTTTACTCTCTCAAATGAAATGCAAATTTCTCAACTCCAAGTGATTGCAGCGTCTTGTTTAAGCCTTTGTCTCGTATTGCGGCTCTATAAAGCCTTTAATGTCCAAGAGAATTGGCATCTACATTTCTCCATGTTGTCATTTTTTGTTGCTGCTGGATGGGCTGCTACCTTTATACTTGTTTTCAGTGCGGCTGGCAGTAATCCCAAGGTCTTGTTGATTTCGTTTACTGTCATGGCAGGCCTGATCTCGTCTGCAAGTTACTCTCTCTCCATTTCCAAACGGGACTACCTCCTCTTCATACTTTTGATTCTAGCGCCACTGTTCTACATGTTTAATTGGAATTATCAGGGCACAACTTTTCAAATGAGTGGAAATTTTATTTTGGGACTCTTTTTTCTGTATTTGGTTCAGCAAAGAGTGATTTTAGAAGGGAATTGGCTTGAGCAAGTGATGAAAAACTTTGAGCTGCAAAAGATGATGAATCTTTTCCCAGGTGGAATCGCAGTTTTAAGAGGTGGACTCTATGTTCGCAGCAACTCCTATTTCGAACAATTGCTAAAAGAAAGAAAGACCTCGAGCTCAGTCGTGAAATTTTTGGAAATGATTAAACAATTTTCGGATGAAAAAAAAGAGCGACGACTGCAACTCGAGTGGTCATTGCCATGTCATGATGTTTCAAAAACTCATTTTGTATCCGTCGAGAATATTGAGACTTTTGAAGGTCTTGAAACAGTGGTGGCTGTTGTGGATATTGATCAGTACAAAAAGATTGAAACTGAAAACACACTTCACAAAGCTCATCTTGAGCAAAATGCAAAAATGGCAGCTCTCGGTGTCATGTCCAGCGGTTTAGCCCATGAAATCAATAATCCACTCGCTACAATTTTGGGTCGAGTGCAACTGATGCAACTTCAAATTAAAAATAGTGCCATTTTTCATGATCCTTCATTTCCAGCTGAAAAATTCACGAACTCACTGACTGTCATTGATAAAACTGTTAAAAGAATCTCAAAAATTATTAAGGGACTGAGAAGCTTTGCTCGTGATACCGAGGGAGATCCTTTTGAGGTGGCCTCACTGCAGGAAATTATTGAAACCACTTTGAGCTTTTGTGAAACACGAATTCAAAACTCGGGGATTCAATTTGATAATCTGATCCAAGAGCCCATTCTGATCGAATGCCGACCCACAGAAATCTCTCAAGTCCTTTTGAATGCCCTGAATAATTCATTTGATGCCATCGCAAACCTAGAAAATAAATGGATCAAGTTAGAGAGCGAAAATTTGAACGGCTCTGTGGTGATCAAAATTACCGATTCTGGCCCCGGTATTTCTGAAAATGTTCGTGAGAAATTGATGATCCCATTTTTTACCACCAAAGATGTGGGAAGTGGAACAGGTTTGGGTCTCAGTCTTTCGAAAGGAATCATTGAATCCCATGGTGGACAATTTTATTTTAATCACGAATGTAAAAATACTCAGCTTATGATCGTTCTACCCTATCAAAGGCGCCAGGCGCAGGCCTCTTAAGCCGCGCCGAGTCTTGTCGGTGCCTCTCAATCGATGATGCAATCCTAGCGGTATGTTAAGA
>CAZPBD010000163.1:0-1866 GCA_964584655.1 uncultured Pseudobdellovibrionaceae bacterium | reverse complement strand
CGGGAAGCACGAACAAGGTCAGCAGAGTCGAAGTGATCAGCCCGCCGATAACGACGATTGCGAGCGGTTTTTGCACCTCCGCCCCGGTGCCATGCGCCAGCGCCATCGGCACAAAGCCGATCGCGGGAACAATGCCAGTCATCAACACCGCACGAACACGTTCCATCGTGCCCTCGGCGATTGCTTCATCGACTGGCTTACCTGCATCGAGTCGCTGGTTGATGCTGTTCATCACGACCAGGCCATTGAGCACGGTCACGCCCGACAGGGCGATGAAGCCCACCGCCGCCGAGACCGAGAAGGGTAATCCAGTCAGCAACAGCGAGAACACCCCGCCAGCTAGCGCCAAGGGTATCGCCGAATAGACCGCGATCGATTGCCTGATCCCGCCCAATGCCAGGAAAAGGATACCGAAGATTGCTGCGAAGATGATTGGGATCACAAGCGAAAGCGTCTGCGAGGCGGCCTGCAGGTTCTTGAACTGCCCGCCCCATTCTATGAAGCTTCCCGACGGCAGCTTGACCTGCTGCTCGACCTTCTGCTGGGCTTCCGCGACGAACGAGCCAAGATCGTTGCCGCGCACGTTCGCTTGAACGACCACGCGGCGCTTGCCGTTTTCGCGGCTGACCTGGTTCAGGCCTTCCGAGAACGCGAACCGGGCTACTTCGCGCAAGGGAACCGAGGCGCGATGGGCGTCTTCACCTGGCAACATGACTGGCAAGGCGCCAACCGCATCCAGATCGTTGCGAGTGAGGTTATCGAGCCGGACAACGATGTCGTAGCGCCGGTCGCCCTCGAACACGATTCCCGCCTCGCGGCCGCCCATCGCAGCCGCCACGGTATCACTGACGTCCTCAAGGGTCAGACCATACCGCGCGATGGCATCGCGGTCGAACTGGACATCAAGCACCGGGAAGCCGGCTGTCTGCTCGACCTTGACGTCGGCCGCACCTTTGACCGTCCTGAGCACGGCGGCGACCTGTTGCGCGGTTTTGCCCATTTCATCAAGATCGTCGCCGTAGATCTTGATCGCGATGTCACCGCGCACACCGGCGATCAGCTCATTGAACCTAAGCTGGATCGGTTGGCTGATTTCGACGGCGTTGCCAACCAATGGCTCCAGCGCATTTTCGACGCGCGCGATCACATCGTCCTTGGTTTCGACGCCTTCTGGCCACTGGTCCTTTGGTTTCAGGATAATAAAGGTATCCGATGCGTTGGCCGGCATTGGATCGCTCGCCACCTCGGCGGTGCCGGTCTTCGAATAGACGAAAGCCACTTCAGGGAGTTTGGCGATGGTGGTTTCGACCTGCCGCTGCATTTCCGTAGATTTGGCAAGCGAAGTCGATGGTATCCGCAGCGCCTGCATCGCTAAGTTGCCTTCACCAAGCACGGGGAGGAATTCACTCCCGAGCATCAGGAACACCAGCACCGCCGCGCCGAAGGTGCCCGCGCCCGCGCCGATCCAAGGCCAGGGGCGGGCAATAACGCGCTTGAGCACCGGCTCGTAGCGATCCTTGACCCACGCCACGGCCTTCACTTCCTTCTCGGCCACCTCACCACGGATCAGCAGGGCAATCATTGCAGGCACAAAAGTGAGCGACGCGATGAACGCACCCGCCAGCGCCAGCATCACCGTGATCGCCATCGGCGAGAAGGTTTTGCCTTCAACTCCGGTGAAGGTCAGCAGCGGTACGAAAACGAGGAAGATGATCGCCTGGCCGTAAAGCGTCGGCTTCACCATTTCGCGCGATGCCTCGAACACCTCATGCAGCCGTTCGTTCACATTCAGAACGCGGCCAAGCTGGTGTTGGCGGTGCGCCAGCCGTTGCAGACAGTTCTCGATGATGATGATCGAGCCATCGA
>CAZPBD010000162.1:0-1883 GCA_964584655.1 uncultured Pseudobdellovibrionaceae bacterium | reverse complement strand
GGCCACGTCCTGGCCGCCCGGCTGTCCGTTGGGGGTCACGCGCCAGTCTGTGCGGGTGGATTCCTCGTAGCCGCGAATGCCCTCCAGCGCAGGGCCAATCAGGTTCTCCATGCCAGGGGGGATACCCAGCGCGGCCTGGGCCTGCAGCAGCTTGGTCTTGAGCTGGTTGCCCTCGGCGTACTCCATTTCCTGGTCGGCCGTGCCCCGCCATGCTCGCGGCTGGTTCTCAATCTCGTCAATGATCGCCTTGTATTCGTCAAGCGTCAGCGCGCCGTCTGGCGTGTCCACGGGGTCAAGGGCGGTGTTTTGTTCGTTCATGGTGGTGGTCCTCAGACATATTCCGGGGGCGGTGCCTCTTGGTAGGAAGATCGGCCGGATCGCTTCACGGCGGCTTGCACCATGTTGAGCTCCTTGGCCTGGGCGTATTGGCGCAGCGCGTCGGCGCCTTCGCTGCATCCGTTGCTCTTGTCGGGCTCGTCCAGGTAGCGCTTGTCGCTCTGGCTGTACCGCTTCTTGTAGTTTGCCAGTCGCTCCAGGCCCTTCTCGCAGCGGTTCACGTCGAACATGCACTCCTTGAGCAGCTTGCGCGTGGCGAAGATCCCGGTCATGAGCTCGGTCACGCGCGGGACGATGTGCCAGCGGTGGCCAGGCAGCAGGGCGGCGAGCTGTTGCTTCACCGACTTGTTGTAGTCGCCCAGGCGCTTGTGGTCCGCGTCGTGTGGCAGGAAGTGGCCGCCATAGGTGTAGCCGCGATTGATCAGCATGGTGGCGTAGTGGCGCAAGTCCTGGTCGTGCTCTTCGTAGTAGTCGATCAGCCGGTCCTGGCCGTCGTGCACCTGCAGGAACCACACCGCGCACCCGTCGCTGGCGCCGATGTCCCAGAAGGTGAACACCGGCAGGTCCAGGATGGGCAGCTCGCGGATGCCACCACGCTTGCGCAGCAGCACCATCTGCTTGGCGTAGTAGTGGCCCTCGGTGGACTGCTGGAACGCTTCTTCGGGGCTCGAAGGGTATTCGCGCCACATGCGCTCTTCGTTGCCTGCGAAGTCATTGCGGCGCTTCTCCACGTACCACGCGCGCTGGCCAGCGTCGATCTTGCAGGGGCGCTTGGGGGTGCTGCACGCCTTCTCGATCGTCTCGAAGTAGGTGTGCTCGTCATCGCTGATGGGCACGCCGGATGGGTCGATGCGGTAATTCGGGTCTTGCCACCACGCATAGAAGTGGAAGCGGTACTGCGACTGGGTGAGGAACTCCTTGCCAGTCACCAGCCGCATGGCCCGCTGGCACATGTCGTAGAACTCGCCGCTCGTTCCCTCGGCGGTGGACTCCACCACGATGATGCCGGTGGTTGGCACGGCCTGAAACGAGCCCGTGACCACTTCATCGGCCTTGGCTGGGAACTTGGCACAAATCTTGCCGAACTCCGACACATGGAGCCGGTGGATGGTGCCCCCGCGCACGGAGGTGGCCACGCGGATGCTGCTGTTGTTGTGGGCGAACAGCAGTTCCTTGGTGCTGGCGCGCGCCAGGGGGAAGCGCTCGCGCAGCTCTTCGGGAAGGTGGTCGTAGGCGAAGACGATCTTGTCCCGGAAAATCTGCTCTGCCGTCTCCCGGTCCTGGGCAATCATGCCGCAGCGGCGGTTGCCGTTGAACAGGGCCTCGTCCAGCCACATGAGCGCGATCAGGGTGGTGAAGCCCAGCTGCCGCGCCTTGAGGATGATGTTGCGGTTCCAGATGCGGCGGATGAACCGCTTCTGCGCACGGTTGGGCCTGAACGGCACCACCATGCTCTCGCCCTCTTCGATGATTTCGCCCGCATCGTTGCGGATGGGGTCGCCCTTGACGATGATCTGGTAGAGGCAGCCGCTGAACAGGCGCCACTC
>CAZPBD010000161.1:0-1922 GCA_964584655.1 uncultured Pseudobdellovibrionaceae bacterium | reverse complement strand
CTTGTCTTGGACCTTTTGCTTTTGCTGTTCAACGAAAGACGGAGGATTAATATAGTCCCGCATGTAGGGCTTATCCACACGAAGAAGTCCCAAGGGATTTTGTCCTTGGTTATCCACAGGCTTAGGCACAATGGATTTTTCGACATAAGGACTGTACCGATCGATCAAATTTTCTAAACTGAGGCAGGTGTCAATAAAGCTTTCGACCGTATCATAGCCGTATCGATCCATGTATCTACGGATTCTGACCGAATGGTTGGCCATTTGATCCATCATTTTACGATTAGTTTTAGAAAACCAAACATTGTTCTTAAAGAAATCGCAATGACCGTAGACGTGAGCCATCACAAGCTTTTGATCCATCATCATGTTGCCTTCCATCAGGTAGGCATAACAAGGATCATTGTTGATCACCATTTCATAGATTTTCGATAGACCGTATTCGTAAGATTTTGAGAGGTGTTCGTACTCCATACCAAATTTCCAGTGAGGATACCTGACAGGAAAACCACCATAGGCTGCGATTTGATTGATTTGCTCATAAGTAACAAGTTCAAAAATTGTATCAAAGCAATCGAGCCCAAAATCTTCCGCTGCTTTTAAGATGCGAACTCTTTCTCTCTCTAATTCCGGAGTTAGCTTTCCCATGTTATTTGCCCTTCCCCAGAAAATCTTTGATTGAGTCTAAAATCTTATCTTTAGATTCGATTTGTGAAAGAGTCAGGTTGGGCTCATTGGGAAAATCTTTTTGTAGGTCCTTTAAGAATTGACCACTGCCGTATTTACTTTCCACTTGTCCGTAAGAAAATAGATTCACTTTGGGAATAAAAAATTCTTTTAAAAGTCTGACACATAATCTTGTGTCTTCACCACTCCAGTTATCCCCATCTGAAAAATGAAAGGGATAAATATTCCATTCGCTGGGTGGGTAATCTGTTTCAATGATTTGCTGAGCAAGTTTATAAGCAGAGCTAATCAAGGTTCCACCGGACTCACTGGTTCTAAAAAACGTGTCTTCATCCACTTCCTTAGCCGCGGCATCGTGAATGATAAATCGAGTTTCAAGTCCCTTGTAATGTTTTTTGAGCCACGTGTTTATCCAGAAACTTTCAAGTCTGACGATTTCTTTTTGCTCATCACCCATAGAGCCCGACACATCCATCATGTAAATCACAACGGCTTGAGTCTGAGGTTTGGCCACAGGCTTAGTCGATCGGTAGCGAAAGTCAGGGCGAATCGGAACGATCATAGGATCTTCAGGATTATAAGTTCCTGTCGTGATATATCGACGTAACGCTTTTTTATAAGACTGTTTGAAATTTCTTAAACCCTCAGGGCCAACAGGTGCAATACCTGTGTACTTTGATTTTAATGATTCAACTGATCTTCCACCCTTGGGTTCAATTCGAGGAAGTTCTAAGTGCTCGCCCAATAAATCTGCGAGCTCATCTAAAGACATTTCAACTTCTAAAACATGCTCACCAGGAGCACTTCCTGCTTGGCCTTGTCCATCTCCGGGTTCACCCGCATCTTGACCGGGTTCCCCTTGGCCTTGGCCAACTCCACCTTGTTGTTTAGGTCCGTAACGAAAGTTGGGAATATCAATCTGAGGTAAAGGAATTTTGACGAATTCGTTCTCTCGCTTACCGATCATTTCCCCCTGGGAAACGAACTTGCGAAAGTTCTCTTTCACCTTTCCTTTTACAATATCGCGAAAGCGACTTTGATCTTCCCTAATCGACATAAAACCCTACTTGTTTTTGACGTCTCCACGAGCAAATATACTTGCAACGTAGTGAAGAACATCAGTGGCAGAAATTTCATCATAGCCAAAATCTTTAATCAGACGTGTTTTCACAATATCAATTTTTTCCTGAGTATCTTTGTCCACCACAGAACTGACTAATGATGTCAGCTTGATA
>CAZPBD010000160.1:0-1934 GCA_964584655.1 uncultured Pseudobdellovibrionaceae bacterium | reverse complement strand
CATCTTGAAAAAAAGAGGGCTTTTTCCCTTCGATTTTGTGACCGATAAATTGACCTATCCAAGCCGCAACAAAAATTCCCAGCCAAAGTTTGAATCCATAATCCCGAAGTAAATAAACGCCGATCATCATGGGGATCACTTGAGCAAGTATAACCAAAATAATAGATAGATTTTTGAAATGGAAATAATAGGCCAGGCTGGCCGCGATAAAAACATAGGCCATATTCACAGGTCCTGGGATGGAAGCCAACAAACCTAAAACACTCCACATGATCAGTGGTACGCATACTTTGTGAATCTTTTGGTTGGTTGGATTCTGGTGGGACACGCCATATTCATCAAGGATAGCCGAAAGTTTAGAATTCATCATATGGACTTAAATCTAACTTCAAAACATGAGATTGTCTAGACTATACCTCAGGAGGTCATGAAGTGATTTTACGAAATACTTTGGTTTTGGTCGGATCCTTGTTTCTTGCTTCATGTGCTTTTTGGAATCAATCCACTCAACCCGATCGGCAAATTCAAAACGTCAATTCCTCCCTTGAAAAGTTCACTGCAAACCCCGTGGCTTGGGCCGATGAGCTGATTGCAACTCAGGCCGGGGGCAACCTTGAGTCCTATTGCAAAGTTGATGTTCCCCAATTGACCCAGATGCTGACCTTGGTGGATTTCGATACTTTGAACAAACCCGTCATCGAAGCTTCTGGTGTCGAATTTCTGAAAAAAAGCTTTTTGTTGAAACGAGCTTTCAACGCCAATTTGCCCTTGGTCTCAAAAGAGTGTCGACAGATTTTAGTCCCATTTTTTCGTGAACTCCGCCAAGTTGAGGACTACATCGGCGAGTTGGCTTACAAAGAAAAAGAACGTAATGCCTCTGAGATCGATTTTACAAAAGTACCAGTCCCTATTTTGGATGAGAAGGCTTACAGTCCCTATCAAACGGTACCCGAATATCGAAATCAAAAAGGTTTTGCGTTTGAGGCAGGGGATGTGGTTTTAACCCGTGGAATTTCATTTAGCAGTGCGACGATTTCACAGTCCACTGATGATGGGACTCATTTCAGTCACGGGGTCTTTATCCACAAAGAAGCAGGAAAAGAGAAATTACAATCCATTGAATCCTATTTGCAGACGGGCACACGTTTCTATTCAATCGAAGATGCCATGAAAAATGAAAATGTGCGTATCGCTGTTTTCCGCCCCCGGGATCGAACGCTAGGTCAAAGAGCGAGTGATATCATGGCCAAAAAACTCAATGATGCAAATCAGGCCGGAATCGGTATTCCCTACGACTACAGTATGGATCTTAAAGAATACAGCAAGATGACCTGTGCTGAGATCATCATTGCTTCCTACGACTGGGCCTCCAACGGGACTCTGATGATTCCGGAGCAGACATCGAACGTTCGTATTGTGAGCCCTTATTTCTTGAAGAAGATCAATGTGAAACCTGGGAAAACCTTTAGCCCGGTCAACATGGAAATTGATTCACGCTTTGAGTTTGTGATGGAGTGGCGGGACTATTCGATTGTTCGAGATCAAAGACAGAAAGATATGATCGCAAAAAAAATCATCGATTGGATTGAAAACGAAAAGTATCTATTGAAAGGGACCCTGACGACATTTGGAATCAAAGCTGCTTGGTCGCTTCGAAAGGTCCCCTTGATCTGGAATATTATTTCAAAACCTTTGAAGCTAGATAATATCCAAAAAGATATGCCCGCAGAATTTCTTGTCACAGTTGCACAGCTTCGAGATGTCGGACAGATTCTTCTGAACGTCACGAAGAAGGCAGATGATGCTCACAAGAAAAAGTTCGGTTATCCCATGTCAGAGAAAAAACTGCAGGCCTTTTTAGAAGAGTTTCGTCAAAAAGACAAAGCTCGCTTCGAAAAATACGGTCGAGCGAGCTTTCATCATTTGTTAAGAGC
>CAZPBD010000159.1:0-1944 GCA_964584655.1 uncultured Pseudobdellovibrionaceae bacterium | reverse complement strand
TGGCAGCCGCCTCGCCCGCAGGGCGATCCGGCCCAGCGATTGCCTGGACGCCGGCCGATTTCTGCCCCGAAGTTCGCTGACCACGCCTTGGCATCGGCCAGAGGGCAGGGGGAAACATTTCTGTGGGAGTTTGAGTCAGATTAAATGGAGTCAGGATCGGATAAATACAAAGTAGCACAAAGCTGACTAGAATCCACTTTTTTGGAAGGATCCAATTTTGGCCATGGTTTAAAAAAGTGGGAAACCAGGCTTTGCCTTTATCCACCCAGGTCAAAAGCCAGTTTCTCTTTTGAAGCTTAAGTAACAGGCCAGGGAAAAGTAAAAATAAAACCACCCACTCAATAATTGAGGCAAGGCTTGCCCAGAAGCCGAACCTTCGGATCATTTCAAGATCAGAAATCATCAATGAGCCAAAGCCAATCGTTGTCGTCAGAGATGTGTAAAATGAAGGCTCTAAGTAGCTTCTAAACTGTTCAACCATGTTCTTTGATTGATCTCGAAGCATGGCGCAGCTGAGAAACACAAAATCCTCTAAGGCAGAGATCATGATTAATAAAAAAAGGCAGGCCTCGAGCGGGCCCAGCGCGTGGCCAGCAGCTGCCATCCCACCTAAAACTAAAGTGTAAGTGAAGGCCAGTGTTAAAAAATAAATAAATCCAGCTCTCCACGTACCTAAAAAAATGCGAATTCCGATAAGCATCAGGATGAGAGCCATCAAGTTCAGAGATGAATTTTGAGTCGAACCCTCATAGTTGAAAAATTCATGGGCCAGTCCACCAGACCAAGAAAACTCGGCATCTATTTTCTTAAACTCATCCATGAGTAATCGGATTCGATCTGGATCAAAACTTCCGAAGGCTCCAGTCTCTCTCACAGGTTTAAATTGAACTGTGACCGTGTAATCTTGAGCGAATTTATCAGTGTAAATTTGGGCCCAAGGGGTGTTTGACAGAAGGGAAAGTGGATTTTTTGTTTCGACTTCGCAGACATTTGGAATAATTCGTGGAAAATTGAGTTTATCACCGTCCCGCTCGGCCCATCTAAATTGTAAGGGGGTGGTAAAGGTCTCGACTTGAGAATTTTTGAAAAGAACTTCATTTACAGCCACTTCAATTTTACAAAGCTCTTTTGAAGTCCAATTTTCTTTCTTTAAGTTGGCGATCAGAATTTCTTGTTTGCCGAACTCGGCATTCATTTGTTTTAAATCTTTTGTCGTTTTTAAGTCTGGATCGAGAAAATCTTGAACGGCCACTCGTTGCTGGATTTGAAATAGTCCAGGCAAGCAGATTGTAAAAAGCAGAGCAAAAATCACTAAGAGAAGCGAATTTTTTGCTAAGCACCAGTTAAAAGTTTTCTGTAACCAATTCATCTGCTCAAAAGTAAAACCTTGCTCTTTCGAACGCAAACAACTTTAATTTTGAGCTATGAAAAGGCCTGCTAAAAAGGAATTGAAACTTTTTATACTCTCATTGGTTTTTATCACCACATTGTTTGCAATTATCTACACATGGACCAATCAACAGGCCCATCTGAGCTCTACTCATTACCGATTCTTTTTTGATTGGGAACTGAAAATTCCGAAATGGCCGCATTGGATATTTATCTATATGTCTTTGAATGCCCTCTTATTGATGCCTGTTTTCTTTTTAGATTCGAAAGAGATCATTCAAATAGCGGCTGCGTTTGTTTTTTGCACTTTAGTTGCTGGAATCATCTTTTATCTATTTCCTGCAAAAGTTGTCTTTGAGCGAAGCACCGAGGGGATGCCGAGTTACCTCAATTGGATATATCTCAAAGTCTACGCTGTGGATTTGCCGTATAATTCTTTGCCTTCATTGCATGTGAGCTTCAGCTACTTGGCCATGCGTGCCATAGTTTCGAAGGCAAATTCATTCAAGCACCGGGGGCCTTTTCTCATCTGGTTCTTGTTGATTGCAGTCAGCG
>CAZPBD010000158.1:0-1947 GCA_964584655.1 uncultured Pseudobdellovibrionaceae bacterium | reverse complement strand
CCGCAGGGGCTGTCGAGATTGTGGCCGTGCGTACCCGTACGGCTGGCTCCGGCGTGCTGACTAACGTGATTCGCGGGTATGACGACACAACCCCCCTGAACTTTGTCGCCGGTACGGTAGTGGGCCTACGCATCACCGCTGAAGACGTACAGACAGCGCTCGACTTGCCCAACCAGAACAACACGTTTACTGGGAACAATACGTTCAGCAATAACGTTACGTTAAACGGCGGCGCAACAGGCAACGTGACAGGCAATTTGACCGGCAACGTGACAGGTAATGTGACAGGTAATGCCGGGACCGTAACCAATGGTGTCTACACCACTGGTAACCAGACTATTGCAGGGACAAAGACGTTTAGCTCGACAATTGCTGGGAGCATTTCTGGCAATGCCGCAACCGCATCTGCCGCATCAGTTGCTGATTTTGGTACGGCAGTTGGAACAACAGCTGTTTTGAGGGTAAATGCAACAGGTCAAGCTGCTGCGTACCTTTACAGCCAACCATCGTCATGGGGTTTATATTCTGACGCTGGCGGGTCGATGCTGGATTACAACCGTTCAACAGGCGCTAAGAATTTTTATGGAAATGCTTCTACTGTAACTACAGTCACAACTACGCAAGTCTTAAATGCAATCGCCAGCGCACAGGCTGGCGACGTAGGTAGCTACGCTTTTTTAAGTTATGTTGTTAACACTCCAGTTGCCGTAGGCACTTTGATCGCTGGGTCCAGTCTGCGGTACAGAGGTGCAACATCCACTTCGGCAACTTCTGGTAATTATTTTGACGCCTACGGGTCAAGTGCTCCGGTGGGTACGTGGCGCTTAATGGGCTACATTGAAGGTTACTACGAGTACTACGGATTGAATGGCAACCACGTCAACGTCTCATCTCTCTGGCTGCGCGTGTCTTAATAAGGAACGAATATGCAACTCGAGTACGCAAAAAATCCTAAATGGTCGAACGCTGAAAAAACAGCAATTGATTTGACCATCAAGTTGGATGGAATTCCTGAAGAGATGCCGTTCACAGCTTCGCCAAACGATGTAGCGGTGCACGGCCAAGAGTTGTACGCCAAAGCGTCCGCCGGAGAGTTTGGTGTAATTGCCGACTACCTTGAACCGCCGCCACCAAAGCCGCCTACACCAGAGCAACTCGACGCAGCCCTGCGCGCTGCGTACCAAGCTGAAGCTGACCCAATTTTTTTCAAGTGGCAGCGCAGCGAGGCGAGTGGCTTGACAAAATAGCGGAGATCAAAGCACGCTTAAGGAACAACAATGGCACAACAGTTTAAAAACAACGCCCGCTCACTGCTGACCGCAAGCATTACAAACACGGCGACGACTATCGTCATCGAGGCCACTAAAGCCGACTTGTTCCCCATAGCCAACGTGGGCACTGGGTCTCTGCCATCTACAAGTGATTGGTTCAAAGTCACTCTACAAGACCCCGTCGGTAACGTAGAGATCGTGGCCGTGCGTACCCGCACAGCAGGTTCAGGAATTTTGTCCAACGTAATCCGTGGGTATGACGGCACTACGGCCTTGGCGTTTGTTTCTGGCACTGTGGTGGGCCTGCGTATAACCGCTGAAGACGTACAGACTGCGCTCGACTTGCCCAATCAGAACAGCGTCTTTACGGGCGACAACTCGTTCTCTGGCACCAATGAGTTCACAGGCACGCAGACATTCTCGGGTGTGACTTCGTTCAGCGATGACGTTACGTTCAACGATGGTGCAACAGGCAATTTGACTGGCAACGTGACGGGTAATGCTGGGACAGTGACGAACGGCGTTTACACCACAGGCAACCAAACTATTGGTGGAGTGAAGACTTTTTCTAGCACCATTGCTGGAAACGCAGCCACTGCGACTCTGGCTACTAAGGCTTCCACTCTGGCGCAGAACGGAGCCAACGGAGCGGCCATGACATTTAACTGGTCAGGTC
>CAZPBD010000157.1:0-1962 GCA_964584655.1 uncultured Pseudobdellovibrionaceae bacterium | reverse complement strand
CCACATCACTTAAAATATCATAATTGATGGTGAACTGTTTTCTTGTATCATTTGCTGTAATGGCGAATTGGTTGCTGTTCGCATTCAAATCAAGAATTGCTGAAGGACTTATTGTTCCGATACCCACATTTCCTGAAGGCAACAATGTCATTCGATCTGACGAATTTGAAGTGAAACGAATTTCACCAAGAGCAGGACTATACATACCTGTGTCATCATCCCCGTTAAATCCGTAGGAGGGTTGGCCAGCAGAAGCAGCTATAGGACTTAAGTAGACTTGACCACCGTAGAGTGCATTGGCATCAATTGAAAATAAATTTGAACCATCAATTGAAAAACCGATGGCACCTGCATAAGGACTGAATACTCCTGTATTTGAATCATTGGTAAATGCAAAACTGGGAGCGCCAGCAGTTCCATCAGCCGCTAAGAATGTTCCCCCATTTGTTGGAACAGTTGTCCAGGAAGTGACTCCACTGCCGTTAGTGGAAAGCACTTGTCCACTCGTTCCTGCGTTTGCAGGCAATGTCATATTCCAAGATCCAGCAGCAGCTGCTGGCTGAATTTGAACAAAGCCAGAAGTACTTCCAGAAAGTCTCATTGTACCCAATGATGTCCCGGGAGTTCCAACATCAAGAAGAGCGCCTGGGTTTGTATTTGAAATACCTACTCGCCCGCCACCTGAATCCTTCAAAGTCATCAATGAACCCAATCCGGCTCCATAGAAGTTCAGATGACCTGCTCCAATTGCATTGACATCACCTGTGGATTGAATTTCCCAAACACGACCTCCTGTTGTCGTATTTGTTAAGTAAAGTCCTGTTGAGTTTCCACTGGCAGAAGTAATTTGAGCAGATGAGGCATTGATATCAAGTGCATGAGTGGGTGCGTTTGTACCGATACCTAAACGATTATTGGTGGCATCCCAAAAGATTTGATTGTTGTCTGAACTAAATCCACCAGATCCATTGCTGAATTGCAGATGCCCAGCCGTGCCACTCGATGTGACTCCACTGATCAGATCCACGTAGGCTCCACCATTCTGAGAAACCCGAAATTGATTATCGATGGAATCAAAATAAATTCTTCCTTGGCCAGCTGGAGCAACTGTGGGCGCAGTCATCGAGCGCTGCGTGAATGCCCCATTGATATCAAGAACTGAGCTGGGCGCATTCGTTCCGATTCCCACATTTCCGGCACTCGTCACACGAAATCTTTCATTGCCGTTAAAGCCGAGTGTTGCGTAATTGTTACTTCTTAAAGCAAGAACTGCGTTGTCCCCGTTGTTATTAGCAGTCATTGTTAAAACACCATCACCCGGTGATGAAGTTTCAATAGTTGAGGCCTTATTTGAATTATACCCCTGAAGGCGAATGGAAGATCCTCTGATGTCTAATTCATATGTAGGGTTAGTTTCACCAAGACCCACATTTCCATTGGCAAGAATCGTCATTTTGGTTGTAGAATTGGTTTCAAAATTAAGGCTGTTGTTGTCATTAGTTCCTAAAACAGCGGCTGCTCCGAATGAATTTCCACCGTTTGTAAAGCCAGTCAGACCTGTATCACTATCGGCTCCGCAGACAGCAAATCCTGAAGCGTCAAATTTAATAACTTGTCCCACTAAACAGTTCAACGATGAAAGTGCTGTGCCTGTGCCGTTTGCAACGACCACACCGTTAGCACCTAAAGCTGTGCCGCCGACCTGTGGAATTTTGTTCGCACCTAAACCTGTATCAACAGCAACACTATCTGCTGCAACTACGATTCCGTTTCCTGCCGCCACATCCAAAGTCACATCACCCGTAACTCCGCCTGCGACAAGTCCATTACCTGCAACAACTGATGTGATATCACCAGAATTTGTATCATCACTACCTGCGACGAAACTTGTTCCGTTGAATTTTAATACTTGGCCGGCCGAAAGAGGGCCTCCAAAGACCACAGGGTAACCTTTAATGCTAT
>CAZPBD010000156.1:0-2058 GCA_964584655.1 uncultured Pseudobdellovibrionaceae bacterium | reverse complement strand
CCAGAATTCGTTGAAAAAACAAAATCAAATCGAATCTCTGAAATCAATCCCTGCATCGCTTGTAACCAAGCTTGCTTAGATCATATTTTTTCACAAAAAAGAGCTTCGTGCCTGGTGAACCCGACAGCTTGTGAAGAAACAAAGTGGAGCCCTCTCTTAAAACCTGCGACTACACCTAAAAAAATAGCTGTCGTTGGTGCTGGAGTTGCTGGTCTAAATGCGGCTTTGGTTTTATTAAAATCAGGACATGAGGTCACTTTGTTTGAAAAATCTGCTGATGTGGGCGGACAGTTTCAATTGGCAGCACTCATTCCAGGAAAAAAGGATTACGCTCGCAGCCTTGTCCATTGGAAATCAGAAATTTTTCGATTGGGTGGGAAAATTCATTATTCTTCAGAGCCTCAGACTTTCAATGATTTTGACCATGTGATTTTGTCCACAGGCGTTTCACCTCGAAAGCCTCAAATCCCAGGTGTGGATTTAAATCATGTCGTGACCTATGATCGATTTTTAAGAAATCCACCCACTCTGGGAAAAAATATTGTGATCATCGGAGCTGGTGGAATCGCTGTGGATGTGGCCACATCGATCTTTCATCAGCATTCACAAATGGACACCCAATTTTCGAAATTTTTCGAGCACTGGAATATTGATATTCAAACAAGTGGAGGCTTAAAACCCTCTGGAAAAATTAAATCTGACGTCAGTGTGACTTTGCTTCAAAGATCTAAAAAAGGTTTTGGCCTGGGCCTGGGCAAAACAACGGGTTGGATACACAGATTAGATTTGAAACGACACGGACTTCAATTTTTCAATGATCTTGAATATCAAAAAATCACCACGACTTCTGTGGAAGTGAAATTCTCGAGTGGTGAATTAAAATCCATTCCAGCCGATCAAGTGATCATTTGCGCTGGACAAGAATCTGTCATCAATTTAAAAGAATCTCTGTTGCTTGCAAATGTTCCCTTCACAGTCATCGGAGGAGCCCGAATGGCGGGAGAGCTTGATGCGAAGCGGGCTATTCGTGAGGCTTTTGAACTCGTTCAACTATTTAAAGGAAATACATAAAAATGAATCAAAAATCAGCTGGGCAATTTCAATTTTACAAAAAAATTCATCGTGAAGCTATTCCCGGACTGATTTTACTTGTGGTCGCTGTTCTGACTATGATTTTAGCCAACAGCTCATTTTCGCAACTTTATTTCTCGCTGATTCAAATTCCCATTGGATCTTTGTCACTTCAATTGTGGGTGAATGATGGCCTGATGGTTTTGTTTTTCTTTATGGTCGGAATGGAAATCAAAAAAGAAATGATCAGTGGAGAACTGAGCACTCTGAAAAAGGCCTCGCTCCCGATTGCAGGTGCGCTTGGTGGAATGGTTTTGCCTGCCTTGATTTATTACGCGCTGAACCCCACAGCTCCTGCGCTGGCTGGCTGGGGAATTCCCATGGCCACTGATATCGCATTTGCTTTGGGCGCCTTGAGTCTTTTGGGAAATCGAATTCCTAAATCTCTGACTTTATTTTTAATGGCTTTAGCCGTCATCGATGATTTAGGTGCCATCTTGGTGATTGCATTTTTCTACACAGCAAAATTAAATTTTATAGCCTTGGCACTTGCTGCTGTTGGATTGGGCGCAATTGTAGCTTTACAAAAGTTGAAAGTAAAAAGCTACATTCCTTACGTTATCGTAGGTCTTGGCGTATGGACCGCTTTTTTAATTTCTGGTGTGCATGCGACGATCGCAGGTGTTCTCATCGGACTTTTTACACCACTCAAATTTCCAGATGCTCAAAGATCAGACGGATCCTTTTCTCCACTGAATGAACTCGTCGGATTTTTACATCCCATCTGCCAATTTTTTATTATGCCTGTTTTCGCTTTCTTCAATTCAGGAGTTGCGTTAGGAAATATTCATTTTCAAGACCTCATCAACCATCCTGTCCATCAAGGTGTTGGCCTTGGCTTGATGTTAGGAAAGCCCGTAGGAATCACGTTGGTTTGTTTGATCTTTGTCCTTGCTGGACTTTCTGTATTACCTAAAGGGGTTCGCT
>CAZPBD010000155.1:0-2093 GCA_964584655.1 uncultured Pseudobdellovibrionaceae bacterium | reverse complement strand
AAGGGGGTGGGGGGGGGGATTGGCTAAGCGCACTTTGAGATCCAAGTGCTCAGGGCAATGACGTCAGCTTCGGCTCACTAAGAGATACACCTTTGCCTCTAGCGTGGTATGGACGCGGTGCCAGATGGCTTCGTGGAGGCGTCATGGACGAAGCGCGGAGCAGTTCGGTGAGCCAGAAGTGGAGGTGGAGTTGGTGTGAAATGGTGAATTACGAAAAATCGTTAATTTAAAATTTTACTGTGCACAGGTAACAAAGATGTGAAAAAGCGCGAAAGTTTTGGGGTAAATATTTGTCATATTTAGTCGGGTTTAATCCTAATTTTTTTCCCTGAAAACTTAGGAGTACTAAGATTGGTGTTAAGGATTGCATCTGAGTAATTTGCAAGCCAACGTCCTTTTTCTTTTATTGAGGGATCTTCGCTCTCAAGTAAAGAAGAAACAACTGCCTTAATGTTTTTCTTAAGTGCGGTAGGTTTTTTGTGAGACGTTATCCCAATATAGTCAATGAAAAAAAGTCCATCATCCTCTTTTATGAGATTTGGAAGGTTGGATGATTTTTCGGGATATACTAAATCAATAACTTCTGAAGATATGACTATTCTTGGATATCGAGCTGATTTGCTTTCAAGTTTATAGGCATCTATCAAGCCTGCGCTAAATGTAAAAGTTCCATTTGAAAAGTGTTTATTAATTGCAATTCCACCACGACAGATAATTTCTTCATCTAATAGTAACCTCTGAAATTCTGCAACCATTTTTGTGAAGTTTGCGAACTCGGTTGCCTCATATGGTCTTGCTACCATGATGGAGTCAGAGAATTGTGTTATGGAGCAATTCACATCGTCGGAAAAAATTCTTGATGCACTTTGGTGGCATTTGAATAATTTAGTTAAAAATATACTTGACTGATTTTTTACATCTAATTGGACCATGTTGGTAAATCCAATAATATCCAAAAATGCAACTTAATATTGTTTTAGTTCTAAGGTGGCCACGTTTTACCTTAGGATCTTTCAAGGATTTGAGCTAATTTTTCAAAACGACTTCTGTAATCATTCATTCGCGTTTGTGCTCCTGTCCAATTATTGCCAAGCCAGGGTTTACCGGTTTCTGTAATTCGTGCAGTGTCTTGGTGATCGATGTTAAAGACAGCTTTACCCACTTCCTGCATTAGCGGTGCGAGTTGATTGAAGTCAGGTACCTCGATCGCGATTGGTTTTGAGGTGGTAGGTAGATAATTTTTTGGACCACCATGTGCGGTTATTACTGGTTTAAGCGATGCTGCGATTTCTTTTGGAATTCTTTTCATCCATAGTTGGTACCCTGGTTTGGGTTTTCCGGCATAGAGTTTAAATGCTTGAACTATTGCGCCAAGAAACATAGGTGTCCCATGACGAATCGGCAAGGAAAGGTCTTCGTACTGCTTTCGAATCATTTGATGTTCATTCATCCAGCGATCTAGAATTTTTGAAAGTGTTCCAATGGCTTGCACGTTAAATCTATCAGGAGCAACGGGAATAAAAAATGAATCGCAGACAAGAAAAAATGCCCTAGTCAATGCGCCTGAACTTGGACCGACATCGATAAAAATGTAATCATATTTTTCTCGTTCAGCAAGCCTGGTTAAAAAATCACCTATTGCTACATAAGTTCGCATTAGATTCGTTCTCATTGTAGTTCTTTGTATATGAGCTTCAGCTAACTCATCCTCAATTGAACTGAGATCAACAGATCCGCGGAGTATCGCTAAATTTTTCCGAATCTGAACTGGCTTTATTTTTGATATATCAATGAAAGCAGCATCACCTCGGATACGCTGATTTAATGCATCAAGAATACTGGTTCCAGGAAGATCCTCAATTTTTGCTGTTGTAAGCCTAGAGGCTTTATTGTCTAAATTTTCAATTATAGGAGCGAGTGCGATTTCTGTTAGGTTGCATTGCGGATCAGCATCAACCATTAGCACGTTCTTGCCCATATCTGCAAGTTGGTTAGCGAGATTAAATGTTGAGGTGGTTTTTGAGACACCACCTTTGTGGTTGTATAAGGTAACGATTTTCATGAATAATCCAATAGTCATTAAGTAGGTTGGT
>CAZPBD010000154.1:0-2110 GCA_964584655.1 uncultured Pseudobdellovibrionaceae bacterium | reverse complement strand
CTATCAACGTCTTAATGATGACTTGGTCCAGCCCCACTCCACGCAAGATGACCATCTTATAACCGCGCCACAAAATCACCATTTGCATAAATCGGTTGCACGCCGTGACGGAGTTGATAAAAACTTAGATCTTGAACGACCGACTCAGTCCGCAGGCAACATGACGAGCAGCAACCTGCTCACCGCCAATCTCGAAGTTAACGTGCAGAATCGGACGTGAACAAAAAGAGGGGTGGGGGCACGCTGAGTGCATTCCGTTTCGAGGTGTTCGCCGAGACCGGGGCTGTCGCCGTAAGAACTGGCATCCGACGGAAACGATGGCCGTTTATGGAGATCTGAATGACACAAACAAATGTCGCCGCTTCATTGAGGGCCGGTCAACCCGCCGCCCAGGGTCAATCCGTTGCACTGCCACGTTCTCTGAGCACGTTTCGGCTCGCGGTCTTTGTCATCGCAGCAGTTGCGCCGCTTGCCTGCGTCATAGGGGTGCTTCCGGTAGCGCTGGTGTTCGGTAGCGGAACCGCGCTGCCTCTAGCGTTTGTTGTTGCCACGGTTGTCACGGCATTGTTCGCCGTCGGCTATTCTGCGTTCAGCCGAGAAGTGGTGACTGGCGGCGCATTTTACACCTACATCGCGCGAGGTCTTGGTCCGGTTGCGGGATTGGGGGCGGCCGGCGTCGCTGTCGTGGCGTACACCATGTTCGTACCGGGAGGGTTCAGTTATCTGGGCTATATGATGCAGACCACGTTCAGCGATTTGCTCGGATTTGAGCTCCATTGGGTAGTCTATTCGCTGGTGGCTTGGGTGATTATCGGTTTCTTCGGCCTTCGCCAGATCGACTTCAGTGCCAGGATCGTATTGTTCGTCATCCTTATTGAATTTTTGTTGCTGCTGTTTTTCGGTGCCATCCTTGTCGGTCAATTGGGCAGCGCGGCATTCCCGGCGCAATCACTGGATATCAGCGGCCTGACAAGTGGTGCGCCCGGCGTTGCTATTCTGCTTGCCTTCACCTGCTATTTTGGCATCGAGTCCGCTGCACTGTTTTCCGAGGAGGCCAAGTCGCCCCAGAAATCGGTTGCCCGCGCGACCTACATCGCGATCTTCATTATCGGCATCTTCTACTTCGTCACCTCGTGGATCACGGTAGGCGCAATCGGGCCTGACAATATCAAGGGGATACCTGAAACAGACGTCGGTCTGATCTACTTCAAGCTGAGCGATCAGTATGTAAACGGGGCGTTTACAACGATTATCCAGACTGCACTCATCACCAGCATGTTTGCAACAGTCCTCTCGATGCATAATGTGGCCGCTCGCTATCTGTTCGTGCTCGGTCGTCAAGGCTGTTTGCCCCGCGCTCTTGGTCGTGCGCATCCTGTTCACGGTGCGCCGACTGCAGCCAGTGCTACGGTTTCGGTCGTTGCGTTTATCGTCTTCACGACCGCTGCATTTCTCGGGCTACACCCGATGCTCGGACTGGGCCTGATCGCGCTTGGTTTTGCGGCTGTTGGCGTGATGTTCATGCAAGCACTCACCAGCCTGGCGGTCGTGTCCTATTTCCGCAAGCATCCCGAGCGCCACGTTTGGCAGCACGTGATCGCGCCGATTCTGGCGTTTCTCGGGTTATTGGGCGCGCTGTACTTCGCGGTCGCAAACTTCGAGTATCTCAGCGGCAGTCAGAATCCGGTCGTCAATCGGCTTCCGATCGGCATCCTTGTGGCAATGGCGGCCGGCATAGGGTTCGCGCTGTGGCTCCGCCGTTACCGCCCGGTCCGGTTCGCCGCGATCCAGCTCGACGAGTCCTGATCGCGTGATATCGGATTCGTGTAATAATGATCGTACCTGGTCGGGGCGGACGTAAAATGTCCCTCAAGCAGGCGATTTCGTCACTGACAGCCTAGAACTAGATTTTGTTGGCTCTGACTTTCATCAAGAAGCTACGCCTTGCGAGGTCGCAGTCGGCTCACTTTTAAATTTTCGATTGGATTTTCAATGCAACATTTTTCATGGGCCGACCTGCCACGGGTAATGTCCTCCAGTTGCGATTAGAGTCCGACCCAGACGAGGACGGACGAGATGAAGCGCAAGAGGTTTACGGAAGAGCAGATCA
>CAZPBD010000153.1:0-2235 GCA_964584655.1 uncultured Pseudobdellovibrionaceae bacterium | reverse complement strand
AGTGATATCAAACGCTGGAGCGATGTGATCACCAAGGCGGGGCTGACGCCGCAGTGAGCTCAGAAAGGCCATCACCTGCGGAAATAAAACTCACCCACCACTTGGTCATAAATAGCAGGCACCTGATCGTGCCCAACAGAACGGGCCAGCTTCACCACTTCGGTGCGCACTGAGCGCACCACGCGGTCAATGGTCACGTTGGGTTTTTGCATTTCTTTGGCAAAAATGCGCGTGAAGAGCCCATTTTTATCGGGGTCGCTGGGCCCCAATTTGTCCAGCGCTTGTTGGCCAGATCCCGCTGAGAAAACCACCATTTGCCCTGTGGCGGCAGTTGTTGGGGCAAGGCCCCGCAGACCGCCCCCAATGGCACGGCCATTGTTCTTAAAGGGATTGTCCCGGCACGCATCGATCATGGCCAACGTGAATTTGACCTTCTTGTCGGTCATGTCGTCCAGCAGCCTTTGCAAGGCAATCCCTTCGTCCTTGATCTGGTCTACATCTTGACCCGCCACATCAATTGGGATCAGGTAATTCGAGTTGGCCAGTTGAACGCCATGTCCGGCATAAAAAATAGCCACCTCGTCACCGGCGTCGACCTGGTTTTTAAAACTCCGCAAGGCGGCTTTCATTTCTTTCTCGGTTAAGTCCAGCTTCAAGGTCACTTGGTAGCCCACATTGGTGAGGCTTTTGGCCATGAGGCGTGCGTCTTCCCGTGCGTTCTCAAGTTTAGTGACCACTTTGTAGCTGTCATTGCCGATCACCAAGGCTTTGCGATTGGCGTAGATGGGCTCGGGCGGCAAGACCTCTGCCACGGATGGTGCTGCAGGTATGGCCGCAGGGGCTGCTGCAGCCGCTTTGACTGCAGCAGCAGCTGCTGCGGCTGCAGCCTCAACACGCAGGCGGGTCAATTCATTCGACAGTTGCAGCAAGAGTTCACGGTCTTTGCGGCGTTCATCCTGATCGGATTTGGCCTGTTCCTGGCTTTTTTGAAGTCCCAATTGTTGCTCACGTTGCAGTGCTTGGGTTTGTTGAGCGAGCCGTTCTTTGCGCAGGGCTTCTTCGGTCAGCGCCTTGTCGGCGTTCAACCGGTTCTGTGCCTGAGCTTGGTTGTTGAGCGGTGTGGCTTTGGCACCATCGCCGCCCAAGGCCATGGCCAAGCTGCGGGGCAAGAGCGCTTTACCATCATTAATCACCACTGTGCAATCACACTCTTTGGGGCAGGCTGCGATGTATTTCTCAGCGTTCCGCACGATCCCGTCCTTGAGCATCAAAACCTGTGCTGGCTGGTTGTTGTTGGACAAGAAAATTTCAGCGTTGGAACAACTGGATGCGGCCACAACCAAATAGTAACTGGCTGACTGAGCCGCTTGGTCAATGGTCCGACCCCAGCTTGGCGATATCTTGGAAGCCAAGGGCAAATCGCCTAGGCAACCTGCCTGACCATCTGGGTAAAGAATTTTGGTTCGAAAAGAGCAGGATTGCGCATTGCGTTCTTTATCCCGCGTCTCTTCAAACTTAGGCTTGATGCGCAACGCCTCTACTTCAGACGTAAGTTGCTCGGATTGCTGTGGGAGCCTTTCCTTGCTCGGGGGGGCTTCTGTCAGCGCCTTTTCGGCATTCAAATGGTCCTTAGCCTGAGTTTGGCTATTGGCCAACGTGGTTTTAGTATCACCACCACCCAAGGCCATGGCCGCATTACGCGGTAAAAGTACTTTGCCATCATTGACCACTATCCTGCAATCGCACTCCTTGGGGCACGCCGCGATGTAGTTTTCCGCTTGACTCAAAATCCCACTCTTCAAATTTTGGACCATCGACCCGAGACTGTGATTGGTACTGAAAATCTCGACATTGCTGCAGCTGGATCCAGCTGCAATCACATAAAAACTAGAGAATTGCGCAGCTTTGTTGATCGTTGTGCCCCAAACTTTGGAAATCTTTGAAGCAATAGGGAGCTCACTCAGACAGCCCTCCTGACCATCTGGATAACGAATCTTGGTTTGGTATGAGCAGGAGTCGGCATGGCTCAGCCCTGCGGCACACAAGAGCGCAGACAAGAAAACCAGCCTCAGCAAAGCTTGCACCCACATCTTTTTAAACCCCGAAACGATCAATCGATTTGCCACTTACCAACACCAAGCGCTGTTAGGTTGTGCTACAGAACGGTGCACAAGGGTCCTACGAACATTTCATAAAAAAACCCACCGTGTCGCCACAGTGGGTTTTTGACTTTTA
>CAZPBD010000152.1:0-2259 GCA_964584655.1 uncultured Pseudobdellovibrionaceae bacterium | reverse complement strand
TTTCAAAAATCGATTTGCTATAATTAATTCCTTTTTTATCGAAAACATCAAAATCATTGATGCAACCATTATATAAACTTTATTTATTTTTTTCATTTTACTTTTCTATTAATTTTATTATTTCCTCTTCTGTTGGATTTTTTGCAATTAGAATACCTTCTTGATTAAACAAGTATTTTGAAGGCAATTCATCAACACCAAATTGTACAGCTGTTTCAGCATCAAAACCTTTGGAATCTATCAATTGAGTAAATTTAATTTTATCTTTTTCAACAGCTTTAAGCCATTTATTTACATCTGTATCAATTGAAATTCCTATAATTTCAATTTTATCTGAACTCACTTCATTATATAACTTGACTAATTTTTTATTACCCAAACGGCATGGTGCACACCAAGATGCCCAAAAATCAATAAGTATATGTTTTCCTTTAAAAGATGTAATATTTATATCTTTATTACTACTGCTTTTCAATGTAATTGACGGTATTGAATCGCCAACATTAATTTGTGCAGTAGCCATATTAGCAATTAAAAAAAACGCAAAAACTATTCTTCTCATTTTAGATTATTTAATAGTTTCAACTGTTTTTCCACAACTTAACATCATTGAACCATAGTAAGGATTTTTTATTGTATTTTCTTTACTTAACCAATTTGCACCTTTACCATCATTATACATTGGACAGAATTGAAAGTAAACTGGTACATCATATTTTGCAACTTTTAACAATGCATAAATATCTTTTGATAATGTTGTAAAATGTTCACGTTGATGCTTAATGTCTTTTGTATCTGCAATGTGTTCAGAATCTTCTTTAATTTGATTTAAAACTTTCATCCAAACAACGTGTACATCCATTTCTAATTTTTCCATTATAACATTGCTGATTGCTGTAAATAGCTCCTTTGAAGCAATTGAAGTAGCATTACCATCTGAAGAAATCATAGCATCTTTTACAACAAAATAATTATCAAAAACAGCTTTAAGTTGGTTTACTTCTTGAACTTCTGTTTTTGGTGTTTTTGTATGGTTACCGTGATTATTATGATTTTCAGTAGTTACATCAGTTTTAGTTTCTTCTTTAACAGGAACTTTTGCTACTCTGTCATACTGACAACATCCGTGAAGATTATTATAAACATCATCAGGCGCAAGAAACTTATCACTATCATAACCAGCTAATGCAATTCTCTTTAGTATTTCGTCCTGATTAGTTTTAGTTGTATCATAAGTTAGAGTTGCCATTTGAGTTTCTTGATTCCAGTCAACTTTAGCAACTTTTTTAATAGTTCCTACTTTTTCAATATTGGTTTCGCACATTCCACAGTTACCATAGATTTTCACTGTTTCTGTTTTTGAATTTTTTATTTGTGCATTGATTGTAAATGATAGCAATACGAAAGTTGCAACCATTATATTTTTAAATGAATTTTTCATTTTAATAATGTATTAGTAATCAAAGTATTTCACTTTGATTGATTGATAAAAATAAATTTGAATAAATAGCAGTTTGGAAATAAAAGTTAATGCAATACAATAATTGTAAAGCAAAAATTATTCATTAAACTGTTTGAAAATTATAGCTTATAGCTAAGGATTTGACACAATAATGGCTGTCAAAAAATGAATTTAGCTTATTTTAGGTATTAGCCAAATTGAATGAAAACCATCTGAAATTGATGGAGTTGTGTATGAAAATTTAACTTTCTCTATTGAAGAATAACGAATAAAGTTAATTTTAAAAATAATTTCTGGTAAAAAACTTACTGAAGAAGAAGAACAAGTTGAAGAACAACCACATTTTGAATGACCACAATCACCTTTACATCCTTTATCTTCCTTGCTTTTAGAACTGTCGTTACCACAACAACACTTTTTCTCTGTCTCTGTAGATGAAACCTCTTTTTTACAAGTGTGTTTCAAATTATCACTACCACAAGCCATAGCAGTATCAGGCATAAAGAATATGCTTAAAAGAACTACTAATATGATGTGGTATTTTTTCATTTGAAAAATGATAATACAGCAAAGTTAATAAAAACTTATTATTTAATAATAAAATGATGTTAAAATTTCATTCTCTGTACTCTTACCGCATTTAAGATAGCTAATAACGCTACACCAACATCTGCAAAAACAGCTTCCCACATTGTAGCTAAACCACCTGCTCCAAGAATTAAAACTATTGCTTTAACACTAAATGCTAAAATAATATTTTGCCAGACTATTTTCTTGGTTTGTTTGCCAATATTTAT
>CAZPBD010000151.1:0-2291 GCA_964584655.1 uncultured Pseudobdellovibrionaceae bacterium | reverse complement strand
GATGAAAAGCGAATCTCAATACAAAATGAAATTGAAGCACCCCTGGGCTTACCGGGATGAGCTCTCAAGGGCTCCGATTTTGCCCTACCCTGGAGCTGCGGTGGAATTGCAAAGTGAAAAGGGTGAAGTGCTCGCTCGAGGTTACGGAAACCTACAAAGCAAATTAGCGTTTCGAGCTCTCAGCTATGGAAATGAATCCGGTCAACCCACTTCAGAAGAGTTTGTGATCTATAAACTTCTTAAAGCCTGGCAGAGAAAAAAAGATTTAGGTTTTACAAACAGCTTTAGACTTTGTTTCGGCGAAGGAGACGGCCTTCCAGGACTTGTCATAGATGTTTATAAACTTCATCCCGATCTAAAAGCTCAAGCTTTAGCCATTCAAATTTTAACGGCCGGAATGGATTCAATCTTAAGAAAAAATCCGGAGATCTTCAGAAATCTGATTCGTCGGGCCTTCGAAAAAGAACTTTGTGAGTTTGATAACGAAAGAACGGCCATCATTTTTAGAAATGATGTTCGAGTTCGTGAGCATGAAGGTCTTCGCAAAGAAGAAGCCCGTTTTGTGCAAACTGTTCGTGATATTGAGTGGTCCAATGTCCCTGTGCTTGTGAATTCCTATAACAAAACAGAGCCTTTGGTTTTGAATTGTGATTTGTATCAGGGTCAAAAAACGGGATTGTTCTTGGATCAAAATTTTAATATCTCAACTTTTTTAAGATTTCTATCCGAGCAAAAAAATGCAAAGAAAATAAAAGTTTTAGATGTATGTTGTTATGTCGGTCACTGGTCAGCTCAAATTTCCAAGTGGGCTTTTGATCACAACATCGAACTTGAAATTGATTTGATTGATATCTCGGAAGCGGCTTTAAAATTTGCTAAAGTGAATGCTCAACAAAATTCAAAAAATCCTGTGATCATTAATGCCATCAAACAAGACGCCCTGAATGACTGGCCTTTAAAAATGCAGGATTATGATATCGTCATCTGTGATCCACCGGCCTTTGTGAAATCGGCTAAAGATATCGAAAATGGACTCTCTGCTTATATTCGTTTGAATTCTGAATCCATCAAGCGAGTGAAAAAAGGCGGCTTTCTTGTTTCTTGCTCTTGCTCGGGCTTAGTTACGAAAGAAGCATTTGATCAATCAGTGCTGAAGGGTTTTATTCGTGCCAGTACCTCTGGGTATTTACTTCTTCGTGGTGGAAACGCCTGGGACCACACAGCAAGACCTGAGTTTTCTGAAGGTCACTATTTGAAGATGAATACTTATCAAGTAGGCCTTTAACTAAATCGAAACAGTGTACTGAACTTGAATAGAATCCTTCGACAAATCATCAGGAATTGATCTGACTTGTGGTTCTTTGGCCAACGAGGATTTGATTTCTTCAACAACTTCTAAATCAGGGCCTTGGATATTGATATCTTGAATGAATCCGCTTTTGGTAATTTTCATTTTTACTAAATATGAATTTCTAGTCTGAAGATAATTTTTTACATCTCTTTTTTTGTTCAGCAAACTTTTCCATAGATTTCGAATGTAGGGGTGAGCAGCATTTCCTGTGATGGCGATGGCTTTTTGTTGAAATTGAGTTTCAACAGATTCTGTCGCTGGAATCGAGTCATTCGTGATTGTTTCTGTAGCCACTTTCGCAGATGCAGTTGAAACGGATCTTGCCTTTTTAACTTTTGGACTTGTTTTTTCCATTGGCGGCAATGTGATCAATTCGATTTCTTGTGCTTCAGATTGTGCACTCTGCTGGGCAGTTGAATAAAATCCGACTGCCAGTGAGAAGTGAAGCATCACAGATACAATCAAAAAATGAGAAGTCATAATCCCTCTTCTATCTAAAAGACTAAATTCAATCCAGCGAAAAATTGTCGAGGTGCACCTGGTTCGATACCGTTCGAGCGAATTCTGGAATAGTACTCTTTATCAGTTAAATTCTGAATACCACCTTGGACCGACAGATCATTGAGTCCCCATTGTTTTCCTAAAGAGTGTTCAACTGTTAAGTCGTACAGATCATAGCCAGGAATTCTAAAGTTATTCGTGTTTCCGTCGTCACCGTAATGTGAGGAAATCCACTGACCTTGCAGTCTGATTTTGGATTGAGCCGCATAGTTGTAGCCGATACCTGCTTTGTAAACAGTCGAGGGGGAATACTGAACTCGATTTCCAACTAAAGTGCCATTTTCAATTTCAGCTTTTAGCAGCGAGCCACTTCCGTAAACATCCCATTTGTTATCTAAGCTTGTTGAAACAGATAGCTCTAAGCCTTCGCTGCGAGTGG
>CAZPBD010000150.1:0-2337 GCA_964584655.1 uncultured Pseudobdellovibrionaceae bacterium | reverse complement strand
GATACGTCAGTCCGTTGATTCAAGATCAGATTGATTGTTTGATTTTAGGTTGCACACATTACCCACTTTTAAAAAAGAGTTTACAAAAGGCTGCAGGAAATATTTCTTTAATTGAAAGTGGTCCTGCAGTTGCTGAGAAAATTTTGAAAGATTTTAAACCCAAACCAAGTGATCAACCCAGCACCATCGAAATTTCCACCACTGATCAAATTGGCAATTTTCAAGTCTGGGCAGAAAAGATTTTAAATCCACACGTCGTTAACTCTTGGTCGCAAATCACGGTTTAAAGATTTAAGTCTTCGATGAAAACTTCTTCTGCTTCAGGTCGCAAGTTATACCGAGAACTCATGGACGATCCATAGGCACCGGTATCAGAAATCCACAAATACTCACCAACTTTGACTTCAGTAATCTTTCGATCCAAAGCCAAAAAATCTGAGGACTCACAAATGGGACCCACCACATCCACCACTTGTTTTGTATCACTCGATCTTACAATCGGTGTGATTTCGTGAAAAGCTTCATAGAGAACGGGTCTGATCAGTTGATGCATACCTGCATCCACTACAACAATTTTTTTCATTGGTGTGGTTTTGATTGCTTGAACTTGAGTGAGCAATCCACCGCACCTTGCGCTAATAAAACGCCCGGGCTCAAACAGAATTTGAAAAGGCTGATCCTGCCAAACTCTTTTCACTACTTGCTGGTAATTTGCTAATAATTTTTCATCATCCAAGAGGTTTTGATTTTCATAAAAAATTCCCAGGCCACCGCCTAAATCCACATTTTTGAATTTGCAGGGACATTTCTGAATCAGTTCCATTAAAGCAATATAGGCATTTTCAAAATCAGTCAGATCCTGAATTTGCGAGCCCAAATGCATGGACAAACCTTGAAGTTGAATTTTAGGGTGCTTTTGAATGATAGAAATCAGCTTAAACAAATCAGCCTCAGACATTCCAAATTTTGTGTCTAGGTGACCGGTTTTAATAAAGGGATGAGTCTTTGCATCTAATCCAGGTGTCCAACGTAAACCTACTTTTACGGGCCTATCGATTTCAATGATTTTATGAAGCTCATCTTCGCCTTCAATATTAATTTGATAAACACCCAGATCAATGGCTGTTTTCAATTCACGACAGGTTTTACCAACGCCAGAGAATAAAATTTGATCAGGCTTAAATCCCACCTCAATCGCATGCAAAGCTTCCCCAAGGCTTACCACATCCACGTGGGATCCCAATTGAAGAAGTTCTTTCAGCAAAGGCTTCCAATGATTGGATTTCATTGCGAAATGAATGCGAGCTTCAGGAAAAGCTTTTTTAAAAATTTGAAATCGATGCTTCAGGATTTCTTTTGAATACAAATACACCGGGAATTCTTGGTTTTTTGATTTCCAAAGGTTGGCCACTTGAACAAGTGACTGCCCGTTCCAGTGAAGTTCCTGATTTGTGTATTGTAAGATTGTTGCACTCATATTAAAAACTAATCATGATGTTAAGAGTCTTGTCACGCACTCATCTGAATCTGCCAATTCTAGCTTACGATTTTGGTAAATCTTTTGCCCCTAAAATTCTGATTTTGGGTGGCATTCACGGTGATGAAACCGAAGGCGTGGCTTGCGCAAAAGCTCTACTTGCGTCTTTTTTAAAAGACTTCCCTTACAAACTTCAAGTGACGATCATTCCAGAAGCCAACCCAGACGGATGTTTACTGAATACCCGAACTAATTCCAGGGGTGTGGATCTGAACCGAAATCTTCCCACAAAGGATTGGTCAGCTGAAGTTAAATCCGAGCGCTACCATCCCGGAACATCGCCCTTAAGTGAAGTTGAAAACCAGGCTTTGGTTGAAGAACTCAAAACCGGTGTTAAATTTGTTCTCAGTCTTCACTCTTGGAAACCGGTTTTAAACGTCAACGGTGATTGCCTTCAAGAAGCTGAAACTTTGTCCAAACTGACAGGCTATGCCATTGATCAAGACATCGGCTACCCCACGCCGGGCTGCTTGGGGACCTATGCGGGACTTGAACGAAACATCCCCACTTTGACTTATGAAATTGAACGGGGTCTTAAGACAGATCTTGTGATTAAAAACCATGTCCCAGCCATTTTAGAAATGCTCAAAGTTTCTGAAAGGATTCGAAAAAATGAATTTACAAAAATCAATTGAGAGCGCCTTCGAGAAAAAAACCGATGATATCAACGGGGACGAAAAAGCAGCCATCCTAGAAGTTATCACTTCCCTTGATCATGGTAAAATCCGCGTCTGTGAATATCAAAACAATCAGTGGCTCACCCATGATTGGATTAAAAAAGCGATTCTTTGTTATTTCCG
>CAZPBD010000149.1:846-2385 GCA_964584655.1 uncultured Pseudobdellovibrionaceae bacterium | reverse complement strand
AAGAGATGGTACGAAACAGTTTTGGCAACAGTTCAACGAAAATTTTGGTAACCGGCAAGCTCGTGAAAGCTATTTTGATGCTCAAAATATGAGAACGGGAATGCGCGAACAAAAATTACCGGGATTTGGTGATGAAAGAACATCGACTGCTCGAGTTCAAGGGAATCGTGGACGTAGTCTTAATTTAGTGGCTTAGAGTTTAACAGGTAAGGAGAATTGTTATGTCGGTAATGAGTGTAGGTAAAACAACAAAGGCATTTTCGAATGCGGATGTGGCCGTTGACCGAGGTGGCAAAGAAACAAATCTTTCGACTGATGAGCTAAAAAAACTGGGAGCTGAAAACGTTGGTGAGTTGCTGAATAAAATTTCAGATCCCAATTATACAGATCCCAGTAAAAAAATTAGAACTGCAGGAAGTGATAAACTTGATAAAGATGCGTTTTTCAAATTGATGCTTGCTCAAATTAAAAGTCAGGATCCTACAAATCCTTTGAAGTCCCATGAAATGGCAGCTCAACTTGCCAGCTTCTCGGGGCTTGAGCAAATGCAAAATATGAATACGACATTGAGTGAAATGAAGAATGCTCAAAAGCCCATGGAACAATTTCAGGCATTGAATTTCATAGGTAAAGCTGTTGCGGGAGATAGTTCGAAAATCAATAGAACTCGTGGTGATAAAGAACACGATTTCAAATTTGATCTAAAATCTCCAGCCACGCGACTTGAAATTCGAGTCAGAAATAATGACACAGGCGAAACTGTTCGAAAAATCACTCTGCAAAATGCAAAAGAAGGTGATAACAAATTTTCTTGGAATGGTTTGAACGATAAAGGTCAACCCGCTCCTGCTGGAAGTTATCAATTTTTCGCAGACGCATTTGATGGTAATGAAAGAAAATTAGAAATCAAAACAGATTTCGAAGGAACGATCACAGGCGTGAATTACACCAACGACGGGCCTATCCTTATGGTGGGCAATCAATCTGTTCGTCTTGCTGACATCAAGAAAATTCAAGACCCCAGTCTTATGAAGAACGACCAGAAAGTGAATTCTGTAGTCGAGTCTAACTTGAAAAAAGACGGTGCAATGAATCAAACTGAAAGTAAGCAAGGTGAACCAAAAGCGGCGGACTCTGAAGTTCTTGGCGCTCCTGATGAACCACTCAAGTTACAACAAAACTTGATGGAGTCAGTGGGAATGTCCAGTGAGATGAAAGAGCGAGTCACTAAGGAGACACAAATATAATGGATCTCAAAAAACTACAAAGTTTTGAGAGCCTGATCCCCAGTCAACCGACTGTGAAACCCCAACAGGGAATTACACCGGGACAAGGACCTTCTTTCAAAGACACTTTGAAAGAAACCTTAACGAAGGGGAATCTGTCCTCGAAACTTTCACCTGCTCAAAGTGGTCAACCTGACCTGGTCAAATTTTCCAACCATGCGTTGGAAAGAATGAACACTCGGGGAATCGCTTTCACACAAGAAGATATGACTCGCCTCAATGAGGCCGTCAACAGGGCTGCTTCTAAAGGATC
>CAZPBD010000149.1:0-836 GCA_964584655.1 uncultured Pseudobdellovibrionaceae bacterium | reverse complement strand
TAGAAACTCCAGCTCCAGCAGTGGGGCAAGGAACGAATACAGTTCAAAAAGGTCTACAGGGATTATTAAATAATCAAGGAGTCAAGTTTTCGAATCACGCGATAGAAAGAATGCAATCAAGAGGGATTTCTTTTAACAAAGAAGATATCACGCGATTGAATGAGGCAGTTGGAAGGGCCGCTTCAAAAGGGGCAAAAGATTCACTCATACTAATGAATGATTCTGCGCTTATAGTTAGTGTTAAGAACAACACTGTTGTAACAGTGATGGATAAAACAGCTTTGAAAGAAAATGTTTTTACCAATATTGATTCGACAGTTGTTCTATAAGAATTAAGTTCGAGATACTAAAAATTAAATACAGGGCTGGTCCTCTTCGAGGGAGCCCTCCAACAAAAGACGATGGATTGATTGAAATCGTCTGTGACATGGAGGTCATAATGGGAGTTCTTTCTTCTTTGTATACTGGTGTATCCGGTATGACAGCACAAGGTGAAGCGTTACAAGTGATCGGTGATAATATCGCGAATGCGAACACCATCGGATTTAAAGCAAGCCGAGCTGAGTTTCAAGACATCATTGCAAAAAACTTAAAAGGTATTTTGGGTGGTAACCAAATTGGTCGCGGTGTGAAGATCGGTGCGGTTAATCCGATTATGGCACAGGGTAACGTCGACGCTACAGAAAAAGCGACCGACCTCGCCATCTCGGGTGACGGTTACTTCGTTCTAAACGGCAGTGACGGGCAAACCTTTACTCGTGATGGTTCATTTCACTTCGATAAAGACGGCTTTCTAGTCACCAACGATAACCAAAGAATTCAAGGCTTTCAGTCGG
>CAZPBD010000148.1:0-2415 GCA_964584655.1 uncultured Pseudobdellovibrionaceae bacterium | reverse complement strand
CAATAATTTCTTTTGAACTTTTTATCTTAATGCCAAATTGTAACATTTTCCAATGTACAAATGTGTGTTCACACGGAAATTTTTGTGCAATAATATGCGCTCGTTCTAAATGATACCAAGCATTCTGCAAATTATCTTTTTCTAAATTATCCTTAAATGCTTCTAACTCTTTTTGATAAAAAGGAATTAGTTTATTTGGCATTTTAATATTGAATTCCATTACTATGCTTTACAACAACCGTCTAAACTTTCATAAGCTTCTGGGTCAGCTTTTACATCATCTGCATCATAACCTAACTTAGAAATACCTTCTTTAATGGCTTGCAAAGTAGTTTTCTTTGAATTGTAATAAATAGTAAAAGTCATTGCTTTATCGTCTAACTCATACATTTTAACCCCTTTAATTTTAAGCATTTCAGTTTTGAATTTTTGTCCACAAGTTTCACATTCTTTACAATGGTCGCAATGTAAAAATGTTTTTATTACTACTTTTTGAGTTGTTTTCTGTGCTGAAACAAAATTTGAAAAGAAAAATAATGATACAGCTAAGACTAATGATTTTAAAATTGAATTCTTCATGTTTTATTTATTAGATTAATGATTATGTCCGTCATGGTTCTCTTTTGAATGGTCGTGTCCTTCGTGATTTTCTTTTGAATGGTCGTGACCTTCGTGACTATCAGCTTTGGCTTCAATTAATTCCATTTTGCAAACAGGACAGTTTCCTTTTTTATCGTACGTTTTACCTTTTTCACAATCCATTGGACATTCATAAGCTAATTTGTGAGCTTCTCCTTCTTTGTGATTATGTCCTTCGTGTCCAGTTGTAGCTTCTGAGTTTTCTTTTTTGTTACAAGAAACTGTACTAAATGTTGCAATAGCAAAAGCTATTATTAAAATTGATTTCCTCATTTTTTATGTTTATTAAAGTTAAATTATTAATGTTCATGACCGCCGCCACCTTCACTTTTCAGTAAATGACTTTGAATGTAGTAAGCTCCTTTTAAGACAATTTTTGCGTTTGGTTCAATTTTTTGAAGCAATGTTACTTGAGTATATCCTAATTGTGAAGTTCCTGTTTTCACTTCAATACGTTGGAAGTGAAATGTTTTTCCTTCTGCTTCTTCGTGCTTGTCTCCATCTTCGTGATTATGTCCGTCTTTTTCATCGTGAGCTACTTCTTCTTTATGACCTTCTTCTAAAACAAAAACAAATTCTCTACCATCTGCTTTTATAATTGCTTCCGATGGTAAAGCTTTAACTGTATTTGCTCCTGCATCGATAAGTGCATTTACATACATTCCTGGTATTAATTTTTGTTGAAAGTTTGAAATATCAGCGTGTACGGCTACCGATTTTGTTTCATTTTCGAATGATTTACCCACACTAAATATTTTTCCATTAATTTCTTTATTACCTTGATTAGTTAGGATAAAACGAACATTTTGACCTTGTTTTACTTTGAATAAATCTTTTTCGTACACCAATAAATCTACGTGTAATTTAGAATTATCAACTATATTCATTAAGGGTTTACCTGCTTCTACATTACTACCAATTTTAATATAAATTTCTGTAATATTTCCTGAAATTGGAGCTATAACAGGAACAGTTGCAGTTGTGTTTCCGTTACCACTAATGTGCAAAGTGTTCAATTGCTTTTGTAATGAATTAAACCTTGCTCTTTCAATTTCATAATCTGATTTAGTTTTTTGAAAAACTTTTTTAGAATTTACTTCTTCATCACTTAATGTTTTTTGTCTTTCAAATTCTAATTTTAGAAACTCTAAATTACTTTTTGAAGTTAGATATGCTTCTTGAATTTTAGTAAATTCAGGACTTTCAATTGTAGCAATAGTTTGTCCTTTACTTACTCTTTGTCCTTCGATTACATTTATTGTTTTTACAATTCCTGTAGTAAAAACAGATACATCAGCTTGATTTTGTGGTGGCAACTTCGTATAGCCGTTAGCCTTAATTACTTCACTTAAATTTTTATCTGAAAAAGTACCTAATTCTATACTTGATGCATTAAACTGAGCTTCATTTAATTCAACTTCTTTAATTGCTGTTGGCTCTTTTTCTTCAGAGTGACTTTCTTCTGTATGAGCTTCACCATCTGTATGTACGTGTCCATCGCCTTCAGTATGACGCAAAGAAAAATATAAAATAATAGCAAGGATTATTGCTCCAACTATTGATGCATATATTATATTCGATTTTTTCATTTTACTTTTTATTATTGATTGATACTGTATTGAATTGTAATTATAGTTTGATTGTAATTATAAATCGCTTCGCTATAATTTAATTGAATTTGACTTGCTGTTTCTAAACTTTGAACATATTCCACATATGAAATATCACCGTTTTGATATGCTTTTGTTGCATTTTTAATTATTAAATTAGCATTTG
>CAZPBD010000147.1:0-2439 GCA_964584655.1 uncultured Pseudobdellovibrionaceae bacterium | reverse complement strand
ACTTCAAGAACTGCACCCTTTTTGCCTTTGTCTGCTCCGGTTGTTACCTGAACAGTCGCACCTTTTTTAATTTTTAACTTAACCACAAATACCTCAACTTCATTTAAATTAGACTCAAAAGAATAAAATTAGTTCTTTTTCTTTTGTGAAACTTTTCTTTTGATACGATTTCTTACAACGAGTGCCTTTGGAGACAACAATTCTTCTTTTTGACCAAGAAGAAATGCATCGAGACCACCCATGTGCTCCATGTCTTTAATAGCTTTTGTCGCAACTTGCAGTCTGACCATCTCGTCCAATGCACGGCTAAATAGACGTTTTGATTGTACATTTGGGTTCGACTTGGACTTTGTTTTACGATTTGAGTGGCTGACCAAGTTCTTAACCATTGGTCGCTTACCAGATAATTCACATTTGCTCATAATTGCTCCCTAGTTCTAGGCGTCAGGACAAAGCCCAGGAAAGAGTGATTTATAGCCAAAAAAGACACTTGATGGCAAACCCTTTTTTTAGTACACCAAAGATCTTTCTTTTGGCAATCGAGGTAAACATGAAAAAGTCCAGCAAATCTAAGTACAGACAAGAGTTCTCAGGCGATCATCATTTTGATTATAAAGACCCTGTTTCTCTTACACGATTCGTAGGCGACGGCGGCAAAATCGTTCCAGCCCGAATTTCTAAACTCAGCATCTCTCAGCAAAAAAAAGTAGCGGCTGCTGTTCGTAAAGCAAGATCAATTGGTCTACTTCCTTCTGGAATGGAACATTACGATAATCTTTACAGACAAGAATCCATTACACCTGCACCCTTTGAAGCGTAGTATTTAAACTATTACGATCCAAAAGAAGCCAGTTAAAAAAAACCAAAACGAATTTTCGTTTTGGTTTTTTTATTTTTTAAATTCGATATTATTTAATTGTTCTGTGTTTCCAAATGCTGAATACAGTCGCTCCCATCAGTACCAAATAACTCATGTTAGATAGCTGATGCCACAACTTTACAGAAACTCCGAGGATCTGTAGGTCATTTATAGAAGTATTTGGATTTAGAACTCTCAACACAAAAATTGGTAACGCAAATAACAACCAAAACTGAAGAGCACTGATCCACCATATTTTATTGGTCAGTTTGAAAAATATCCACTCTCGCATCATCATCGACGAGGGCAGTAGCAAAAATAAAGCGCCTGCCCAGTAGGAAGCTTTAATTTTATCTGGAGTCATGCGAAACAACTGAATGACCACAAAAACTAAAAAGATCTGTACAATCAAATCATAGATGTATTTTTTTTGTCTCATTTCTAAGAAGCTAGATCAGAATTTAAGAATTTTCTAATTAAAAACAATCTCAAAACCCCTAAATTCCAAATCAGCCTGGTTTTATTCCTGCACTCTCTGTTTGCAACTTAACTTTCGGGGGAAACATGCAGTTAGAGAGTCAATTAAGCCTAGAGACCACTAAACTTAAACAATTCGGCCTCAATCCATTGGATTGGTCAGTTCAGAAGATGAAGAACAATATTTTTAAAATTAGACACAAAGAGGACTCAAGCTTCATTTTAAAGGGATACTTTGAAAATAAGAGCTGGAAAAAAATCTGGCTCATTTCGATTTAACTTAAAGGTAGTTTTCACATCGCACTGAAAACAGGCTTTTATTCCAGATATCCAGCTCAGATAGTACCTCTGTTGCTGGACGAGGAGCCACAAGGCCGGCTTTTGGATCATCAGGCAAAAGGGCCTTCTCTCCTGGGATTTTTTTGGAAATCTTTTTGCGCAAAAGATGCCATTCGTTTTCATTAGACCCCAAAATAAAAGCAGACTTCAAATAGCAAAATAAGGCCACATCTGAGTCTTGAAGTTGTCCAAATTTCGAATTCATGTCCTCGGGAGGCTGATCTCCCCAAGCCAATACAACTAAGTTTTCAATTCCTTCAACCATTCTCGTCTTAATGTCGGTTATTCCGTAAATATTGGCCCGGCACTCACTTGCACTTGAAACCACATGCTTAGCCAATCCCTTTAAAATCAAAAAATAGTCGTAGCAAGCCCCAGACGATCTGCCGATATAGCACTTATCCAAGGCCTGGTTGATTCGAGGGGGGTGGGTTTGCTTTTTTACCTTGAGAGGCTTTGTTACCCCAACAAGGGCCGCCGACACTTCTTCCTTAATTGTGTCACAAATCGTATGAGGTGGAGAAATAAACATAAATATGAAAATGCCTATGATGATGACACCGATAACTAAAACAGGCCTAGGAAGGGTTTGAAGAAATTGTTCCACATAAAAATCATAGATCGACTTTCAGAACTTAACAATCAGACTTGCGCAGTCTGCCGGAGTTGTGCAATATAAGCAGCTCAGAATGTCGGGGAGTAGCGCAGCTTGGTAGCGCATCTGGTTTGGGACCAGAGGGTCGCAGGTTCGAATCCTGTCTCCC
>CAZPBD010000146.1:0-2456 GCA_964584655.1 uncultured Pseudobdellovibrionaceae bacterium | reverse complement strand
GTGCAACCTAAAATCAAACAATCAATCTGATCTTGAATCAACGGACTGACGTATCGAAAGGTGACTAAGTTTAAAAGTGGATCCTCTGCTAAACCTTCCTCAGCAAAGGGAACCAAAAGGGGAGAAGCCATGGAAAATATTTGGACATGATCGTCCTTGGCCATCAAAGCTTTCTCATAAGCGTGACTGTTCACAGTGGCTCGAGTGGCTAAGATTCCAATTCTTTTTGTTTGGCTGACTTTAAGAGCGGCCATTGCAGTGGGTTCAATCACAGTAATAACAGGAAGACCTGAAAAACTTGTGTCACTAAAATGTGCGGACGCTGTGTTACACGCAATGACTAACAGATCCACATTTTGAGATTTTAAAAAATTCAAATTTTGCTGAGTGTAATTCTGAATCGTTGAAGCTGACTTGTTGCCGTAGGGAAGTCTTGCGGTGTCACCAAGGTAGATATAATCACACCCTGGCAATAAATCCAAAAGTGACTTCAGCACTGTGAGGCCACCAAGACCAGAGTCAAAAACTCCGATTTTTAAACGCATTAGTTATTCAGTCCGTGGGCTCGAGATTCACGAATGCCATTCGATGACATCTCCATGAACTTGGCTCTCTCGGCAATCTCACGTATGCTTTGAGCATTCACATAACTCATGCCGCTTCGAATGCCGCCGCAAAGTTCGCTGACCACATCAAAAGCATGACCTTTAATGGCCACAGTCGTGCTTTCACCTTCTGGCGCCATGCCTTCTGGAATGCCACCGCGCCAAGAATCTTGCGCTTTACGAGAAGCCATTCCACGGTAAGCCTTTCGGCCGTGAATGATTTCCCCCGGCGTTTCTAAAGTTCCACTTAAAAGACTACCCACCATCACACTGTCTGCTCCAGCCGCTAAAGCTTTCATGATATCGCCTGAATTTTTTAATCCACCATCCGCAATCACAGGCACGTTATGTTCACGAGCCACTTCCACACAAAGGGCGATGGCTGTCAGCTGAGGAACTCCGCAACCGGTGATAATTCGAGTGGTGCACATGGATCCAGGACCAATTCCCACTTTGATGGCATCAGCGCCTGCTTGAATGAGTTCAAAAGCAGCTTCAGGAGTGGCCAAGTTTCCAGCAATCAGTTCCACCGTTGGAAAGGTGTCTTTGAGCCATTTCATCATTTCAATCATTTGAACCGAGTGCCCATGAGCGATATCAATGGTCAGCAAATTCACGCCGGCTTTAACGATTTGTTTTGCACGGTCTTTGCTTTCTTCACCTACGCCCACAGAGGCAGAAATAATCTGGCAGCCCGCTTCTTTCACTTTGATGACTTCCGCGACCTGTTCAGCGGTGTTCATAAAGCGATGCAAGATTCCGATGCCACCTTGCTTATGCATAGCAATGGCCATATCGGATTCTGTAATTGTATCCATGTTGGCAGAGATAATAGGAATCTGAATATTCTTAGTTTTCGTCAAACGAGTCTGTAAAACAGGATCTTTTCTGGATCTGATCTCAGATTTTGAAGGAATTAACAAAACATCATCAAAGGTCAGTCCGCGACTTCTGTTTGTGATTTCTTTCCAGTTAAAGAGTAAGCTCATCATTGACCTCGCCGATTGCAGTTTTAAACACGTATAAATTCAGACCTAAACCTAAAATCAAAATGAAAAAATCAAGCATGGAAACCAGTAGGCTTGCCACAGGAGTCAGCCAAATTTTTCGGTAACCATCAAAACCCGTTGTTAATGCCAAAGGCAAAATCAAACCAAAAAACAAAACCAACACTAAAACTTTGAACCAGCATTTTTTAAACACTAAATTGGAAAATTCCAAAGCGTCCACTTGGCCCTCAGAATACTTTTTAGAAAACAGAACCACGTAAGGCACAAGACTGTAGCTGAGCCATTTGTAAAGCCCCGGCAAAATCAAAAGCAAAGACCACAGAAAAGTGGATCCCCAGGCCCGTAAATTTTCGATCAACAAAAACTCAAAGTCTGCCGGTACAGATTTCGCTCGCAAAGAATTCAGCAACCAAAAGGCAATCACTAAAGGAGCTAAAATATTAAGCACCACAGACAAAAGAGCAATTCCCCAAACCCAAGGAGGGGCGCCATCTGAGGATCTAAAAAGTTTTTCTAAGACCGAGGTCAAAGACATGTCTAAAAATTGATAGAAAACCAACATCAGAAACCCGATGAGCAAAGTGGAGATATGTTTTGGGGTGAGGTTGAAACGTGGTGTTTTCACGTTACGGGATGTTAGCTGAATTAAACTTGCCACATCAAAGTAAATGCTTTGTGTCAAGTGTTCGACAGCCTTGAGGTTCCCGAAGTTTTCGCCTAGTTTGAGCATTCATTTTAATCACACATGCCTCGGTGGCGAAATTGGTAGACGCACAGGACTTAAAATCCTGGACTTCGGTTAAACGGGTGTGCCGGTTCGATTCCGGCCCGAGGCACCAAA
>CAZPBD010000145.1:0-2465 GCA_964584655.1 uncultured Pseudobdellovibrionaceae bacterium | reverse complement strand
GTGGCAGGTAGGAATCGTGTTCCTAGACCAGCGGCGGGGATAATGGCTTTCTTAACTTGGGACATTTAACATTCTTCTCAAACGTTTCATTTTTAGACAAGAAAGAGATTCTTGTCAGTCGAGTGCTGACCTGTGTTAGCATTAAAAGACGGGGGAGTGGATGACGAATCGACAGTTTGGCCTTCTTTTGGGTCTATCTTTAATTCTATTCACATTTCAAAATTGTGGTCGCTCGGGCTTCGAAACAGCTGGTGAAGATGATCTTCTCAGTGTGAGTGGTGTGACGCCGACTTCTAAAGATTCAACTCCAATCGCATTCGAAGTTGGTTTGGATACAATTGCTTATAATTCTTGTGTTCCAAGTGTCCGAACAACTCCCGGTTATTCAACCATCCGAGCCACCGCTGGCGGTGCACGAGGTGGGGCACGGTTAACTCCGCAATTCATGGCTTCAGCAGCTTCCCAACTTGTTCCGATTTTAGGCAACCCTCAGGTTCTTGATGTTCAATACAAACAATTAATTGAAACCACAAATCCAGGCGCCGAGGCCCAAGCGGCCTTTCGATCTATCAGTGATTTACAAGCTGTTTATACAGGTACAGCTCCTGATGGAATTTGGGGCAAAATGGATTACCTCAGCCACGATTCTTGGTTAACGCCTTTGGTGGATTCAGCTCGCCGACAGAATAATGCGTTTGTTGGATATAGTGCTCGCGCTCCTTCTCAATCAGCTCGATTCGATTTTAAA
The DNA here is from genome assembly GCA_964584655.1 of uncultured Pseudobdellovibrionaceae bacterium. GTDB lineage: Bacteria > Bdellovibrionota > Bdellovibrionia > Bdellovibrionales > Bdellovibrionaceae. Next base: position 1,717 of record CAZPBD010000145.1, on the reverse strand, counting down.
TTTTCTCAAGATTTCGGTAGCGGAACTGATTACTGGAGTGGTTTGCTTGGAATTCAAGGTTTTAAATCCTGCGTGGTCAACGGCTGTCAGGGTTTTGGAAGATTTAACTTAGCTGTTGGTTTTTCTGAGCCTTCTAATAAAAAATTAATTCGCGGTCCAGCAGCTAATTCAGCTGCTCAGGTGTATGCGTACGGGCGTGGTTATCGATTAGATTTCGGTCACCCGCGCGATCCCACTTCGACAAATCCGAATCAGGTTTTCACAAGTCACGGAGCTCGAGCAGTTAAAGGAATTTTGGAATACGATTTAAGAACTCAAAATCCGATTTCAGACGGTGCCACACCGAATTCTTGGTCATGTTTTGAAATTCCGATTATGAGTCCTAACAATCGCGGGCCGACGAGTGATCCCCAGACATCCGCGCTCGATGACGTTAAGGGATTTGTAATTGATCCAGTAACCGGATTGCCAACCACCCAGCCATTGCCTCGACAGAATCTTTGCAATCCGATGCAGGGCAATTTTGCTGTTGGAAATTTCACAGCTCTGCGCTTAGAAAAAGTTCGTGAAATTTTACCGGCTGCCAACTGGCAATTGGGTTTTCAAAATATCAATGGAAGCTCAAGATTGTGCGCTATTCCCACAGGCTTTGATTGCTACCCCACTGAGGCCTATCAAAGGTTTGTGAATGGTGTTGCTCAGCCTTATCCTTATTACGTTTCTTATACGCCAGGTGAGGCTTGTATCAACGAAGAGAATTTAGCAGTTGAGTTAACAAAAACTGGTGATGCCGCACTTGACCGCGTTTGTGGGCACTACGTATCAGTTTGTATAAAAAATTAGTTTAATTTCAATTGAAACTTCAAGCTTTTGTCTAGCATGATGAATTTATGTTCAAATTCATCATTTTGTTTTCTATTCCACTTTTTTTAAATGCAGTGACGACGAAAAGCTCTGTTTCTTTAGCTACCGGTGGTGCTGGAGTCGCGAGTGTAGAGCCCGGTGAGGCTATGTTTACCAATCCAGCTTCTATTCTGCATTTGAAGGGAAGATACTTTTTTTCAACTTTGCAAAAAGATTTAGTGGCTGTCGGATTCTTAGAAAATGATCGAAAATCAGCTTTACCTGGTGCTTTCAGTTATTCAGGTCAAAAAAACCTTGAGACTTTCGGAATCAGTTTAGCAGACTACGCTTTTCGAAGGTTTTCAGTGGGGGCAACTCTTAATTACTTACAAACTAAGCCTGAGCTGAATGAAGAGAAACGAACTCAACACTTCAACGGATCGATCGGTGTGACTTATGTAGCGAGCCGTCAGTTCGGTATTGGTGCAGCTTTTGAGAATATCGCTGAGATTTCTAAGAAACTGGAAGCTCCGGGCCTTTTAGCCCCAAGAACACGACTTGGAATGAACTATGTCTATATGGATTGGTTCAGGGTCCGATTAGATGTTTCAACCACTGATGGAAATGATTTCTCTGAGCTGATACCTCAAGCAGGTTTTGAGACCTATTTTGGCCAATGGGTGGTCGGCCGAGCGGGTTGGTCTAAGGTGCCTGGATTTGATGACAGTTGGTCTGCAGGACTTGGATTGTCTTTGCCTAAGTTCAAATTGGATTATGCCTCACAATGGTTAAATCAGGAAAAAAGTGAAATCCGGCATTCCATTGACTTGGGTGTTCCTTTTTGATAGCCAATGACCTCTTACACGGGGGATCC
>CAZPBD010000144.1:0-2500 GCA_964584655.1 uncultured Pseudobdellovibrionaceae bacterium | reverse complement strand
GATTCTGACGAAGTGACACTTTAGGACACCCATTAATGAATAGGCTTGATCTAGGTCGAGTCCACTACTTTTAGACGATTCGCAATGTTAAATTAAGCTATGTCCTCGTTTTTAATATTCACTTTCTTTTTAAATTCTCATTACCTACAAGCGAGGCCTGTTTGTAGTGCAGACACCCTTGTTGCCGATGTTTGCAAGCACTTTAAAACAAACGAGGATCAATCCCACATTAAAACTTCTGATGGGGGTCTTATTCCAAATCCTTATCACGTACCGAAGAAACCTGTCGAAGCTTCGCAGACAACCTATTTAAACAATGCTCAACCCAATTATGAAGATTTCATAAATGCAGACTTAGCTTTTCAAATTGATACCGAGAATATTTTAAAAAATTCAAATGCCAAAAACTGGTCAGCTAAATCAATAAAACTTGCTACAAATTCACAAAATATTGGAGCTCTCCTGGCTCTTGCATTTCCCAATGATACCAGTTTAAACGACTTTAAAAGTTTACCTATTTATTTTCCTGAGAGCCTCAGTGATTCAGATTCAAGTGTTATTAAATTAAATGACACTCAAATCGTAAAGATTTTAGATGAATTGGGACCAGAAACACTTGAAAAACTGAAAAGTCGTTTTTCCACCTTGCCAAGAATGACCATGATGGGTGGTGGCATCTTAGAGGCGAAAGCAACCGATGGGAAACCACAATTTCAAAGAATTCGAAAAAGTACGCTCAAAGAAGACCAAGACAGGCAGAAAGAACTCACCCGCCAAGCGAAAAGCTCAATTATTGAAATGATCAAAAATGGCAGATCTGATGCCCAATTAACAAGTGAGCAAAAAAACTTAATCGGCAGAATCACTTCAGCTGAACTGATCACTGCAGATATGAAAACGGCAACAGACATTCCTGATTGTAGTAAACAACAGCCTCAGGCTTTCTTTCAGCCCGAGGGGTACAATATTGTCCTGTGTGAAAATCTACTCGACTTACCCGATGCCACAATGCTTAGGATCATTGCCCATGAGCTTGGCCACTCCATAGACCCGTGCACGGCCTCGTGCGATCACCTGTCAGCAAATCAAGAAAAAATAGGCCAACACTTAGAAGAAATTAAGTCAGCTGATAACGACAGTAACACAAAAGAAGAGAACGAAGAAACGGAGCCTACTGAAGATGATTACTATGAAGCTGTGCTGGAAGGTTTAGAAAACCACGGGGACAGACCCTTCATAACATATTACTCCACTGATACAGGATTTAAAGACAAGCTGATGAAAGAAGGGTTTGTTCGAAGGAACTTCAAAGGAATTCCAAGATCTCAACAACCTTTCGATTCAGTCAGATCCTGTCTCATCAAAAATGCAGGCTTTGACAATGTAAGTCCACAGGATATCGCCATCGCCATTCATCAGTGGAAAGATGCTCAAAAGCGTTTTGGAAAAAAAATGTCTAAAAAAGAAATCTCAGACTACGAAAATTATTTTTAAAAAAATTCTGATTGCTTGGTGGTTGGAAATAAAATGAGTCAAATGTCAGAATCCATGGCTGATGTTTATGCTGCTTATGCACTTTCCAATTATCTCAAAGAGAATCCACCAAAAACACCAAACGATAAATATGCCATTGAGGGAATATTCGCCAATCAAGTGTGTGATCCTGACTATAATACAAAACTATCAAGCGTATTGAAGAATGGAGGATTTGGAGTTTTAGAAGAGAGGCATCCCTTGGCAACTGCTCGAACTAAAAATATTCTATTACAATTTCCAGGCATCACTACACAGTTTGATTGTGATTTTAAAAAATCAAACAGCTGCTTTGATAGATTCAAGACTAGTGTAAATAAAAGCACTCCCCGCACAACCACAACGAAAGGAGCTCAAGAATGAGACTCACTTTGACTTTCGTATTATTACTTTTTTGCATAAGTGCTCAAGCCGAATTAATGTATGAAAAATCATTGACCCTGTCAGGACATAATCCTGAAAAGTGGGGCCTCAAACATATCAAAACTGAGCTGAGTGACGGGTATTTCAAGTTCAATGAACTGATTGACATTAAAACAACAACAGAAAAAATGAGTCAAAAAAAGTACACTCGTAATTTAAATCTCATTCTCAAATTAGAAAAAAATCTTTTGAAAAATTCAAAATCCGATACGCTGACTTGTAATAGAAAATTGATTGTCGAATCTAAACAAAAATTGAAATCATTGGTGACTCATTCCTTTTGCTTAGACAGTTTGTCAGCAAAAGATCTAGCAACAATCACCAAAACCATTCAACAACTTAAAAATTAAACGGCTTTGCTAATTGATTCTAATTTGAATGCAATCTCAAAACAGGTGTTTGGAAATTTGCGATTGAGCGAAAGACTGGCCTGGTGGTTGTCCAAAATCCCCTTACAAATCGAAAGCCCAAGTCCCGTTCCTTGTCCCACAGGCTTAGTGGTAAAAAAGGGATCAAATATTTTAGCTTCCACTTCCGGTGAAAT
>CAZPBD010000143.1:0-2500 GCA_964584655.1 uncultured Pseudobdellovibrionaceae bacterium | reverse complement strand
GAGTTCTTCATGCAACCCGCAGCTCAACCTAATTTTTTCGAGATGATGCTTCCCTTTGTTGTCATCTTCGCCGTTTTTTATTTTTTGATCATCAGACCCCAAGGCAAAAAACAAAAAGATCACCAGAACTTTTTGACTCAACTGAAGCGCGGTGACGAAGTCGTCACTTCCAGTGGAATTTTGGGGACCATTGATGGCATGACTGATTTGTTTGTGACTTTAGAAATCGCAAGCCAAGTGAAAATCAAAATCTTGCGCACGCAAGTTTCAGCACTATCAAAAAATTTAACTAGTCCCACAACACCAGAAAAAAAAGGTTAAAACATCATGGATAACTACCGTCTCAGACTCGTTTTAGCACTGACAGGCATTTTGTTTGCAGCCCTTTGGGTTTTCCCCAATGTGGTTCCAGTCAAAAAGTGGATCACCGACACTCGTCTTAACTACGGACTCGATATTCAGGGCGGTTTGCAAATCGTCATGGGTGTGGACGTTGAAAATGTGGTCGCTGAAAGCACTCAACGTGAAGTCAGATCCATTGAATCAGTCCTTTTAAAAGATGGCGCCATGGCGACACTTTCAGCTCCCAATGCAAAAAAAGGCGAAATCGTGATTTTGCCAAGTGCGGGCTCTGAGGACAAAATTAAAGCTGCCATGGACCGAGATTACGGAACCATGTTTCAGTTGATCTCAACTGATGCGACGGGAATGACTTACCGATATATCGACGCTTACATGATCGAATACAGAAACCGAATCATTCAGCAAGCCATTGAAACCATCAGAAATCGTATTGATGAGTTCGGTGTGGCTGAGCCTTCAATTGCTAAGCAGGGCGAAGATCGAATCATGATCCAGCTTCCTGGTATGGCAAATGCGGAACGAGCGAAAGAGTTGATCAACACAACTGCCAAGCTTGATTTCCAAATCGTATCTCAGGAAATGGGAATGGATAAATTATCAGAGCTCATCGCATCTGCTGAAAAAGCGGGTGGTTATAACATGACCACTTTGAAATACTCAGAATACATCGACAAATTAAATGCAGATTTGAAAGCTCAATTGCCTGCAGAGACCGTTGTGTTTTTTGAAAAAAATCAAAATGCACAGAAAATTGAAATCGGCGCGATTCCGTATTTGCTGAAGACAAACACATCTTTGGGTGGAAATGATTTGGATGACGCTTTCGTCAGCTATGATCCACAAAGTGGAGTTCCTGTCGTTTCATTAAAATTCAATCCTGCTGGTTCTGCTAAATTCGGTGAGCTAACGACTGCCAGCGTTGGTAAACAAATGGCCATCGTTTTGGATCGAGTGGTGAAATCTGCACCGAACATCAATGAGCCCATCCGCGGAGGCTCAGCCCAAATTACTTTAGGTCAGGGCTCTCGTGATCAAGCCATGCAAGAAGCTCAAATGATTTCAACTTCACTTCGCGCCGGTGCTTTGCCAGCTCGACTTGAGCAACTTGAAGAGCGACGTGTAGGTCCATCACTTGGTGCGGACTCCATTCAAAAGGCTCAAAAAGGCGCTTTTGTTGGAGCCATCATCGTTTTGATATTTATGATGGTCTATTACAAAGCTTTTGGAGTTATCGCTTCGATTTCAATCATGGTTAATATTTTATCACTCATTGCCTTACTCGCATCTTTCGGTGCCTCTCTGACTTTGCCAGGTATTGCCGGCATCGCTTTGACTGTGGGATTTGCGGTTGATGCCAACGTTCTGATTCAAGAGCGGATCAAAGAAGAAATTCTCCGCGGTGTCAGCTGGGCCAGTGCGATCAAGGAAGGTTATGATCGTGCCATGTCTGCGATTTTGGATTCAAACGTAACTGTGGCATCGGTCGCATTGATTCTGTACTTCCTTGGAACAGGTCCTGTTCGTGGATTTGCAGTGACTTTGTTAATCGGTATCGTCACCACTCTTTTTGGAAACGTTTTTGTCAGCAAAGTCATCGCTGACACTCTCGTTCACAAAATGGGCCTCAAAAAAATTAGCATTTAAGGATAAATAAAATGAAAAAAACAGAAAGCTTTGGACGATTTGATTTTGTAGGCAACATTGGAATTTTTGGTGGCATTTCGCTACTACTGACAGTGATTTCGTTGATTTACCTTGGAACTAAAGGGATCAACTACGGAATTGATTTTCGTGGTGGAACTGAAGTTCAGGTGAAGTTTGCTGATCAGTCTGTGACTATCGATCAGCTTCGTTCAAAAATTGAAAGTCTAAAAATTGGAGATGTCGGTCTTCAAAGTTTAGGTGATACATCAGAATTTGTGATTCGTTTTCAAACGCCGAGCAGATCTACCGAGCGCGAGCAAAATGAAGAAATGCAAAAAGCTTTGGCGACTTTGAAAACCACAATTGAAACTGATTTCAAAGATCAAAGCCCAGAAATCAGACGTGTGGATACAGTCGGTCCACAGGTGGGTGCTGAACTCAAACGAAATGGTTTCTTAGCTGTCTTCTATTGCTTGCTTGTGATTTTAGGTTA
>CAZPBD010000142.1:0-2503 GCA_964584655.1 uncultured Pseudobdellovibrionaceae bacterium | reverse complement strand
GTTCGAATCTCACCGCTTCCGCCAAAAGTAAAAAGCGCTGGTTTCATGAAACCAGCGCTTTTTTTTTGTGCTTACCCGTTCAAAAAGCAATCGAGTTAGCTTATTTCAAACCATCTGGTCAGTTTGAATACTTTCTAAAAGTATAGAAATGGCTCGCGTCAGAACCATCATTGGTACGACTGATAAGGTCAATATCTGTCACAGTCGTTTCATATGGCGTGCTTTTGAAATTTCTATCAATACACTGCGGTGCAGCTAAGCCCTCCCCACAATAAACAGACCCGCTTCGAGCGGTTGATTTGACTAGCACCGAATCTTCATACCCCGATCGCTGACCCCTGCCGTTAATTGGGTTAATCACCGTGCGGTCACCGTAAGCACCATTAATGCGAGCACGATAGGTCGCTGGCTCAGTACCTTTGAGCAATGGATTGGCATCGCTGGCAACTGTCCAAGCCAAGTCAAATTTCGAACCTTGGGGCACAACATAACCGATGCTCGAATGCTGAACCAATGTTCTGGTGTCTTGAGTCTGGAAACTCACTGTGGGCAGTGTTATCAATTTCGGCAAAAGTACTGATGTTTTAAAGCCGTCTACTGTCTTGGCCCGAGCGGTCGTTTTGTAGTACTGAGTTGCATTTGGCGTGGATGATGTATTTCCCGAAAAAAAGTATTTGTGCTTCCAAGTTCCGAATTGGGATATTTTTTCCAATTGGGTATCTGTAAAGTCGATATCTGGGAATAATAAAAATGCACCCTCCAAACTGCGACTTGGGTGTGCCAAAGGCGCAGATGATACAAATTTAGATTGGAGTCGAATAAATCCTGTTCCAGAGGGAGTTACTCCGTCTTTTGAAACAGTGAAATAGGAGTAATTACAAACCCCACCATTAACACTTGGTTTCAAAGTGATTTCCCACTGTTCACCCGTATCATCAAAGGATGGTGCCGTGATGACCACTTTCTCCCAAGTCTTAGTGCGATCGTTACACGGCAAGTCAAACACATAGCCCACGCTGTCATAGGTGTATGTCGGATCTTGGGTGAACTCACGTCTTTGCGCATAAGGACTGACGCCGCCAGGAAGATCGTACTGATTTCCGATGATCCGATATTGATTATCAGCGGGGTCAAGCCTGGCTACATTTTTCTCGTATTGGAAGTTGCCGTAATCATCTTGCCAGCGAAATCCGAATACGACGTCACCAGCACTGGGGCCGTTAACAACCGTTTCGGAAACAGTGTAAAAGTACTTGGGTGAAATAAATTTAACACCAGGTGCGGCAGAAAAAATGCCTGAAAAATGTTGATCAAACTGTACCCGAGCGCCGTTCATTTCATAGGCACGGGGATCTTTACCGTAAAAAATATTTTTGCACTGGGCGGCAGTGATATCAGCTGCATTACCCCGGAAATTGCTCACACGCGAAGTTTTATCCAATGCATAACAGCTGGTGATTTGATCCAGCAAGGCTTGCAGCTTGACACTCAAACCATCGGTCGCCAGTTCATCGGGGTTCACTGCAGGCAATGGCGTGAATGCACCATTGCTGCTGAAACTGACATTCGGCAAGTCTTCGCCTTCTCTGACGGATTTACGTAAGGTCAAGTCAATGGTTGAAGAAGCGCCCTTAGGTTCAATCTTCACGTCAAGGGAGTCGAGTAACTTGTCAAAGCCCGTGCCATTGGCAGCAAAACTGACCGTTTGCGGATTGGTCGAGGACGACAAATTGAGCGCATCCAGCAAAGGCTTGATCGCGGTCAGCATTTCCTGATTTTTTGAAGCCATTGCCGAAGTGCTGACCGTGGCCAGTTTGGCAACGATTTCACTGATCAAACTGGCTGGATCGCCCGTAGGCGAAAGTCGCGCTGCAATCAGGTTGGTCAACTGGTTGATGTTGGCGGTAGCCGTTTCACCGGCTGCGGCTAACACGCTCAGCAGGCGTGTGGAGCCATCATCCGAGACGATGATCAATGGAAACTTGGCAGTAGAGGGGATGGAGGCGCTGTAACTGCCATCGGCCGCAACGGTGGCAGGCGTTTGTAACAGTGCGTTGCCATCAGCGCCATAAATCTGAACTGTGGCAGAAGCCATTGGCGCGCCGGTGGCTGCGATTCCCGAAAGAGCAATGTTGCTGCCAGTGATGGCAGCCGTACTGCCACCGCCTCCACCGCAACCCTGAATGCTGATAAGCCCCAAACCGAGCAGCGCAAGAGTGACTTTCGAGATGCTTTTGTTCATCATTTTTTTCCTGTATGGGCTGGTTAAAAAAAACCAGTAGGTTGTGTTGTTAGGAATTAGGTACTACAAAACGAAAGATACCATTTTTTATATGATTCTGATCTTGAGAAATTGACTCAGCAGAGTCAAATCCAGCGCGTAAACGGTTCAAAACATCAATTCAAGTATTAAGTACCCAAATTTATGTCAGTGAACTCACCCGTAAGCTCAGCGCCCCCCCTCACCCACCAACGCGTAAGGAGCCCAATACGCCGGGTGCGC
>CAZPBD010000141.1:0-2509 GCA_964584655.1 uncultured Pseudobdellovibrionaceae bacterium | reverse complement strand
AAGACCTAATGAGTAGTAGGCACTCAAGGGGTTTCGCCCTTTAAAGTCGCGTGACTATAAGCATGATTGCACAGAAGAGATGCAATTCTTCGGTATTCACTTAATAGATCGAGATGTATCGAGCTCGTATTGATGGAATCTTTCATTCCCTTATTGAGGCGTCCGATGTGGTTTTCTCTTAAAGTGATTTCAAGCTTAGCAAGTTCTCTTTTGAGCTTGATAGCTTCTGCACAAAGAACTTTGTTTTGATAAGCATTAATCGCAAGACTTGCTGCCTTTGTTACAGCCACATGCATAGTCTGAATATCTTCCCAACCTTCAGGCGAAAATTCCAAATGCAGGGCATTCTTTTTGATCGCAAGGGTCGTGATATTGATATCAATGGCGTCTGCGGCACGCTCGAGATCTGAGATGAACATGATCATACTTAGAATGTTTTGTTGAACTGCCACTGTGGACTTATTGGCGTGATCAAGAAGAAACATTTTGGTTTCTCGGTACAAGAAATCCACTTTGTTATCTCGATCTTTGATGGATTCTAAAAGAACGGCATCAAAGCCATGAAACAATTTAAGTGAATCATGAATCATGGTGGCTACGATATCTGCCGTTCGCATGATTTCCCGGTTGGCATAGGAGGTGGCAAGGGCACTACTTTGATAATTATTTAATTTCAAATAATCTGTTCCAAATTCGTCTTGGGGACCCTTGGGAAACATTTTTTGAATCAGCTCAGAGCCCTTATTGATAAATGGATAAAAAACAACAGCAGAGATCACATTAAAAATCAAATGGGCGTTGGCTGTGATTCTGGCAGGTGTGGTATCAAAACTCATCAGCAATTGAACGAAACCTTGAGTGAAGGGATAAAATAGAAGCACGCTCAAGGTTTTGTAAAAAAAATGGGCCCAAGCCACCTGTTTACCAATGTAGTTGGATCCTGCTGCTGCGATAAGGGCAGTGGAAGTGGTTCCAATATTTGCACCATAAACCCAGAGCATGGCATCCTCAATCCGAATGGCTTGAGCGGAGGCCAGTGACATGGCAAGACCCACTGTGACTGCACTGGAATGAACAAAAGAGCAGAACACGATGGCAATCAAAAGTGAGTACATGGGATTATCGCGAAGGGTTTTAAAAAAATCCGCAAGCAAAGGATTTTCAACAAAATGCTGAGCACTGTCGCCCATCATCTTCATTCCCAAAAGAAGCAGTGAAAATCCCATGAAAGCCAAAGCGGTGTTTTTAATGCTTGGTTTTTTTGTTTGAAAGTAAACCAAAAATGACAGAGCAAACACGGGCAGTGCAAGCTCTGAGATATTTAAAGAGATCAACTGCACAGTGATCGTGGTGCCGATGGCAGTTCCGATGATTACGCCCATGACTTGCTTCAGATTAATCACTCTGGCTGAGCCCAGGCCCACAAGCATGGAGGTCACGGCGCCTGAACTTTGTAGAAGTGTGGTCAACGAAATTCCTACCACCACAGACAGGAAGTTATTGTCAGAAATCTTTGTCATCAGCTGAGTGATTCTCGAGGCTAAGATTTTTTCAATGGAGCTGCTCGCTAGGCCCATGCCGTAATGGAAAAAGGCAATACCAGCGAGCAGAATAATAAAGTAGGAGTTACCGACATCGATCATAACTGTGTTAGATTACAGTATTCTTTTTTTAAAAGCGAGGGACAAAATAAGAAGGCCGAGGCTGATCAGAAAAGGAATCACAAATCCCCAATAGGCAAATCTCACGAAAACAAGACCGCAAATCAGTGAGCCCATGGTGAACGACAGGATAATTCCGACTCGCATGAAAGTGGCTCTCAATTCTTGACTGAGGTCCTTATTTTTTTGGTTATTTTTAAATATTCGAACAAGACCCACTCCTAAGTCTGTCGTCAGTCCAGTCAAGTGAGTGGTTCTGACAACAGCTCCGTAGGCTGAGGTCACTGTCGCATTTTGTAAACCACAGGTCAGGCACAGAAGTGCGAGCAAGTAGTAGTCTTTTTCCATATCTGCTGTCATGCCAAATTTGCCAAAGACGTGACTGGCACCAAGAGCTAGAATGAGAGCTGTGAACAATGTCAGCAATGAAAAAACATATTCAAACTTAGGGGCTCTGCTTTTCTGAATCTCAGAATCAATAAAAAATCCCGAAATCATACTTCCCATTAAAAAGAAGACGGGGACAGTTAAAAATCCTAAGGCATCACTGAGTTGGTTTTGTGCAAGGCTGGCCCCAAAAAGGGTCGAAAATCCCGTCACGTGGCTCACAAATTTATGACACGCGAGAAATCCTCCCACATTCAAACTCCCTGCTTGAAAAGCAAGTGTGTTCCATAGAATAATTTTATTGATTGAGGGAACGGGTGAGTTTTGTGAATTCACACTCTTATGATGTCGCAGGCGAGGCCTAAATGAATAGTCCAGATCAGAGAACAGTGTGATTCGAGTTGTTGCCGGCCTGCTGGTTTTTGAAAACTCTGTGCTCGTAGCAAAACGAAAATCCTCTG
>CAZPBD010000140.1:0-2539 GCA_964584655.1 uncultured Pseudobdellovibrionaceae bacterium | reverse complement strand
GCCGAGTGATCTCTGCACAAAAAGCCAATACAGCCATTTCATTTAATTTGCCTGGATTTGCGCTTTCCACATCAAACCTCTATTCGATTGTTCAACCTGGTGGCTTTGCATTCGGTATCCAAGAGAGTAATCCTGTGGATGTTAAAGTGGCCTACAAAGGTGAGTTTAAGTCCTTCGGCACTAAAAAAGATCCTATGCTTGGCCAACGTCTTGGTGGTCTCAATGTTTTTGGTGGAGGCTTAGGTCTTTACAATGACAAAGGGGAACTTGTTGGTGGTATCGGTGTTAGTGGTGACAGCTCATGCGCAGACCACTTATTAGCATGGCGACTTCGCAATGAACTGAATCTTGATTATGTACCTGCTGGACCTTCAGCCAACAAAGACGATCAAATCATCTTTGATATCACAGATGGTAAGAGCAAAAGCGGTTTTGGTCAGCCAAGCTGTGGCGGTAAGGAGATCGAATTGCTAGCGACACTTCCCCCAGTTAAGAAGAATGTAAAAAAATAATTAGCAGCGTCAGATTGTCTGGGCCTAAAATCAAGGCTCAGACAGTTGAGTGATATTCCAGTGACATTGTTTAAAAACATATGACAAGATTTTTGCATAGAGGTGTCTATGACTCAAATTTTGTTAGCTTTAGTTGTATCTTCAACTTGTTTAGCCGTTCCTAAAAAATTGTACGATCAATCGTTTAGTGATTATTCCTACAAATATATTGTCGAAACAAAAGTGAAAGACTTTTCCCCGGAGCATTTGGCTGAAATTGAAAAGGTGATGGACTCTCAAAAATCGAAGCGTGAAGTGGCTTTCGATAAAGAGGCCAATTCAAAAGTTTACAGTGAAGAGTTTTTTGAAAGCAAAATGAGCCCTGAATTTAAAAAGATCCGGGATGAAATCTTGCTTGTAAAAACAGGCCAAGCACTGGATGAAAAATTGTCTTTTTATGACAAGAATTACGATTCTTTAAAAGAAAACGACTCAAGACTATTTATCGCTCAAATGATTCCTCTTCGAGCAGCTCGTGGAATTGTTTGGCGCCTAAAACCTTTGGTCAGTGATATTAACCTCACTCACAGTTTGCTTCTAACGATGGTGAAGGGACTGGTTGTTCAATCAGAAATGTTTTTTCCGACGAATCAAACAAAAGCTCTGACTGAATATTTCACAATGCCTTTCGTAGAAGATGGACAATCTCCTTGGGTGAATAAGGGTGAAATCGTGAAGCCTTATTCAGGCCTTAATAAAGGTGGTGAGGCTGAAGTTCAAGCTCACATCATTCAGGCTTTTATCCCGATGTTAGAAAAAGCAGTCGAGAGAATGGAAGATCCAAAATTGCTTATGACTGACTGGCGAGTTTTTGATAATCGCCTGTGGTACGGGGGCAAAACGTTCCCCGATGCTATGAACAGATATGCATTGGTACATGAAGTTGAGCGACAGTTGGCTTTGACGAATTTAAATGCAGCTATCGCAGAAATTAGTTACCAGGCTGCCTATAGCTGGAATGGGTTTATGGATATGAACCGAGCGATTTCAAATCTTTATGGATTTGATTTTGTTCTTTCTCAAGTGGATGGTGTGCCTTTGGAAAAGCGAGTGAAAGTCATTCGCAGTGGAAAATTTAAAGAGTGGGGAATTCTTAGAGATAAAAACCTGATTGAAAAATCTTGGAAGTATTTAAATAAAGCAGTTGTCACAACTGATCTTGCTTGGCGCGGAATGAAGAGTCGCCCTGCTAGCGAGCTTTATCTTTTTGATAACAGTGAAGCGCTTCCCTTTAGAAGAGCTGGTGATCTGCAAATGGCAACAATCAAGTCGCTTATGCAGGGTCCAAAAACTGTATCAAGCACAATTACGAATGAATCTGTCGTCGTAAACTTGAAGGGTCTTTTTGATAATGCACCTGCTGATTTAAAAAATATGTATCCTGTAAAAGATGGCTTTAAAAAAGCGGATCGTTCAAAACACCGTGATGGACAATACTTAACTGTAGACCTCAAGACAAATAAGGGAACAGTGACAGAAGAATACCGGGACTACACCATCGGCATGGGTCAACAATGGGACGTGACGGCTGGAACTTCCTATAAGTCATTGTTTCCAAATGTAAAAAACGGTTCAGAGGATTTTATTAAGCACATTCGTGTGCTCTCGCAAGAGTGGGGCATAGGCGGAATTGCCGTGCCACTTTCAACTTACATTCAGTGATATTAATTTGGGTTCTTAGGCAATAACCCCTTAAGGACCCAAAGATCTCCAATTAGATTTCCAACAAATCCAATAGATAGTAAAATTCCTAAAGACCTGGGTGGCTGAAAGTAAGAAAAAATCAGCACCAAAGACAGCAATGACATCAAAATCATACATATGATCGAAGCATTTGCTTCCTTGTTGATTCCCTGATGATTCAAGCCCCGACCAGAATAAAGATATTGAATGGCATTGTCTCCGGCAAGGCCCACAACTAATGAGGCCACGATGCAAGTCACAAAATTAATTGTAAATCCACCTATCTGAATACAAGTCACCAAAAA
>CAZPBD010000139.1:0-2549 GCA_964584655.1 uncultured Pseudobdellovibrionaceae bacterium | reverse complement strand
GCGCTTTGATGTCCTCTAAGTTGATGCCTCCAAAAGTGGGCTCAAGATTTTTAACCGCCATGCAAAATTCTTGAACGTCTTGAGTTTTGATTTCGATATCAATGGAATCCAGGCCCGCAAATTGTTTAAACAAAATGCTTTTGCCTTCCATCACAGGCTTCGAAGCCAAGGGCCCAATATTTCCCAAACCAAGAACAGCAGTTCCGTTTGAAATCACCGCAACTAGGTTTCCTTTGTTGGTGTACTCATAAACTTTATCTGGATCTTTTGCGATGGCCTTGCAAGGCGCCGCGACCCCTGGACTATAGGCCAGAGATAAATCTTTTTCTGTGGCGCAAGGCTTAGAAGAATTCACTTCTAGTTTTCCGGGTTTTCCTTTTGAGTGATAATCGAGGGCTTCTTGATCATGGGGTGAAATCATAGAGGAAAGTCTCCTAAAAATGGTCATACATTAAAGTAAAGTCAGAACTCTAAAATTCACTCCCCAGACCGTCACGACGCAATCAGACAATTTGGACGGTCCAAATGCTTGGTGAAGCTTCTTGGAGTTTTAAAAATTCGGGCATAGAATTATCAGCATATTCACTCATGCATCAATTGTTTTGCATCATTTAGAAAATGAGGTTCACCATGTCATCTCGAGATGTCGTCATTGTTGAAGGCTTGCGTACTCCCTTTGCAAAAGCAGGGACTCAGCTTAAAAAAATTCATCCAGCGGAAATGGGCAGGCATGCTCTTCGGGAGCTGATCGCAAAGACCAATTTGGATGTGAACACGGTGGATGAAGTCATTATCGGAAACACCGGAAACCCCGTGGATGCAGTGAATATTTCAAGGGTTGTGGCCTTGAATGCTGGCATTCCACAAAAAACTTCTGCTTACACAGTTCACAGAAATTGTGCCTCAGCACTGGAGAGTATCAGCCAAGGCTTCGAGAAAATTAAATCGGGCACCATGGATGTGATCTTAGCCGGTGGAACAGAAAGCATGAGTCAGATGCCGACGTTGTTGCCTGCGAAAATTCAAAAAAACTTCGACGATCTGTTTGCTGCAAAAGCGACGGGCCAAAAATTGGGAATTATTTTTGAGCTTCTCAAAGGGGACTTGAAACAAATTAAAGCTCTTTTGACTGGCAATATGAGAAGTGAATATTTTCCTGTGATTTCGGTGATGCAAGGATTAACAGATCCTTTTGCTGGCATCAACATGGGGCAAACAGCTGAAATTTTAGCTAAAGAATTCGGCTTATCTCGAATTGTGCAAGATGAGTTTGCTTTGAACAGTCATAAAAAAGCGGTGGCTGCCATCAAAGCGGGAAGACTCAAAGATGAAGTGGTTCCCTACACTTTGCCGCCGGATTACAAAACGATTTTAGCAGATGATTCTGGCCCCCGAGAAACACAGACCATCGAAGCGCTGACAAAATTGAAACCCTTCTTTGATAAATTGACCGGTACAATCACAGCTGGAAATTCTTGCCCCATCACAGACGGCGCAGCGATGCTCTTGATGATGTCCCGGGAAAAAGCACAAAGCTTGGGATATAAGCCACTGGCTAAAATCAGAAGCTACGGTTTTGCGGGTCTTGAGCCTGAGCGCATGGGACTGGGGCCTGTGTACTCAACACCTGTTGCGTTGAAGCGTGCAGGTTTAACAATGAAAGACATCGGTCTTGTGGAATTGAATGAAGCTTTTGCTGCACAGGTTTTGTCTTGCTTGAAAGCTTTTGATTCTGATGATTTTGCTCAGAAAAAATTAGGACTGACCTCAAAAATTGGAGCGGTGGACCCCAATATCGTGAATGTAAACGGAGGCGCCATCGCCATCGGTCACCCTGTGGGGGCGACAGGCACACGAATCGTTGTGACATTGATGAAAGAAATGAAAAAAAGAAATGTGCAGTTTGGTTTGGCCACACTTTGTATCGGTGGTGGTCAAGGTGGTTCGATGATTTTAGAAAGCGAGGCTTAAGATGAGCATGGATCAAAGTTTAAAATTAGTCCCTCGTGAAATTGAAGGTGTGGGCACAGTCTGTTTTTTTGAGATGGATTTGGCTGGTGAAAAAGTCAATAAACTGAGCACGCCAGTGATGCTTAAAATGCGTGAGCTATTGCAAGATGTGGCTCGTGAGTCAAAATTCAAAGCCCTTGTGTTTGTCTCTAAAAAGCCGAAGATCTTTATCGCAGGCGCTGACATTGATGAGATCAGAGCTCTTGATACAAAAGAAAAATTTCAAACAGCTGTTCAACAGGGTCAAAGCATTTTTAATATGATCGAAGACCTCACGATCCCCACTTTTGCCATGATCCATGGGGCCTGTGCGGGTGGTGGATGTGAGCTGATCCTGGCTTGCGATTACAGAATTTCCTCTGATGACTCGTCCACAAGAATTGGTTTACCTGAAACCCAGCTGGGAATTTTACCAGGCTTTGGTGGTTGCGTGCGTTTGCCACGTGTTGTGGGTTTACAAGCTGCACTTGATGTGATTTTAGCAGGAAAACTTTTGAATGCTAAAAAAGCGAACAAAGTGGGCCTCACGGATCGCATGG
>CAZPBD010000138.1:0-2586 GCA_964584655.1 uncultured Pseudobdellovibrionaceae bacterium | reverse complement strand
AGTTTCCACCCTTTTTTAAAATATCAATCCCAGCTTGGGTCGACAGCGGTCCCTGAGTTGAAACCATAAATTTTGAACCGATCGCATCGTATTGATTTCGTGATTTATGAGCAGGAAGATGAACCTGATGATACTTCGGGTCCGTACCTTTTTTAAATGTTGAGCAGGCGGGTAAGCAAAGAGTCAGTGCGATTAAATATTTCATACACCAATTTAACGACCATTAGTATGAGAAAGACAACTCCTATTGTTTAGCCTGATCATTTAAGCAAGTCTTGCACTGGAACCAACGAGATGTTTCAAGCCGAATCAGGCTTTACCCTTACAAGCTGCCTGTAAGGGTAAAGCCTTAATTTATTGAACGTTAAATTTAATTCTTTCAGCTTGAATGGATTTTTTAAAGGCCTCACGAGTGCTGACTTCTTTGATCATTCGAACAGAGTTGTCGCCGAGATTTATTTTTCCAGGAAAGTAGTTATTCCAGTTGGCATATACGCTTAGCATAATGTCAGCCATGGAAATATTTTCTCCAGCTAAATATTGAGTTTTACCGAGTTGCTCATTCACGATACTCCATAATTCATTGACTCTTTCAGCCGCCGCCTGGATCACTTCATTTTTTGCATCTAAATTTTTGATGTTTTTTGAGGCAAAAAACAATTTACTGTAAGCAGGATGAACGGAAGCATTGGCAAACATCATCCATTGAATCACATTCGATCGGGACTCGGGTGCATCAGGCAATAGTTGGCTTTTATGTTTTTCCATCAAAAACAATGCGATTGCCGCACCTTCTTGGATAAGGGTTTTATCAAAACCTAAAACGGGGACCGTGTCGGCGGGATTGATACTTTCAAATTTATCGACTTTTGATTTTTCAATCAAATTGATCGGTAAATTAAGCTCGTTCATCAAAACATGAGTAGCAAGCGAACAGGTTCCTGGACTGTAATATAAAGTGTACATTTTTTCTACTTAGTTTTTGTTTGAAATCTCTTGAATCAAAGAATTCATGAGATCGGTAACTGTTTTAAATTTGAGCAAAGGTGCACCCTGTCCAGCGTAAAGCGGGGTCATTTCAACTTGCCCTTTTTCAGCTGAGATTTTTTTGAGGCTTGATAAAAGATAGTTTTGAGCAGGGTAGGGAAGTGATTTGGTCCTATTTTTTTCAGTTGTTGTTATAAAATCATTTTCGATGAATCGAGCCAGCCGGCCTGAATAGTTTTTTGATAAAGCGGTGTATTTTGCTCTCTCGGAAAAAATAATCTCTTTGTGCAGCGGACTTGCGCCGGACTCCTCACAAGCTAAAAATGCTGTTCCCAACTGAAAGCCGTCGGCACCCAATAGTTGAGCTGCAAGAATTCCTTTGCCATTGGAAATTCCACCAGCAGCTATAATAGGAATTTTAATTTTTTCTCTGGCAATAGGTAAAACCGTACTTAAACTCATGAGAGATTTTTCAGCAGGCTTTAAAAATGAAGGACGATGGCCTCCGGCTTCAAATCCAGTGATGACGACACAATCGACCCCAGCGTTTTCGACGGCGATGGCCTCGTCAACCGTAGTTGCTGCCCCAATAGTTAGAATTCCGTTACGTCGACAGCGCTCCAGAATGGCTGCCGAGGGTATTCCAAAAACAAAGCTAAAAACGGGAGGTCTTGATTCAATGATGGCTTCGACTTGATCGTCAAATTTTTCTCCAAATTTATCTGGAAAATTGGGCATGGGAATCTGTGCGATTTTAAAAAAATCTTTGTACAGATTTGAAACTTCGTTGAAGACAGCTTCGTTGACATCAGTGAGTGTTGAGTCCTCACTGGAAACCCAGAGGTTCACTGCAAAAGGCTTATTAGTTTTGGTCTTTATTTCTTCAATAGTTGTCGCAATTTGTGAGGCGGATAAGTTATGTGCGCCAAAAGATCCCATGCCGCCTGAATTGGACACGGCGCTTGCCAAACTGACTGTGGAAAACCCACCTCCAAAGGGACCCTGGATGATGGTATAGGATATTTTTAGCAGATCTGTAATTCTATTTTTGAGCCACATGGATTTTATTCTCCGTTCCTATCGACTCTAACACCTCCATATTAATTTAATAGTTAATATTAAATTAGTATCTACATTTGAGTTACCATGTGGTAACCTCACTTATGGTCAAAAAAAGAAAAAGCACAGTCGTGAATCCGCCAAATGAATGTCCACTGGGAAGATGTATGGGATTTATTGCAGGTGCATGGACGCCCAATATTATTTGGTATTTAAGCCACAACCCAAGGCGATTCAGTGAACTGAAAGATGACCTCAAGACCATTGCTCCAAAGGTACTTTCTGATAAGTTAAAGAAAATGGAAAAGGACGGGGTCGTCGAGCGGGTCATTAAGGACACCCATCCACCAACTGTTGAGTATTCTCTGACCAAGTTGGGTTTAGAGTTTAAACCAGTTCTCGAGGCTATTGTGAGTGTGGGCCACAAAATTAAGACTTCTAGGCGATAAATCGCAAAAATGGACACTCAGTACAACCTTGATTGAACCTTCGTTGCTCTTGCGGACTAAAAAACTCTAAGTTTTTACCCGTCAATCTGAG
>CAZPBD010000137.1:0-2673 GCA_964584655.1 uncultured Pseudobdellovibrionaceae bacterium | reverse complement strand
GTGGAAATCGAAAGCTCATCTGATTTTGGTCATGATCATGTGATCACATTGGAACTTGTTTGATTCTAAAATTCTCAAATTGAGGCAGGATCTTTTTTTGCACTTCAGAGGGCTATGCTTCGAAGTGTTCTATTCATCATTGCTTCTTTTTTAGTCTTGTCACGATCGAACGCCGCCATTGGATCGATCAACCGACCTGGGCATATTCCATATTCGATTACAGTGGGATTCGATCGCGAAATTCATCCCCAAGTGAAATCTATTAATATTATTTCAGGATTGCCGCTGACATCTTTACTCGACACTCAGGGTGGATTTGGTGATGTTGCGGCAAATTTTGTCAGCGCTCTTAACCTGAAAAAGCGTCACCCTCAAATCGAAGTGACGTTGCTCGTGACAACGTCACAGAATGAATCACGACCAGGTGTCTTAAAATCCAGTGAAATCATCAAAATCATGGAACCTGATCTTGATCCTACCCAAATGGATACAATTCAAAAGGTTCGAGGTCTTCAGGTGATCTTCTTATCTGAAGATGCTGAAACAATGATTCGTACAGTGTCGGATACTCAGCTGGAAAAAATTCCTAAGGCTGATATCACACTTCAGTTTGCTGCAAACAAAACTGGAATTCATGAGCTGGCCAGAAAGACCAGCCGTGTGGCCTTTGACTTCGAAGAGTTCGGCTCAGCTTCAACGATGAGATTCTCAAATTCAAAGTCACATCCTCTTCCCGTTGTGACCATGCAGGCTGGTCCCAATAAGGCAGGCTATTTTTATGTCAGTCCTCCAAGTGGAATTGAATCTTCTCTCGCTGGCTCAGCAACAGCTGGAAAGACAGTCGCCTTTTGTTATTCAAAAGATTCAAAATCGGTTGAGGCCTATGCAAGTGCTGTCCTCAAGCTAGCCCGAAAGAATTCCTATGGACGATACCTCCTCGTTCTACCTTCGAGCCTGACAATTGATCCTTCTTATAAGCCTGCAAATCTTGAGATTTCGCAATATAGCAGGATGACCCACAACGAAGTTCAAAGCCTCATTTTTCGTTCAGATTTGCCCCCTCTGATCACAGGAGATGTTTCACTTTCAATCGCGATGAGTTCAGTGGGAAAAGGACGGCTCTTTCTTTATGATTACCCTGCTTGGAAAACTGATTTCATGGATGAATTCATTTCTGATTTAAAAACAAAAATGCTAGCACTCAACAGCGAGGTCGAATTAAAGCTCCTCGAAAATATGCTGAAGTTGAGTGGGACAGGGATTCACCAGAACTCAGCTGATGAAATTTTAAAATTTTTTGAATCTAAAACATTGCAGAACAATGCCAGTCGAATCATTCATCAAGAGCAGAGAAAAAACGACATTTACAAAAATGTATTCCTCATCCACCAGATCTACCAAATTTTTGAACTCGAAATCAAAAGTGGATTAAGCGGCTTACTCAATTTTTTAACTTCAAAATTAATTTCCGCTGGTAATTGGAATCGCCTCAAGAACGAACTGGCTTTAGAATTCCAAGGACTCACGCAGGACAAAGGCTATGCTGTGGTCACCCTTGCTAAGCTCGGCTATTATAAAACCAACATAAATCTATTGATCCAACATATCGACCAACTTTTTTCGAGCCACGACCACAGCCTAAGAGCGATAATGATTAGTGCGGCTGTTGAATCGGGTCCACTGGCAACAGCACTTAAATCATCATCTGCAAGCGAAGCTTACCAAGATTTTTTAACTCATAAAGTTCAACAAAATAAAAAAACTGCTGTCCAATGTGATGTCGCCGTTTCCCGTTGATCAAAAAAAGCTCTTCAGACTTTGGCCATGATCATGTGATTACATTGGAACTTGTTAAAATTTTTAATTGTGGGAGATTGGCTTGAAAACAAGAAAAGTCCAAACCAGTCCGACAGATGCGTTCCAAAGCATGTGGCTTATAATACAGGGCCATAGACTTTGACTGGAATTTCTCAGCCAAATCAGAAAAAAAGAAAACAGCACAGGAAACACGAATGACACTGGAAAGTGTGCAAGGCCAAACACAATCGAAACAACAAAGTAAATCAAATATCTAGCCAGTTTGCTTGTTTGTGACTGCGATCCATAAAGGGCAATGCCCCTAAAAATGAGCTCTTCAATGATAGGACCAGAGACTGCCAAAGCCAGAAATCCAAAAAAATAAGCGAGCCAATTTGAGTAGAGGTACGCATGATCCATCACAACCAGTAAGGGATGAGTAGGACTGATTCCGTTGATACTTCTGACGGACTCGGTAGGGGCTAAAAACACAGCGAGTGGTGAGGCCGAGAGAAAAATTACGAAAATCATCTTCGGTGACCAATGAATCTTTTTTAAAGGGAGATAGGCTTGCCAGTCGGGGAACTTTTTAAAAAGCTGGATGATAAGTAAGATTAAGATAACTTCTAAAATGAATGCGATTGGTAGGATCAGTCTGGCGGCTTCCGCGACCGAGACGTCAAAAATTGATAAAATCGGTGTTGCAAAAATATAAAAGGTTGAAATGGAAGCGACACCCAAACAAAAGACATAAAGCATGGGACCAGAGGGTATTTGACGTTTCCAAAATGGTTTTAAACCGTAGTAAAGAATAGGAATCAGTAATGTGGGTGGCAAAACTGCCCAAAGGACTCCCCAAAAAATGTATCTGGATAA
>CAZPBD010000136.1:0-2710 GCA_964584655.1 uncultured Pseudobdellovibrionaceae bacterium | reverse complement strand
TAGCATTGCTCGTAAGAATCTTTGAAGTTTTGAATTGAAGTGCGATATTGCGCCTTCTCATACTCGGTGCAAGCAGCGCTTACAAAGTTTGATATTAAAATTACTAAAAGACTCAAAGACAACTTTTTCATCAAAACCACCTCAAACAAATTTCTGTTATTAAAGTGATTTAATAGTTATCTATCAATTAACTTATACTTTTTATTTCAAATCTGGACTTAAATATAGCCAAATGCTTAATATTTTAGATATTCATTATCTTTATGACGAAGCTCAAGTGGATCTGACCGAACCGGTGACAAAGACCATTTTGGTCACCCGTCAAAAACGGACAGGGCGTAAGCTTTCTAAATTGAAATCATAGCTTTTTTATAGGCACCAATTTCGCAAAGATTTAAAGTTGCGAGGTGCTGGGAATGTTCAAATTTAAAATTGTCTCAATTTGGTACATCTTTTTTTTGATCACACCCCAAGCATTGGCTGTGGTGAATGGAAAAACTCATTCGGCATTTGATAAACCAGAGGTCTTAAGAACTTTTCAATTTCTTAAAGATCCAAAGGACTCCATTCAATCCCAAAATTTAAATCATTTTATGCGCGAGAGTGAAAGCCAATGCTCTGCGGTTGCTATTTCTCATTTTCAAGCGATCACGGCTGGTCATTGTGTGCTGGATGAAAAAGGTCAGCCTTTTCAAACTTGGTTATTGAAATGGAAGGACGCAAATTCTTGGACAGCACTGAAAGCTTTAAAGTTTCAATCCAGCTATGTTTTTCAAGATCTCAGTCCGAAGCCTTTAGGTAAAACAACTGTTCCTGGGTGTTCAAAAGACATCAAAGTTCAAGTGCCACTTTCCCAAACAAAAGATCTCGCGATTCTGACTTTTCCTGCGAAAACTTTTTCTCACTGGGCAAAGATTGGATCCCCAGCAGATGTCAAAATCGGATCAACATTGCAAATTTACGGTTATGGATCTCATACCGACAAAACCAATGGTGGAAGTTTCTTGAGCACAACTCCGAAAATAGATGATCTACGCAGCTTTACCAGCAAAGTAAAAAGAATGAATTGGCAGAGATGGGCCATTATGGCTGATGCGGTTTCTGCTTTCGCTGATGAAGGCGATTCGGGTGCTCCCGCATTTTTCGATGATAAATTAGTTGGTTTAGTTTCAACAGTTCAACCTAAATGCGAAACAGAATTTGGTGAGGACTACGAGATCATGAATTCAATTACTAAAGTTTATAGTCAGTTCCCTTGGCTACTCGAGGAAAATAACCAAAGCATTTTGCTTCGGTAGCGGATCACCCGACTTGGGCCATGTGTCCATGACTTTACCCTGCCCCATGACTTTCACTTTCACATCATAGCCTTCAATTTTTTTGATGGCTTCTCTTAGGGATAGATTTTGTAATTCTGGAACCGTGGACACTTCTTGAATGGACGCGAGCGCATCACTCAGAGCTGAGTTTGGTTTTAAAATTTCTTCAGATTTAAGAATTGATTTTTTCAAAGGCTTTACAGCACTGAGGCTTTTATCTTCAAAATCCACAGGCGAGTAGTCTTCATTGGATAACAAAGAAGGCGCAAGACCTGATCTGCGAACTGCAAAGCTTGCGATTCGAGAAAATAATGGAGCTGCCACTTGACCTGCGTAGTAAGCTTTTTGTGGGCGATCCACGACAACATAAATCACATACTCGGGTTGATGGGCGGGAATCATGCCTGCAAAACTTGAAATGTAGGCACCAGTTTCGTAGCCGCGGCCATTGTCTTTTGCTCGCTGAGCTGTGCCTGTTTTGCCAGCCACTTGATAGCCCGGCACGCGAGCCAGTCTTCCCGTTCCTTCTGGTTGAGTCACAGCAGTTAACATCATTCTGACAGCTTCTGCTTGTTTCGCGGTCATGACTTTTCGAATCACTTCGGGCTCGTTCACTTCCACATCACCGGTTTCTAAATTCGTGATTTTTTCTACGATGAAGGGTTTTCGCAATTTGCCATCGCTGGCAAGAACTGCGTAAGCATTGGCCACTTGAAGAGCCGTCGCTGTCATCCCTTGCCCAAAGGAAATCGTCGCCATTTGGTGCTCACCCCAAGGCAATGCATGCAGAACGCCCTTCACTTCACCAGGTAAGTCCACTCCTGAACGCTCACCAAAACCAAAATTTTTCAAACCGCTTCGAAGATTTTCAGCGCCCATCTTCAAAGCCATTTTTCCAGTTCCAATATTTGAGGAAAAAGCCAAAATTTCGCTGACTGAAATCATTCCGTACTTATGTTTTGAGTCAGATTCTCTGATGGTTCTTTTGCCAATCTTCCACTCGCCCATTTCACAATCGTACTTCGAATTGGGTTGTAAGGATTGATCAGCCAAACCTTGAGCGACTACAAAGGGTTTGATGACAGAACCGGGCTCAAAAAAATCTGTGATCACTCGGTTACGTAAGAGCGCACCTAAATTTCGTTTTGAATTCAGATCCACAGTGGGAACATTGGCCATGGCTCGAATCGCAGAGGTTCTGGCGTCTAAAATAATTCCCATGGCACCAACCGCTTCAAATTCTTTCACGGTTTTTTCGAGTTCATTCTCTAACTGGTACTGAAGCTCAGAATCCACGGTCAGTTGAATTTCGTGCCCTTCTGGATTTTCTTTAAACAGCAGACCTTCAGAAATCAAAGGTCGGCCTCGAGCATCTCTTTTGACAGCTACTT
>CAZPBD010000135.1:0-2824 GCA_964584655.1 uncultured Pseudobdellovibrionaceae bacterium | reverse complement strand
AAAAAAAGGCCTCCGCAAGGGAGGCCTAGTCTAATCAAAATTTGATTAAAAATTATTTCTTAAGATGCTTATCGATAATGGATTTGAATTCAGGGAAAGGGTAGGCACCACGAAGAGAAACTCCGTTGATGATAAAGCCAGGAGTACCAGAGATATTGAATTTTTTAGCTTCTTCCATATCTTTTGTGATTTGCTCCATGATTTTAGGATCTTCGATGTCTTTCGCAAGTTTCGCCATATCCGCACCCACTTTTTTAGCTGCGTCTTTGAGGAAAGCTTCTTTTTTCGTTTTCAACTCGCCTTGATTTTGGAAAATGATGTCATGAAACTTTTCTGCCTTGTCGCCACCTTGACGAGCCAATGCTTCAAAGTATTTTGCTGCAGGCAAAGCCAACGGGTGAAAGTCTAAGGGAAGATGTTTGAAGATCACACGAACTTGGTCTTTATATTCTTCCATCACTTGCTTCACAGTGTTGTATCCACGAGAGCAGAACGGACACTCAAAGTCAGAATATTCTACGATAGTAATAGGTGCATCTGCTTTACCGAAAATCACACGAGGCGTGTCGATGTCAGGCTTTAAAGGATTTGCAAACTCAGTGTCACGGGATTTTGTTTCTTCTTCTTGGGCCCGCTCTTGAGATTTTTTCTGTGCATCTTGAGCCGCTTTGTTCACAACTTCGATGAACTTATCTGGATGTTTTTCGATAGCGATGAAAACGATTTCGGGATCTGCTTCGATCGCTTTTTTGAGTTGGCTGGCAGATGGTGCGCACGCAGAAATTGCAAATGCAGCAAGTCCAACGATAAGTGCTTGGTGTTTATTCACGGTGAGGGCCTCCTTAAAGGGTATTTATATATGAACTATAAAGCTTAATTATTCTGACACAACTGTTCCGCGAGTGTTAATAAAATTACGACGCGACGTGAGTCTAGGTTCGTAGGGTCTGATGTTGGACGAATCACCTTTGCATCATAATCTAAACCAATGAAAAATTTCAAAATAGCACTGACCACTTTGGCACTTTTTGTCTCTCAACAATCAATGGCTGGTTTGCTTTATACCTACAATCAATTGGCCGTTATGGAGCTCGATCAGCTGAATAAGCTGGTGGAAGATAAAATCAAAGAATCTAAAAAATCAGATGCAAAGTTTGTCCCCCTCAAAGAAGGTTTTCAAGCCCTGTTCGGTAGGCCCGATCAAGATCGAATGCTAGAAAAAGTGGCAGGCCCAATCCGGACTGAGCTTGTCAATTTAGGCGACTACGAAA
Source organism: uncultured Pseudobdellovibrionaceae bacterium (assembly GCA_964584655.1). Classification (GTDB taxonomy): domain Bacteria; phylum Bdellovibrionota; class Bdellovibrionia; order Bdellovibrionales; family Bdellovibrionaceae. The sequence continues at coordinate 1,553 of CAZPBD010000135.1, read as the reverse complement.
AAACAGTGACCCAATTGACGGAAGAGGCCATCAACGCTTTGACCAATACTCGAAATTTCAAACCCACAGCTCAAATCACCTATGTGATATTTTTAGAAAATTTAATGGCCGATATGAAACCGGTCTTAAAACCTGGTGACAGCTTCGAGAAGAGAATTCTGAAGAAAATTGAAAAGGCCAATATCTCGATCACGAAAGCGGCAACCAACGATTTGCTCAACCGTGGTTTTCAAGAAAAAAAGTCTCCGTCAGAAGTGGCTTCGATCATCCTAGACGAACTTAAAGACCGAGAAGCTGAAGCTAAAGAAGCAGCAAAAGATGTGAAGCCCGTTGAGGAAGAAAAAAAGGACTAGCTCTTAGTTTAGACCACCACCGGGTCATTGACCTAAGACCTGGTTTTCATCACCTGTCTCAATTCGACTCAAGCCAATAGAGAAATCATCCGATGAATTCCTTAAGTCATCAGGAGGATTTCATTCTATGTATTTACAAGGAAGTTTACAGCTTGTTTTCGATGCTCTTTTCACTGTCGGAGCCATTGATCCCGTTTTGAAAATGGATTGGGAAGTGATGAGCGGTGAGATGAAAAATGAACCCCAAAGACTGCACTCGGCCTGCAGTGTGATTAATTCTTGCGGGGAAGATTTATCAAGAATGGTAGAAATTTTAAAACATATGGATTCAAAATCGATACATTTTGTGGCACTGGAGGTGGCGCGTGAACTTTGTGAATTTCAAGACCGCAAAACTCTTCACTAGTTTCTTATTTTTTACTTTGGTTTCATCGACCACGTTTGCGTGGGAAGTGGATATGTCCAGACGGAAAGTGGATTTTGATCGCATCGAAGATCGTAAGCGTGAGCCTGCAAGCATCGATGTGACGGATTCTTTCTTAAGTCTTCAAAAAATCATTGAGCCCGCATTGCCAATTCAAGATGTGGTGATCATGAACACAGAAAATGGATTTGTGCCCGAGCGTTTACATCTTCGAAAAGGGCAAAATTACAGAGTGCATTTGATCAACATCAACGAACAAAAAAGAAACGTCAGTTTTATCTTAGATGATTTTGCAGAAAATCACTCAACGCCTTATGCCTTAAGAAAAACCTTTGAGATCAAACCCGAGAAATCAGGTGAGTTTGTGTTTCACAGTCCGGAAACTTCCTTCCGTGGTCGTTTGATCGTTGTCGATCCGACGAGTGCAAGAACTCCGGCCTCTAACAAATAAATCGAGGATACCCAGTGTCAGGACAATCGGCTTTCAGAGATGCGATCAGACAAAATTTAGGACCGATCGTCACACTTCTTGAGGACGATACGGTCTCTGAAATTTTAGTGAATGGTCACTCTGAAATTTTCATCGAACGAAAAGGCAAACTTGAAAAAACAGCTCTTCGTTTTAATGATGAAGATGCTCTTCGAGCTGCTGTGAATTCTATAGCCCAAAGTGTGGGCCGAAGAATTAATAACGATGAGCCCAGGCTGGATGCAAGACTTCCCGATGGTTCACGTATCGCCGCCGTGATTCCTCCGTGCTCATTAAAAGGCACAAC
>CAZPBD010000134.1:0-2847 GCA_964584655.1 uncultured Pseudobdellovibrionaceae bacterium | reverse complement strand
AAAGACTTTTTGCATCCACACCTTGGGGATTAAAAAACCGCTGTCCATCAAAGTGATCAGACACCTGTCCTTTGTAACGGGTCACTGTGCAGGCAGAGAGCCAAAAAGCTAAAATGAGCAGAACTAAATTTTTCATGTGTTGGCATCATCCCCGTCTGAGCTCAAACTGTAACCGATACCTCTGAAGGTTTTAATGTAGCTTTCACCAAATCCCTCATCAATTTTTGAGCGTAGTTTTTTGATATAAACGTCGACAATATTTGTCATGGGATCCTCGGTCGAGTCCCAAACATTAGATAAAATTCTTTCGCGGCTGAAAACTTTTTTAGGGCTGGAAATCAGAAGCTCTAATATCGCAAGCTCCTTCGGCGTCAATGAAATCAGCTTTTCTTTTCTTCGAACTTCCAAAGTGTCCATATTCAGAGTGAGTTCTTTATAAGTATAAATTTTTTGAACTTCGGTTTTTTCAGTTCTTCTGGAAAGAGCTGCAATTCTGGCCAAAAGCTCTTCGAATTCGAAGGGCTTTGCCATGTAATCATCAGCTCCCATTTTAAGTCCCATGATTTTATCTGACACTTGAGAAAGGGCTGACAAAATAAGAATTCGTGAATTCAATTTGCGAGCACGGATTTCTTGCAGAACTTCCATTCCATCCATCAAAGGAAGCATACGATCCAGGATAATAATTTCTGGCATTTCACTGACTGCCATTTGAATGGCCTTTTGTCCGTCCTCTGCAAGTAAAGCCAAATACCCTTCTGCTTTCAAACCACGAACAAGAAAACTGGAGACCCGGGGGTTATCTTCAACAATTAGAACTTTCACACGTCACGTGCTTTCAAAGGAATTTCAATTAAGACTTGAAAAAATTGTTGATCTTTAGATTCTGCCGAAATGGTCCCGTAATGGGCCTTCACAATCATTTGTGCTAAGTGCAAACCGATTCCTAAGCCGTCAGGCCGAATCAGTCTTGCATGGTGTCCTCGGTAATATCTCTCAAATATTGAGGCAAACTCGATTTGATCCAGCCGCTCACATTCATTGATCACCTGAAGGATCAGTTTATTTTGAACTGTCTTCATTTTAATTTGGATGGGTCGATTGGCCACATTATACCTGAGCGAGTTATCGAGCAAAATCACAATCAGTTGAACGAACCGATCCTTGTCCACAAGTAAAAGACTGTTTTGCATCTGCTCTTCGATTTGAAATAAACCTTGCGAAGCTGGATCCACAATTCCCAAAGCTTCAGAGACAAGTTTATGAATCTCTTCTGTGGTCAAATCTTGCAGTTGGACTCGGAAAAAATCACTATCAGATCTGGCCAAAAGCAGCAGATCCTCAATGCGGTGAGAAAGTTGACGCCCGATAATTTGAATACTTTGGATGGATTCTTTGTAATCCTGAACTGACTTATCAGACCCCCGCAATGTGACCGAGGCTTCCCCAAGGATCGCAGTGGCCGGTGTTTTTAGTTCGTGAGAAATATTGGATAGAAATATTTTCCTCTCGAATTCTGCTTTCTTTAATTTGTCTACGGCATCTTTGAGTTCTTGAGTTCGTTGTTCAACGGCAACTTCGATGGCCGCTCTTTTCTTCATCTCGTCTTGCCTGAACTTTTCAAGTTCCAAAGCCATCTCATTGAACTTTTCACTTAAAATTCCAAATTCGTTGTCGGGATATTTTAAGATTTTGTGACTCATGTTACCACGAGAGTACTCGATGGCCGCCTCCACGAGCTTTTGAATTGGATCGCGAATCAGATTCTGCATGATCGTCGACAAAACGATGGTCAGAAAAACAAGCAGAGCCGTAAGAAAATAAACGGATGTATTAAAATAGCGGATGTAGTTTTTAGCTGTGGTTTCGGCCTCTGTGGCACGAAGCTTTTGAATTTCGATGGCATCATTGATCAAAGTCCGCAAATCGTTCCCGTCCAGGCTATCAAAAATCTGAATCATAAATTTCCAAGCCTGGCCAGGATCCAGAAATTTGAGCTTATCAATTTTGTTTACTTCTTCCCCAAGCTTATTAATGTTTGTTTTTAAAGTCTTGAGCCTTTCAGATTGTAGGAAGATCACATTGATTTCAGATTTATGATTGGCATTAAGCTCGGCATCCCTTAAGAGGAGATCTTCAAGATTGGCGATACTATTATTCATTTTAAACAAAAGTGCATTTTTGGTATCAATGGAAGAATCATTGGTCAGTAAATACTGGGCCAGCCAAACCTTTAATCTTTGTTTGTTACCCCCCAGATCAATGAACTCTGTTAATATTTTATTTGAGACTCGACCCTTTTCAATGTGGTAGTCAGACTCTTTGGCCACCCATAAGGTCAATCCAGCTTGAATCAAAGCAAAGAGAGTCAAAAGCGCGAAGGACCACCTGATTCGACGTGAAAAGCTCGAAGTTTTTTTTAACATCCTAAAATTTTAACAGCCTGTTTCAAAACTGCTATGATTATTTCAGAGTGACATTTAGCACAAAATTCACCATGTGATTTGTTTTATCAGGACGATTTAGCCACATCAGCTTTTGATTTAGGTAGCTGGCAAATCAACTAGTAGCGTGAACCAGATTTGACAGATCTTAGAAGCTTTCATTAAGACAACCCTTAAGTTGATAGCTCAAGGGTTGTACGAAACTGTAACTCTGTCATCCCATGCACCAAATGAGCTCCGTCATAGAAGATCAGAGCTCATTTAGAAGTGGTACATTACTTAGGTGAATAAGGAAGGGAGGAGTGATGCAGAACTATTTTGAGTAAGCCCTGAGGCGATTTTTTGAAAGCCCAAGTTTTATCTACGACCGTTACGTTTCCTTTTTTGTCTGTCAGGTAAACAT
>CAZPBD010000133.1:0-2852 GCA_964584655.1 uncultured Pseudobdellovibrionaceae bacterium | reverse complement strand
ACAGCCACTGAATCAGCAGCGACAACAATTCCATTTCCAGCCGCCACATCTACGGTCACATCACCAGTTGTACCACCCGTGATAAGACCTGCACCTGCAACAACAGAAGTGATGTCACCAGCGGGAGCCGCGATCCACTCAAGACCCGTGGAAGTCGCTGAATTTGCAGATAAAATTTGTCCGTTGGTTCCGACTGCAAGCCTGTCGGGAACAGTTGCATTTTGAACTAAGATATCTCCCTTGGTTGTCAGAGGAGAAGTGAGCTTTCCAGAAAAATTATCAAAATCTGTTTTGGAAATTGTACCAGAAGTCACACCTGCACCAGAAGCTAGAGGAATGCTCAGTGTGTGAATATTGGCGGCAGAATTTATTGCTGGGGTTAGGCCTGTTGCTGTCACGTTAAAAGTTTGCGTGTTTCCTGTTTGCCCATTCAGTGAAGTGAGGCCCGCACCAGAAACTCCGAACGCTTGCCATGAAGTTCCGTTACAATACTCAACAACTCCTGCATTGTACCTCAAAGATCCTGCAAGTCCCGCGGCACAAGCTGTCGCATCATTACCAATTCGAACAGCACCCGAGACATCAAGGCGAGTGGCAGGCGTTGCCGTTCCGATACCCACACTGCCTTCAACAATTAAACTATTCGCAGGAGCAGCTTGCTCAGTATTATAGGATGACCAATTCAAACCCACGGTCATATTTCCGGCGACATTTACTTTCGAGCCGAAATGAACCGAAGCATTCGGTCCACCCAGATTCATATTTCCTGAAGCCCAATCAATGTGAATTCGACAGGCTTCGCTGTTGGCGCCATTCTTCGAGCACAAGGTAAAATCTGCGGCCATGCCGCCACTGCCACCGCTGCCACTGACAGAGGCGACTTTCCATCCACCTACGCCTGCATCGCCCCATCCTGAATTAAAATTAGGGCGTGTATGAACAAGTAAAAGTTCAGGTTGAGCATAGGTTTGGTCGTGAGTAGACAGAGTGATTCTTGCTGAGCTTGTGGTATCTGCAATCGGCACCGCGATGTCGAGAAAACTTTGAGGGGTTGTTGTGTTGACTCCTAAAAATCCGCTCGGCAACAAAGTCATTTTTGTCGTACCATTTGTTTCAAAACCTAAAGATTTGTTGTCGTTAGTTCCTAAAACAGCTGCAGCACCAAATGCATTTCCATTTTGTAGAAATGCGTTGGCTGCTCCAGCATCATCAGTTCCACAAGTTGCAAAGCCAGAGGCATCAAATTTAATCACTTGGTTCACAGCACAATTAAGTGAAGTTAAAGCAGTGGCCGTTCCGTTTGCGACGATCACACCGTTGGCACCCAAAGCTGTGCCGCCCACTTGAGGAACTTTATTAGCGCCAAGACCTGTATCTAAAGAAATCACAGGGGTGGTTCCACCAGTCGTCAGAACTGGAGCCGTGGCTCCGACAGAAGTGACGGATCCCGTAGCGGCTGGTATCCAAGAAAGTTGTCCACCGGCATCGGTCGAAAGCACGTAACCATTCACCGGGGCCGTTGTTGGAAGAGTCAGAAAATAGTCTGCGACAATATTTACGGGCGCACGAATTGTTGCAACATTCGTGTCATTATCGCTAAGTAGTAAATTTCTTCCAGAAAAATTTGTGGCAGCAACGCTCGTGGCGTTGGTGATATTTTGCAGTCCCATATTAATGGGCCCTGTCATCGTGCCACCGGCCAGTGGTAATTTTGTTGCATCATTCACGGCTGTGTTCACAACGTTTGTCACTCGACCCTTGATATCTGTCGTTATGACCGGAATGTTAGAGGCAGAACCGTAGGTTCCTGGAGTCCCTACATCTGTCATTTTCGCAACGCCGGCAACCACTGACAATCCACTCACAGCCTCAGAAGTTTGAAATTGCACGATTCCTTTGGCTGCATAACTGGCATCCGCAGGTGCACCGCCCGTATCATCAGCTGACGGTACCCAAGAAGTTCCATCAAATTTTAAAACTTGGCCGACAGCGGGGACCGCTGCACCCAGGGCTCGTCCACGAAGACCGACCACAGTGCCAGCGCCGATGGTGCCGGTGAGATCTCCACCCAATGGATCAGCAGGTTTTACGTACACAGTGGAAGTTCCTGCGATTAAACCTAATAATGTATTCACGCCTGCATTTGTCAGCGGAGTCTGATTCACGTAAGGATCAATTTTTAAAAACTCATCAGCTCGGTAGCCTTCCAATTGCAAACTGTTCATCGCCATCGGAATTAGATTAATTTTCGTCGCAGGAAAGGCTTCCCAAGTCGGATCGGACACTTGTTCTTTAAAACTGACTTCTAAAATTCTTCCATCAGCTGCACCTGGAGTGTAAGTCGTTCCAACCGAACATCCCGTCAGCGCTGTAAACTGAGTTCTGTTTGAGAACACACGCTCCATGCCCCAGCCGTAGGTATCAACTCGAGTGTAGCTCGTCGTGATGTCTGTGCTATCTCCGATGGTGATTGAAAAAACACCGTTTGAGCCCAATAGATTCTTGGTTTGCTCTTCTTCCCACAGTAGACAATTTTCAGCGTTCGGTGATTTGATCTGAATTCGAAATCGAGCGTTCGCTGACTCCAGTGGAGTGTTGTCAGGCTTTACTATTCGGCCGTGATAGGTGATACCACTGGCGCCCCAGGCCATCGGGCTTAGAGCAAAAATCAAAAAGAATATGAAGGGTTTAGTGGGTTTAAGCATCCTTTAACTTATCGGAATAATTCAATTGAACCTAAGGGGCTTTGTCTCAACTTGAGTCGACTTAGGCTAAAATTTTGACAGATTTTTGAAGATTCTGTCGTCACATGCTACTTGTTGAGACGTTTCGAATCTGTTAGAAAGTATTCT
>CAZPBD010000132.1:0-2924 GCA_964584655.1 uncultured Pseudobdellovibrionaceae bacterium | reverse complement strand
TACAGGCCCAGCGTCCGGCTGCGGGTGAAGCTCCAGTCGACTCCGCCGCGCGCGTTGAGGGTGCCGCTGACAGCATGACCCAAATGGCGTTCAAGGCTCGGTCGCCAGGGTACGAGCTGGAAGCCCATCCCGTTGTCGATCATGGCAAAGCGGCCCGAGGAGAGGTTGACGCGCTCGCGGTATATGCCGGCGAGATGTTCGCCGGGTTGGGCGGCGATGTGTTCGAGCCCTGACCGTGTTGCGATGTGCTTGGTCGCAACGGTCAACTCGCGGGTGCGCAACTCTTCGAGCAGGTCTTTGGCGAAGATGAATCGCTGCCCTTGCCGGCGCGCCAGACCCTCGGATGCCAGATGCTCCGAGCGCGCGGCAAGCGCATCGCGCACGTCCGCCCCGAAGCCGCCAGCGGTTTGTACAGGCTCACGGGCGACCAGCTGTCGATCCAGCCATGTCGCGCCGGGTGCCTTGATCTGCTCGGCGAGCGACAAGTCGGACCTGACAGACAAGGATTGGTGATCGTTGCCCCGCGTGTCGCGCCACTGGCCAAGCTCGACAATCGCACCGGGCTTTGCGTCGCTCGTCTGCTCGATGTCGTTGAACCGGAGATAATGAGTTCGCCCATCAGTGGCATCGACCACCGCAAAGGCACTGCCGGTGAGCTCATCATGGAGTCCGCGTTCAATCAATCGTCCGATCACCGGATCAGCAACCAAATCCTCATGCAACGCAAAGCGCCCAGTATCGACGCGGCCGCCATTGGCACTCATCGCTCGGTGCATTGTCTTGATGATGTCACCCCGGATGGAAAGATCGCGCAGCGTTTGCTCAATGCCTGGCTTCAATGTCCAGCAGGCTGGGCCAACGCGGTCGGCAAGGCCCAGCCGTTCGAGCTTTGCAGACCTTCCGAGCAGATGATTGTGATGAGGGCGGTCATAGCCCGATGGGTCGGGACGAAGATCGACTACTCCACCATTGTCGTCGGCCATGCGTTGAAGCGAACGGTCAAGACTTGTCCAGCGTTCCACGTCAACTTCGCGGGCAATCGACCGGGTGATCTCGCGCTCGCTGCGCGGTCCCAGTTCGACGGTGACGCGCTCCTCGGCGCACGACCGAAGGCCGGCCCGGATATAGTCGCGATCGATAACGATGTCCTTGCCATCCTCAGCGCGGCCCCGGACGAGGATATGGACGTGCGGGTTGTCGGTGTTCCAGTGATCGACCGCCACCCAATCGAGCTGGGTGTCCAGGTCATGGGCCATGTCGTCCATCAGCTCGCGGGTGAAGGTCCGGATGTCTTCGAGCTCGGCTGCATCTTCGGGCGAAACGATGAAGCGGAAGTGATGCCGATCATCTTCGCAACGACCGGCGAAGGCATCGCCGTCGGCTGTATCGGAGCCCGCATCGAACAGGCCAGCCTCCTTGCCATCGCGTGTGACGCCATCGCGTTTTAGGTAGGCGACATGACGGGCGAGCGGGGCGGCGCGAAAGCGCGTCCCCTTGTGGCGGACCACGCGGGCCTTGACGACGACGCGCCGGTTGGTTGCGCGTGATCGGGCCGCAAGCCCGGCGCGCCGACCGCGTGCCGTTCGCCCCGTTCCGGAATGCCGAGACCGCGCGAGACGGTGTCCGCCTTTCATCGAATAACTGATGACCTGGCCGACCAGTGTCTGGGCGCGCCGACCGCTGCCACTGCCTCGGCTGCGGCCCTTGCCGGGCCGGATGTGGAAATCGTCATCGCTCATCGCGAATGGGCTGCGGGTTTGAGCCTCTCAACGGCAGACGGCTCAATAAGCGTTGAAAACTTTGTAGAAATTGGAGGGGGAGCCAGTAGGCTATTCTGAGCGGCGGCTAAAATTATCGCCTTGTTCCAATCACCTACACCCACACCGACGGCGGCGCTTTTATCTGGCCATCCTTCTGAACTTGCTCCTCCTACTGCTGCCCTCCCGCACAATTCTGCGCCAATCCACGCCAAGACGCGCCAGAATGACAAGGGGGTGATCACTGCGAACCGCTCCCCGAAACGGGCGCGAAGAGGCCGTTCAGGGGAGCAGACGAAGCGCGAATGGAGGTCGGCGGCGCGGCGGCGGCGAAGCTGCCGGATGCGTCCATCGCTGCATCTCCGCGCACGGCGAAAAGCTGGCCCTGTGTCCAGGATGGGCGAACCGGCAGTACAGGTGAAGCGCTGGCAACGACGGTTGCCGCGCTGCCCGCTTGCAGCAACGGTGCAATCTTGGCGACATAAGCGCGAGTTTCGGCGGGGAGCGGACGACCGCGATCCCGCCAGTCTTCGTAGCGGCCCGGCCCCGCATTGTAGGCAGCAAGGAAGCCGGAGGCGCCGTAGTTGTCGTATAGTTCACGAAGATAGGATGTGCCCGCCATGATGTTGTCGCGCGGATCGAACGGGTCAGCCCCTAGCCCGAACCGGGTGCGCTGGCGCGCCCAGGTTCCGGGCATGAGCTGCATCAGCCCCATCGCCCCGGCTGACGAGACCGCGCCGATCCGGCCTGCACTCTCGGTGCGCATCACGGCGTAGATCCAGTGCTCGGGAAGGCCGAAGCGCTGAGACGCTTCGGCGACGTGCGAAGCAATGTCGACGGTGCGCGGCGCTGCTGGTTCGGCAGCGTCCTGCGCATAAGCAGGCGCACCGCCGAACAGAGCGAGCGCAAGCAAAGCGGCCAAGCCCAAGCGGCGTAGCTGCATGGCTCAGTCCGCCTTTTCACGCCGCGATGGGCGCGACCAGACTAGAACGTGTCCATTGTCATCGCCCTTGAACAGGTTGGCGCGCAGCGGCTGGACGAACGAAGGATCGTCGATCTGGACACTGACATAGTCACCGGCCTTCTCGCCGACATGTTTCCAGCCAGCGCCGACTTCGCGCGCCTCATCACCCTCACCGGCGATCACGCGAAAGTCCGGGGCGTTCT
>CAZPBD010000131.1:0-2946 GCA_964584655.1 uncultured Pseudobdellovibrionaceae bacterium | reverse complement strand
TTCAAGTTAAGAGAGTGTCAGTATGATCAAAAATTCAGTGCGTCACGACTTTGAATCTCTCTTATTAGGACTTCAACAAGATCTGCAGAAAACAATCATTTCTGACGCTGAGTTCTGTGCTTCATTGATGCTTTTTTTTGACCTTAAACTTCAAAATAAAAAGCTATTTCCTAATATTTCGACACCTAGCACAATTATTCAATCACTCAACGATCATCACTGGATTGGTCATACGGATCGAATCAGAAGAGCTCTCATTCAGTGGCATCTAAAAAACTACCCCCTGCAACTGCTTCATGATGTGCCCACACCTCTCGAAATTTTAAAATATCAGGCGACAGGAAAACGTGTCGTCACAGTCTTCACAAAAATCTCTGAGTGGGAACAAATGTGGGGCCCCCATGATGCCTGGAATTTTATTGCTCACGATCTGATTCATGCTGATCACTTTTTTGAAAGTCCAGTGAACCTCAAAGGTCAGATCGAATTCTACCAGTTTGTTTTAAAAAATTGGGAGCATCCAGAAATTCAACCTCTTCATTCGAATCCTGGTTTTGATTATTTGATCTCAGATATGAATTCTCATCCTCAGCATTTATTCGAAACACTCAAAAATTTAGTCATACAAAATCGAAAACAAAGTTTACAATTGCAGAAGATGGATCGACTGCCGATGCAGCACGAATCTGAAGTTCAGAATTTATTTTCTAGCTGGCAGATGGAAATTAGAAATTAAAATTGAGATCAAACTGGGTGCGATTATAGTCAATGGCATCCACTGATATTGCTTTTTCAGAGATCATATGGCTGAGTTTGAAGTCCACATTCAGACTTGCAACAACTGTAAATGACATTCGGTAGCTTCGAATGTCGGTCCCACCACTGCCGGAATTGGATTCAGTCAAAACTCCAAGGACGGAATCTTTTTGAACTTCTCTGTGATCTAAACTGATTTGCCAATCCTTAGGAACTTTCAATTCACCCCACCTAAACCCAACGATGTGGGCCCGATTCAATTTTTTGGGTCCTGAGTTTTCAGTTAATTCGGTAAAAAAAGAAAAAGGTACATCTTTCACGGAAGTCATGAGCTCGAGGAAAAATCGAGTCAGGACAAAGTTGTACTGATAGTTTCCACCGACCAGACTATTGCCTGCCACCACAGCAGGAGTGCTATTTTTGAGTTGTGAAAAATCTAAATACCCGGCACCCAACGTCAGTTGCCATTCAGAACCAAAATTTTGTTTCAGGCCCGCATCTAAACCTAAAAGCATCACATCGGTTTTATTGATACTCGCTGTGTGGCGCTCATCCAAAAGCCAGTAGCCTGCATTCCAAAAATATTTTCCACTGCTGCTTTTATAACTGAGACCATCTGAAGTCAGATCTGTATCAAAAATAATGTCTGACAAACCGACACGGTGATAGGGAACTGGGCTTTTTCCAATCCACACCTGCGAGGTTTCTGTAGGTTTCCAGTTGGCATAAGCCATATCCAGATTGAAACTTTTTTTAGCGCCGTAATCAGTCAAATCTTGATTGGTTGAAGTGCTATCGTCGGGATCCGTGGTTCCGGTGGCCAATCTTAAAACCACGTCGGTTTCGGAATTCACAGGGAAATCAAACTGGAGCCTGGCTCGAATCCGCTGCCGATTTCGTTCATTGTTAGAGCTGATTTCTTCGTCTTTGATCTGTTCATTTCTGAATCTGAAATCACCGCCGATTTTTACATTGTTAATCTCAGCAGAAAAGACAATTTGACTAGAAAGCACCAAGCCGAAAAATAGAGTTTTTAACATCCGGGCTAGAGTAAAGATTCAAAAAATGTTTGGCAAGTTGAGACTTTAAAAATGCCAAGGAAATTTTTTAAAATCTTTTGCTCGCTTTTCCAAGAAAGAATCGCGCCCCTCTTGAGCCTCTTCGGTGCCGTAGGCAAGCCTTGTGGCCTCTCCGGCAAAAAGTTGCTGACCCACGAGGCCATCATCAATCATGTTAAATCCATATTTGAGCATTCTCATGGCCGTTGGACTTTTCGAGTTCATCTCGAGAGCCCATTCCAGAGCCACTTTTTCCAGATCCTTGTGATCCACGACTGCGTTCACCATGCCCATTTGAAAGGCTTCTTCTGCTGAATAATTTCGCCCTAAAAAGAAAATCTCTCGAGCTCTTTTTTGACCCACTTGCCGGGCCAAATAAGCGGAGCCATAACCCGAATCAAAACTGGCCACATCGGGATCGGTTTGTTTGAAGAGTGCGTGCTCTTTGGAAGCTAAGGTCAGATCACAAACCACATGCAAAGAATGCCCCCCTCCAACCGCCCAACCTGAAACCACAGCGACAACTATTTTTGGCATAAAACGAATCAGCCTTTGCACTTCCAAAATGTGGAGTCGTCCTAGTTTTGCTTTTGCAATGGGATCACTTGCATCCCCGTATTGATATCCATCTTTGCCGCGAATTCGCTGATCTCCACCTGAGCAAAAAGCCCATCCCGCATCTTTTGGCGAGGGTCCATTTCCCGTCAGTAAAACCACTCCCACATCGGGACTTGTTCTGGCATGTTCGAGGGCTGTGAAAAGTTCATCCACCGTTTGAGGTCTGAAAGCATTTCTGACTTCAGGTCTGTGAAAACCAATTCGAACAGTGCCTTGTTTTTTCGCTCTGTGATAAGTGATATCTTGAAATTGAAAACCAGGGACCTCGGTCCACCAATCAGGATTGAAAATTTCTGATACAAAACTTGCCATGGGGCCCCCAAATCTGATGATATCGAACTATGAACACAACAGCTTCTCTTATCCAAAAATACTATCAAGCTTTTAATCAACAGAACATCGAACTCATGTTGCAGTGCCTACATCCGCAGGTGGTTCATGAAATCAATGAGGGCGAAAGTCAAATTGGTCTTCAACTGTTCCGACAGTTTTTGCACAGGATGAATACGCACTA
>CAZPBD010000130.1:0-2973 GCA_964584655.1 uncultured Pseudobdellovibrionaceae bacterium | reverse complement strand
CGCCAATTTCACACAAACCGATCGAGTGGAATACATTAAACCTGATCTGTTTTTTAGTGGCGAACTTCAATATGAAGAAATTCCTGAGCTCAAAGAAATTAACTCTCAAAAAAATGTGATGATGAGAAATCTTGTGAACTCGCTGATGAGAAAGGGAATTGCAGTCGGCATCACTAAAGCTAACCTGCTTGGTCCCTCAAATCAGTCTGCGTTCTTTAACCTCTACGATCCCTCGAGCTTCAGCTACTCCCTGAGTATTCCACCAATTAATTATGGAATTACAGATGAGACTCTTGCCGGTCGACTTAACTTTTTAACCCATGACCCTGTTCACTTGGATATCGGAATATTTTCACCTCGAATGAAAGATATTTTGGGTTCTGATGGAAAAGTCGATCCTAAAAGAGTTTCAGCTCTTCAGGAGCGTCTTACTCGATTCTGTTTGCTGAACGAAGCTCTGACAACTTCATACACGTTCTACTATCACCTTCAGTATTACTGGTCTTACCGGAACGCAGTTGCAAATTCTGGAAACCCAGAAAAGATTCGTGAGTTTGATGCTCTTAATCGTGGATTAGGATCTTTCATGAGGTTCACTCCTGCAGATCAACTGGATCTGATGCTTGCTCACATCGATGGTAAATTTATGGAGCATGTGGATATTATTGATAAGAAAATTGATTTTGATCTTTATAGAAAAGCGAGAGAAGCCAATGTTCCAATGATCTTTCCGGACTTGTCAAAGTACGTGGGTGTTTTTGGAGAAAAATTAATTGCTAAGTATGGATTACCCTTTCTTATCACAGCAGGGGCCTATCTCGAAGGCTCTGGTGGATACAAAGCCCTTCTGAATTATTCGAAAATGCAGGCAAAATTTTATAGTGAGCCTTGGTACATTGAATGGGCCGATCGCTTTGCTATCGGCCAAGACTTAGACTCGTGGGAAAAAGATTTTTGGAAGAAAGCGGATGACTTTAAAAAGGGACAGTACTTAACAAACGAAGCTGCAGCAGCAAATGGTGTTTACACTGTCATGGCAATCAAAAATTCAATGGCGCAACTGGGTCGCAAATTGATCGAGCTAAGAATTTTGATGCAAAAAAATCCTCAGTATTATTCTCAAGCTGATATCAATGATATTTCACGAATAACATCAGAGATCTCTGCAGAAGCCAAAAAATACGACCAAATGGGAAAAAAGAATTTACCTATTTCTAGCGAAGTATTACTTCAAGCTAAAAATTCTCTTGAAGCTTACATGGAGCGTGCAGAAGGCCGTTTCCCGATTTCTAAATTCATTCCAAGCGCGTTTCGGTTAGGTCATGCCGACTATTCTTCATTCTGGAGAGATGCAACAGCCGTTGTATTACCTCGCCCTGAGGATATGGTTAATTTCCCTTCAAACAAAGATGTGTGGAAGTCTGCTCAACTTCAAAGAATCAAAACGGCAAAAATGAAAGTTGAAAATGATGCAGAAGCAGAAAAAGGCTCTGGATCAAAAAAAGCAGGCGCGCTTATGGATGAATGGGTCGAACAACTTGCGAGAGATTACAATAAAAATCGCAGAGGTGACATTTTAGAAATTTCATCCAATGAGACTGATTCTTACTTGCGAAAAATCGATGCTTTTAGAACCAACTTGATAGGACAAATCGATAGAATTTTCAGCCCTCAAATCGTTGAATTTCCAAATCTGACAAATTCTCAAAAGCAAGAGGTTGTCGAAGCCGCTCAAGCTTATAAAAAAGCAATGAGTGAAAGAATTCTACAATTAAAAGAAAACTACAGAGCACTTTTTGTTAGCGGTGGAGCTTCAAACGAAGTGAAAGCACAATTGTTCTCGGGAGAGGTCGATATCAAAGATGCTGCAGACTTGGGACTTTTTGAACTTGTAACAATTATCGAAAGCCTGAATAAGGCTGGAGATTATAGCAAAATTAGAAAGCCACTCACTGCCATTCGTGATATCACGGCTCGAGTGGAAGCGAAGAAGCCTATTCATACTCCTGTTAAGGGATATGCACGTCTCTTTATGCCAATGAAAAAAGGCCGTGTCACAAGCTTCTGTTCTGCGATTGCCAAGGCCTGTATGAAATCCGATCTCACGAATGTGATTCATAGCTTCAGACCTTCAAGTCTTGTAAGACAAACGACTCCGGGACGTTCTTCCCAGATCGGTTTTAACTTTGTTGATCGAAACTCAACTCAAGCTTCTCAGAAAAGTCGCTTAGGACTTGAAGCAAATGCCATCGTCGTTTTTGTGATGAACCATGATAACTCAATCGCTGAACTGCAACTCATGAAAGAAATCAACCAAAGACTTGGCTTCCAAGGCAATATGTTACTGACAACTAAAAAGGCATGGCCTCAACTGAATGTCTTCGCAAACAAAGATGATGGTATCATTTTGATCGAAGATAAGTTCCGTGAGCAAGTGATCGAGCGCTTGAACAAAAATTCAAACGTAGCTTCCACCGTGACGGTTTTTCCAGAGGGAATGCTTGCAACTTATGGCGCTCAGATGCCTCTCATCAGTAAATATGGAGCTTTTAAGTTGGCTCGTGAATTAGCTGTAGAAAATAAAGGAAAACGACCCGTCTACCTCGTGAGCCTCAGAAATAACATTCTGCAAGTGAACACGAGTGCGAAGCCAACAGATTTGAGAGTCGAAGTTTTGGATCCAGTTCGAGTGCCCACTGAGCCCATTGCTAAAAACGATCCTTGGATGGAAGCACAACGAGTTTCATTCCAAGAGTTCGCAAACGAAGGCCGTGGAAAGAACCAGGTGGATTTAATTGATGCCAAGAAAGTTCCTGGCAGTGATCTCTACTTTGCTGGACCAGTTCGCGAATACAAAGATATTAATCAGTCGATGAGCTGCCGCAGAGCAGTTGGTCAGTAGGCTGGTAACCTAATTTGCTCTTAACAAATGATGAAAGCTCGCTCGACCGTATTTTTCGAAGCGAGCTTTGT
>CAZPBD010000129.1:0-3220 GCA_964584655.1 uncultured Pseudobdellovibrionaceae bacterium | reverse complement strand
TGTACTTTCCATGTTCGCCCACATTTTCCATTAAATTCTGAACGAAGGCCGCCACATCATGTTTTGTGACTTGCTCGAGCTCTCGGATTCGAGTGATTTGAAACTTTGCTTTTTTCTGAATCGTCAGAGCCGCAGCTCGCGGAATCAATTTAAGCTTGGCTTGCTCACTGGCCACGGCAAGCTCGACTTTTTTCATTAAAGAAAAACGGTTTTGCTCATCCCAAATGCGGCCCATTTCGTCTCGGGTATAACGTTCAATCACGGATGCCTCTCTTGATTTTTCAGACTTTGGTTTTGATTTTGTTTTTTACGCCAGTCGATTAAAATCTGATCTAAAATTCGTTTTTGATTTTGAAATAAACTCAAATTTGAGAAATGGGGCCAGACTTCAGGACCATCAAAAAACAAGTTTTTATGATTGGTTTTTCTTAAGCGAAGCTTTTCATTGTACTGACTGGAAGGCCTTGGACCTAATTCCTTAGATGTGTAACTGAGCTCTTGAGGCTCAAATATAAATTCAAACTTAAGTTTTGGTAATCGAGTTTGAATCTTATTTTTGATTTCATCTTTCATTCTTTGCAAATAGGCCTGATGAAATCTTTTTGAATCTGGAATTCGAATCCAGGCATCAAATTGATTATTCAAAACCGTTCGCTGCATCACAATCAAATCCGAATGAGTCAGTGGCAACGCAGGATTTTCGATCATCAGCATATGATGGGGCCACCCTTGGGTGAGTTCTGGATTATCCACCGACAATCTGTATCGGATCCAAGCCCAATCGGGTTTGTTCACCTCAGAGCCAAAGATTTTCTCTCGGACTCGAAAGCTCATGTGATCGGTCTCGTAAGAGGTCAGACCCCAAACCAGACTTTGAGTTTTAATCACGCCACTGACTGGCCCGCGAACTTCTAAACCCGAATAGACGTCCATCACGTCCAAAATATCAGCATCCACCCAAACCTGAACACCTTGAGATTTCAACCACTCACGCCGGGCTGTTAAACCAGATCTTGTGGGAAATCGAATGCTCAAAGAATTCTCGATCTCGACCTTTGGAGTCTTCAATAATTCAGGATCCCAAGAATGAAAACGAGTGTCATAAAAAGATCGGCTGAGCCATGCCAACCACTGAGAGTTAAAATCATTCATTTGTGAGATTGGACTTTGTGAATTCTTCCATCCGCGAGTCTTCATTTGATGTTGAATCAAAGGACCTCGTAGTGCCACAGGCCCCATGCTACTTGTCCAGATGACCTGACCCATTTCACAAGCCACTGGCAAATCCCCCAAAGAGCTGATCTCTTGCCAAGCCCCCATGACTGAATCAGAGAAGATTTCGCCGAAAGGACCTTCGCGGTCCTCAAGAGGCCACAGTCCCAATCGATCCGTCACATCAATAATCAGAGTGTTAAGCCCGGAACGTCCCAGCTCGCAGGCGAGGGCTTCGAGTTGACCAAAGGAGCTGACTAAGATCACATCAAAATGGTTCATAAGAAAAATCCTTTTGAATAGGCATTCACAACTAAAGACTGCTCAACAAAAGACAGCTTCAGCCGAGTTTGCACTTCACTTTCGAGCTTTGAAAACTTCTTCTGAATTAAAATTTTTCCCTGATCCACGACAGCCGTGACTTCGTGAACGGTGGCTCCCAGCTGAGAATTGGATTGATAGGCTTTCTCGAAAGCATGAAGCCCTGGGAAAGCGGGCAAATAACTGGGATGGAGATTAATGATTTTTTGCTTCCAATGATTCAAAAATTCAATTGGAATGACTCTCATAAAACCCAGCAAAAATATCTTTTTGATTCGGTAGCTCTTCAGTTTTTGATCTAAAGCGCCCCAATCAATGGGTGAAGACAGCACAAAAGTGGGAACACCCATTCTTCGAGCTTTACCTAAACCGGGAGCTTTAGGATTTGAGCTGATCACGATTTTTGGAGGTGTTAAATTTGTTGAATCCAATATGGCCTGAAGATTTGATCCCGTTCCTGAAATCATCACTGCCCAGGCAACACCGCTCATGAACTCACCCATTCATAGCTGGGTTCATGGTTGGGACCTTCTGTCACATGGCCCAGTTGCCAAACTGTTTCTTTCAAATCAGAGCACAAGGTCTTTAATTTTTTTGCATTTTCTGTATTCAAAACAAAAACAAAACCCACACCACAATTGAGCGTTTGATACATTTCTGCATCTGTCATTTGGGTTCGCTTTTGAACTTCAGTGAACAACTCAGGCCAGGAGTATTTTTTAAGGCTCGCTTTTGTTTTTGCTGGCAACACACGAGTGATGTTCTCAAAACCAGAGCCTGTGATGTGAGCGGCCGCTTGAACAACGACCCCTGCAGCTTTGATTTTCTTAACCAAATCCACATAAAGGGCCGTGGGTATCAATAACTTTTCAGCCCACTGATCCATGTCTTTTTCAAAAACTCGACGAAGCAGACTGTAACCGTTGCTATGAAATCCGGAACTTGGCAGTGCCCAAATTTCAGAGCCCACTTCCACGCGGTGAGCGCCCCAAACGTGATCCTCGTCGACAAATCCAGAGGCAAAACCTGCGCAGTCAAATTCGTTATTTTTATAAAGACCCGGCATCTCGGCCGTTTCTCCGCCGATCAAAAGACAACCTGATTTCTCGCAAGCCTCTTTTACGCCTGTGAGAAATTCCTGAACGAGCGCTAAATCCAATTTTCCACTGGCCCAATAATCCAAAAAATAATAGGGATCTCCGCCCGTGCAAATCAGATCATTGACGTTCATGGCGACTAAGTCTTGGCCCAGACCTTTGACTTGCTTATATTGCGCAGCCAAAAGAGCCTTCGTTCCCACGCCATCGGTGCAACTGACAAGCAGCGGTTTTTTATAAACATCTAATGGAATACGGGTCAGTGATGCGTAACCACCAATGCCTTGGACGATCATTTTTGATTTTAAATTTTGAGACTTTTCGAGCCAATCCACAAGTTGATCACCAGCTTGAATATTAACTCCGGACTGCTCGTAATTTTGTTTGTTTTTGTCACTCATGATTGCGCACAAGTTTCATTTGAAAAAGCCGACAACTCAATCAAGAACATAAATGACTCAATTTGGCACAATGAACTCTTAATAATCAGACCTCAAGTTGTTCTTGAACTGGTCTTTTGTTTCATCCTGAAACAGAAGCCTTTGACCTTGGCAATGGCACCCACAATACTAGATAATATTAGAGGGGGA
>CAZPBD010000128.1:0-3293 GCA_964584655.1 uncultured Pseudobdellovibrionaceae bacterium | reverse complement strand
CAAAAAAGATGAAGGGTGTTTACGATGCCTTCACAGCAGAAGATTTCAAAAACAATTTAGTGATTCACCCCTTTTTCAAAACTGGAATCATGAATCAATACATTCCGGGCCTCAGCGGTGATGTGGTTGTATTAGTCGAGCCCTTTTACATGAATGGTGGCGAAAATATCGTGAATCACCTAACTGGTTATTCTTACGATAAATTTGTTCCGTTTATTATTATGGGTCCGCAAATTAAATCAGGCATTCGCAGCGAGCCCATGGAAGTGATCGATATTGCGCCGACGCTTTCATTTATTATGGGGCAATTGCCTCCGGCGAAGTCATCGGGGCGAGTTTTGAACGAGGCTTTGAAGTAGGTTTTGAAAAAGAAATTTGGTGATGCCACTTCGATTCGAACGAAGGACCTACGCCTTAGAAGGGCGTTGCTCTATCCAGCTGAGCTATGGCACCATTTTTTTAGACATCTCATCAATATCTGAATTTCTCTGACTTGACGAAAGCTAACGCAACATATAACTGTCTGAACATGATGAAATCAAACATTTTCTTCTTTCTTGCGGTGAGCTTTAGCATTTTAAATCCTGCCCGTGCCGTGACTTGGGAAATTTTAGACCCCTGCACAGGCAAAGTGAAGTCTCAGGGCCGAGAATTTGTACAAAGCCCATTCCCCAGCGCCGGCACTTTTTCTGTGACTATTTTAAAAAAGAATCGCCTAGAATTTGTGGGTGGTGAAGGCAAAGTTCACTCGATTTATGGCACGCCAGTGGGCAATAGTAGCGTTGAAATTCAAGACGCACGAAATATGTGGGCTTACGGATGGTGTTACGAGGTCAACGGCCTGCAACCTGGTGTGATGCCTGATCAATATGCATTGAAATCAAATAATGATCATATTCGCTGGTTTTACGCGTTCACCGAAATGAAGAACGGGCAGTGGCTTACGATGTGTAAGCCTTCGCACTTAAGACCTTTTAAAAATTACTGCCGTTAAGCCTTTTTCCATTTTCTTTGGAACCACTCTTCGATGTCATCTAAAGCAGCAATTGCGGCTGGGAAGACAAAGGCTGTCAGCACTGATCCAAACAAAAGTCCGTAACCCAAAGATACAGCAATCGGCACAACAAATTTATCTAAGCCCCCGATACCATGAGCTGTTGGCAAAAGTCCCATCACAGTCGTCGCAGTTGTCAGAAAGATTGGGCGAAGTCGTGTTTGAGCCGCAGCTAAAATACTTTCCTTTTTCCCCATGCCTTCTGATCTTGATTGGTTCACGAAATCCATCAAGATAATGGCGTTATTCACGATCACACCCGCAAGCGCAATAATTCCAAGCATGGCCATAAATGAAATGGGCTGACCATTGAAGATCAATGCAAAGATCACAGCTGTAATTCCAAGTGGAATTGTGAGCACCACCAAAAAAGGTTGAAGTAGATTTTTAAACAAGAAAACCAGAATTAAGAAAATCGCCATAAAGGCCACGGCAAAAGCTCTGACCAGAGACTGCATACTTTCAGTGGTGTCTTCAGATTCTCCACCGAAAAAAACTTCCACATTGCTGTAGTCTTTCTTCATTTTTGGAAGAATATTTTTTGCAATGTAGTCGTTGGCTTCAGTGGAAGATTTAATATCAATATTCACATCGGCTGTGACTTTGACCTCTCGCTGATTGTTCGTGTGTTCAAAAGCTGTGATGCCTTTGCCTTCTTCGATTTTAGCCACTCGGTTGAGTGGAATTAAAATACCAGCTGGATTTGGAATTTGAATCTGAGAAATGACCTGAGTTGGCGTTTTGTCTTTTTCTTCGAAAGCCACACGAATATCCACTTCATCATCAAGTCTTTGAATGCTGGTTGCAATTAGGCCATCCACAGCGGCTCGGACAGTGGTTCCAATTCCAGCGACCGTAAGGCCCGCTGATGCGGCTTCTGCAGGAATAGGATTGATCAAAATTTCCGGTTTACCTTCGATGTAAGAATCTTCCACATCCTTGATACCTTCAATTTTTGCGATTTCTTCCTTTAAAAACTTCACTGCAGCTAAAATTTCAGTGTAGTCATCCCCACGCACACCCAGGCTGATGGCTTTTCCGACCGGAGGACCTGGATTGACCCGGGTAAATTTCACTTCGCTATAACCTTCAGGCGTTCCTACTTTTTTACGTAGATCTTCGATAATCTCATCAGCCGTTCTTTCGCGCAAATTTTCAGGCGTCAGATAAACGATCAGCTGAGCGTACTCGGGACCACGTTTTGTATTTGGATCGTCATCCTCTTGTTGTTGCACACCGATGGTGGTGACGTAATTTTCAAGTTCTTCCTTTGGCAAGCCCGCTACGATTTTCTCGATGGGTTCAACAAGGACTTTGGCTTGATTCAAAGTGATGCCAGTGGGAGCCGTGGCACGAATAAAAAAGATTTCCACACCTTCAGCGGGGAACAAAACGAATTTTAAAAAGAGTTTCGCTGACAAAAGAGCGATCAAAAATAAACCAAGGGCACCCGCCAGAGTTTTGTACTTTCGAGTGACCAGGTAATCCACCTTAGCCACATACCAAGGTGTGAGTTTATTATCCCAAAAATTCAGAAATTTGAGTCTGACTTTGGTGAACCCTTTGGGTTGATCAGGGACTTCGAAGTCCTTCAATCTAATGTAGCTAGCGACGTGTTGAGGTAAAATTAAGATGGACTCAAAAAGACTAATGAGAAGAGCTACAACCACACCAATCGGAATTTCTCGTACGAACTTTCCAAAGATCCCTGACATAAACATCATCGGCAGAAATGCAACAACTGTCGTCAGAACAGAAGCTGTTACAGCACCCCATATCTCTGTGCTTCCCTTGAGCGCTGCTTCCTCGGGGCCCATGCCCTTTTGCATGTAGCGAACAATGTTATCGGTCACTACAATTGCATCATCCACAAGCATGCCTGAAACAATGATAATTCCTAAAAGAGATAAAAGATTGAGACTAAAATCTCCGATATAAAAGAATGCCATTGTACCAAAAAATGACATCACGATCCCTGCGCCAACAACTAGAGAGACTCGAAACGGCAAAAAGAAAGTCAGCGTGATACAAACCAGAAAAAATCCAAAGATCATATTACTGGTAAGAATGTTGAGTCGGTTCCGGATATACTTAGAGGCATCATCAATATATTGATGATTGAATCCAGCAATTTTTGTGGTCGATTTAAATTATTCAACCACTTTTTTAACTTCATCCACAAGCTTGATGGCATCAGCTTTTTCTTTTTTAATCACTGTCAGTCGGATGGTTTCCTGGC
>CAZPBD010000127.1:1835-3322 GCA_964584655.1 uncultured Pseudobdellovibrionaceae bacterium | reverse complement strand
GATTAAGGGTTTTGATGCAAAAGGCTCGGCCAGTCTTGGTGCGAAGGTAAAAGGAAAGTGGAAAGACTCTGAATTTCCCCTTGAGCTTAAAGATGGATCTTTTGTTGGTAAAATGCCGAAACCTGAAGGCAAGCCTTACAACATTGATGTCACGTTGAAACAAGATGGCAAAGAATTGCTCTCTGCTTTTGATAACCTTGATTAGGAGTTTGTATGAAAAATTGGATGGTCATAAGTGCAATGTTTCTCAATTTTTTTGTGATGGGTCTCGCGCCCACTTGGGCCTCCAATTCTGGAGGTCGAAGAATCAAATTCGAAGACCTCGCTCAACTCGTTTTAGAAAAAAATGAAAATGTAGAAGCGGCAAAACTACATACGAAAGCACAGAAAGATCGAACTGGGCGGCTAGGTCGATCTTTTCTTCCTCAAGTTTCAGCGGTTGCAGGGCAAGAGCAATTTAAAACTGGCTCTGATGAAACTGAAAATCAAGAGTACTGGAAAGTCGAAGCTTCGGTGAACCTTTACAAAGGTGGTCGAGATAACCTCGAAGACAAAATCAGGGATTCACAACTCAATTTATCAAAAACAGTTTTAACACTTGAGTATCAAAAGGAATTAAAAGAAGCCCGGCTTGCCTATTGGAAAGTGATGGGTCTTTCGATACAAATTGCAGATCGTGCTGAAGCATTGAAAATAAATGAATCAAATCTGAAATCTGCAAAGCGAAGAGCTGGCGCTGGGCTTACGACAACTGCTGATGCAAAACAATTTGAATTGCATAAAATTTCCCTGGAAAGAGAAATATCTAAATTGAAGTTAGAAAGGGATCTTAATTTAAATCAGCTAGCTGTTGCACTTGCTCTTGATGAGCACGAGAATATCGAGCTCGAAAAAGAATTTCCAAAGGTGACTGAGAAGGATCTTGAGCTTGTTCAATTGTCCCCTGATCAGCATCTCACGGTTAAGGCGCAAAAAGATTTGGAAAAAATTGAACAGTTAAAAGCTGATCAGTCTTCAAGTTGGTGGCAGCCTAAAGTTGATCTCTACGCCGGATATGGCCTTCCGTCATTATCAGATGAATATGACCGTGCTTTAGGGAAAAACAAGGAGTGGACGACAGGCTTAAGAATGACCATTGATCTTGGTCAAGGTTTTGAAGACCGAAAGGAAGCCCAAGCGAGGCAATCAGAAGCGGCCTCCTTTAGAAAAAAAGCGGCCCATGCAATTCGTGAAGGTAAGGCTTTAGATCATGATCTGAAGCACGACTTGAGTGCATTGGGTGAGCTTATCAAAACAGCGGATCAAGATGTTCAAGTAGCAATGAGTTTCTTAAAATTGACTGAGAGCGAATACAATCGGGGTGTGAAAAATGGACCTGACTTGCTCGAAGCGGTTCAAAAGTACTTCGAGTTCCGAGATAAGCGAATAGAGTATTTTCAAGATTTCTTCTCAACAAAGGCTGAAATCGAAAGCTTGATGTCTAAGGA
>CAZPBD010000127.1:0-1735 GCA_964584655.1 uncultured Pseudobdellovibrionaceae bacterium | reverse complement strand
GTCAGTGGAGTTATCAGCCAGCTGGGTTCCACATTTATGGATATTTCCATTGCAAATGATTTAGTTCCATCAAGTTTTGAAGGTGAAAGTCTTTCGAAATTCAACAGCCGTCTGCGGCAAGTAGATCTTTTTACTGAAGTCGCATCGCCAGTGGCTGCTGGAGCGCTACTGCTTTTGACTTCCCTTCATTTGCCAGTGCTTGGGTTTTGTCTGATTGCTCTTTGGAATGTTGTTTCATTTTTCCCTGAATACAGCATTCTAAAATCAATTTTTAATGAGCGACCTGATCTGAAGAATAAGCCCATCAAGATTGATTCAGCTTCACAAAAGGGGATATTTTCTCAAATCAAAAATGGTTGGAGCTCATTTTTTCGTGAACCGGTCGCTTTGGTCGTGCTTGCCTACGCGCTGCTTTGGTTTTCAGTACTCAGTCCTCATGGTGTGCTTTTAACAGCCTATCTGAAGGATGGATGGAATCTACCTGAACTTACGATTGGTGTCTTTCGAGGCCTCGGAGCAGTTTTTGGTTTACTTGCAACAGTCCTATTTCCAATCGTCGTTAAAAAATTGTCAGTTAATAAAGCAAGTCTTCTATTCCTGACATTTCAAGCAGTCACTTTGATCTTTGCCTATGTCTTGTTTTTGCGTGCTGATAGCTTTGGTCAAATCGGATTTCTTGCGCTTATTTTACTTTCACGTGTTGGGCTTTATGGATTCAGTCTTGGAGAGATGCAAATTCGTCAGACCGGAATTTTGCCTGGTGTGCGTGGTGAGGTGAATGGCTTTGCAAACGCATTAACCGCGCTTGCAACCATTGGACTTTTCGCAGCTGGTGTTGCTCTGCCTTCTACGGAACAATTCAAGTATCTTGTGTTGTCGTCTGTTGGTTTCGTTACTATAGCACTGGTTGTTTACGTTGTGTGGTATCGAAGACAAGTTTCATCAAATTGACCATGCGATTCGATTTTTAAGACTCCACCAAACCTAAGAACCAAATTCTAAAGACTCAAGAAATTTGAGTTTTTAAATTAGCTGTTCACTATTTCGATGGGGGCAGCAAATATGCCTGCCCCCACTTGGATGCTTTGGAATCTTGGATAAGTTGCAGCTGCGCTTGTCGGACGAGCTTAAGGGCTTTTGGTAAGTGGCCGCTTCCGACCACCAAGACCGCAACGAGCGCAATTGATTGAATAAGTTTATCGAGTCCCATGGGACCTCCTTTGTTGGTTAAGATACGAAACTTTTTAAAATTGTATGGACCGCTCTTAGTTTTTCTTCATTTGGAATTTGGTCGATCAGCAAAATGCATTCATCTTTGATGCTGACAATCGGAATTGGCTTTCCGTTGATGTATTCCTGAAATTCCGAATCGCTAAAGCCATAAAATTCCAATAAACATTTGAGCCTAGAATCAGGAATTTCCATTCGACCATTTTCATAGTGGCCGATGGCTTGAGGGGAGCAGCTCGCTTTGTGAGCTGCTTCAGGTTGCGAGATCTTCTTTGAGATTCTCATGAATCTGATGATCTTGCTTTTTATGGTTATGATTTTCTGCTGGCTACGCTTCATATATTTCCTCCGTTCAAACAGTCGAATTTAATTGTTCGACTTGAAAGCCAGTTTCATTGCCCAGAGATTTGTAGCTTCTAGAAATTCATTACTGAATTCCAAGAGCTAGGGTCTCTAGACAATGCGAGCGGAGAATACTGAAAATATTTTGATCGATAGCCAAATG
>CAZPBD010000126.1:0-3488 GCA_964584655.1 uncultured Pseudobdellovibrionaceae bacterium | reverse complement strand
AAAGTTTCGCTCATGGGTGTTAAAATAGATTTGGATTCTGATAACTTTCGACCAAAGCGAATCGCTCTTCTTAAAATACGTCGCAGAACGTAACCGCGGCCTTCATTTGATGGCAAAGCACCGTCAGCAATTAAAAAGCTAGCACTACGAGCGTGGTCTGCAAGGACGCGAAGGGCAGCTGTCACTTCAGAGGCTGATTTATTGCCTTCAAGCTTTTTAGAGTCAGTGATGTAATCAGTGCCGGCGATTTCACAAGCTGTGTGAATCATTCCAGTAAACAAGTCTGTATTGTAATTGTTGTGCTTGCCTTGAAGGGCTGCAACCACACGCTCAAAACCTGCCCCTGTATCCACGGACGGTTTTGGTAGCGGGATTAATTGACCTGGCGCTTTTTCGTCAAATTGCATGAACACCAGATTCCAAATTTCAATGAAGCGATCTTCACCGGCGACGATGCCTTTAAAGGGATCAGTTTCTTTTCCATATTGTGGACCATGATCAAAAAAGATTTCTGTGCAGGGGCCACAGGGACCCACATCTCCCATGCGCCAAAAATTATCTTTTTCGCCCAGTCTAAAAATTCTGTCTTTGGGTACGCCTTCTTGCTTGTGCCAAATATCTGCTGCTTCATCATCGGTTTCAAAAACAGTGACATAAAGTTTGTCTTTAGGAATTTGGAAGTCTTTAGTTAAAAGTTCCCAAGCAAAGTGAATGGCATCTTTTTTAAAGTAATCACCAAAGGAAAAATTGCCGAGCATTTCAAAAAATGTGTGATGTCTGGCCGTGAAGCCCACATTATCTAAATCGTTATGTTTGCCGCCAGCACGAACGCATTTCTGCACACTGACCGCTCGATTGTAATCCCGCTTGTCGAGACCTAAAAATGCATTCTTGAACTGATTCATGCCTGCATTTGTAAATAAAAGTGTGGGATCATTTTCAGGAATTAAAGAACTTGAGCCAACATGGGTGTGGCCTTGCTTTTTAAAGTAATCGACAAAAGTGTTTCGAACTTCAGCGCTTTTCATCATATCAAGTGACCTTTCAAAGGACTTAAACAGTCGTATCTATCAGAACCTACAAATCTACACGGAATTCACATTTAATTCTACGCTCGGAAAGTCTGTGTTTTGATTCTGCATCGCAACAGCTCATGACTTCACAACGAAGATCGATACAACTCTCAGCCATGCCATCAGCCGTTGTTCAAAAAATTGCCTTCCAGTTTGCCACCTTTTTAAGCATCGGTCGTTTGCCAAAAATGCCAGGAACTTGGGCGACTCTAGCTACGATTCCTTTGGCTTTTGGACTGATGCATTTGGGTCCGTTTGCTTACATGGGGATTACTTTTTTAATTCTTATTCTTGGGATTGCCGCCTGTGAAGTTGTTGAAAGTGCTTCTGGCACTCACGATCAGGGTCACTTAGTGATCGATGAAGTGGTCGGCTACCTGATTACGATGACATGGCTTCCCATAACCTGGCAAAGTTTTGTATTTGGCTTTGTTTTCTTCAGGATGCTGGACATTGCAAAGCCTTTTCCCATAAACTTTTTAGATAGAAGGATGAAAGGTGGTCTGGGCGTGATGCTCGATGATGTGGCCGCTGGACTTTTTGCAAATGTTGTCTTGCAGTTAATTTACTCCAAGACAAATTGGCTAGGTTCTCAGTTGGTAACATTTTAGTGGATCAAAGTCTTATGACATCTCTTATCCAAGTTTTACTCGGTCGAAAGCAAACCGTGAGCTTTGCTGAAAGTTGTACTGGAGGTACGCTTTCCGCATGGATGACAGAACAACCTGGAGTGTCTGCCATCTACAAGGGTTCAATTGTGAGTTATGCCAACGAAGCCAAAGTAGAACTTCTTGGAGTGGATCACGAAAGCCTTACGCAAGTAGGTGCTGTAAGTGAAATCGTCGCCCGCCAGATGGCTCAAGGAGTGCGCCATCGTTTTCACACGGATTGGGGAGTTTCTATCACTGGAGTTGCAGGTCCGTCTGGCGGATCTGTGGATAAGCCGGTGGGAACTGTTTGGATAGCTGTTGCAGGTCTCAAACTTGTAGCTGCTGCCTCACAAGGAACTCAAGAAGATCTCGCTGAATTTGCAGAAGCACGAAAGTACTTCTTCAAAGGAGATCGCAAACAAATTCAAATTCAGTCGGTACAAGCGGCTGTGGATTTGTTGACCAACGCTTTAAAATCGTCAGCGATTTAAGGGCATGAAAAAGGGACAAGAAACATAAACACGGTGACCACACCAAAAAAAGAGGTTTGAAATGGCTAACATCAGTGCAGCAGAAACAAAAAATCAAAACGAAAAACTAAAGGCTCTCGAGCTCGCAGTATCAACCATCGAAAAACAATTCGGTAAAGGTTCGATCATGCGTTTGGGTGCGAACGAAAAACTTCACAAAGATATCGAAGCGATCAGCACCGGTTCTTTGTCATTGGATATCGCGCTTGGTATCGGTGGTCTTCCTAAAGGAAGAATTGTTGAAATCTACGGGCCAGAATCTTCTGGTAAAACAACTTTAGCATTATCTGTTATTGCTCAAGCTCAAAAAAAGGGTGGAGTCGTAGCCTACGTAGATGCTGAGCATGCTTTAGACGTCTCTTATGCAAGACGTTTGGGTGTGAACACAGAAGATCTTCTTCTTTCTCAGCCTGATACGGGCGAGCAAGCTTTAGAAATCACAGAAACATTGGTTCGCTCAGGTGCCATTGACGTACTTGTCATCGACTCTGTGGCAGCTCTTGTGCCTCGTGCAGAAATCGAAGGCGAAATGGGAGACTCTCACATGGGCTTACAAGCTCGTTTGATGTCTCAAGCTCTCAGAAAATTAACAGCAGCTATTAATCGTTCACACACTCTTGTTATTTTCATCAACCAAATCCGTATGAAAATTGGTGTGATGTTTGGTAACCCCGAAACAACAACCGGTGGAAATGCGTTGAAGTTTTATGCTTCTGTTCGTTTAGATGTTCGCCGTATCGGTGCCATCAAAAATGGTGAAGAAGTGATCGGAAGCCGAACAGCTGTTAAAGTTGTGAAGAACAAAATGGCGCCTCCATTTACAAAAACAGAATTTGATTTGATGTACAATCAAGGTATCAGCGAAGAAGGCGATATTTTGGATCTAGCTGTCACAGCTAACTTGGTTGAAAAATCAGGCGCATGGTTCAGCTACAATGGCGAAAGAATGGGTCAAGGTCGTGACGCCGCGAAAGAATTTTTGAAAGCAAACACTCAGTACAAAGAAGATTTGCGTGCAAAACTTTTTGCAGCCAATGGCATTGGTCAACTATTGATGACTCAGCCGACAAGCAAAGAACTCGAAGATTCAAAAGCGGAAGCTCCCGTAACTGCAGCACCGGCAGCAGCTGAAGAAAAGAAGAAGAAAAAGCACTAAGCTAAGATCGGTTTAGCTTAAAAAATCTAAATCTTAAAAAGCCCTCTTGAAATCAAGGGGGCTTTTTTTATGCTCAACA
>CAZPBD010000125.1:0-3660 GCA_964584655.1 uncultured Pseudobdellovibrionaceae bacterium | reverse complement strand
GATATAAAAGAGAACTCCTCAATTCACTTGCAAAAGTCGGTGGGTGCAATTCCAAGGGTATGTTTTATGTGCGTGATTCTCAGTATTCGGATCCATCCGAAGAAATGTACATTTACGACCCAACAAATCCGCAAGCCAACAAGCCTTACTCAAAAAGAATTGTTCTACGAGAATTTGATTGGGTCCGAACAATGGCCAATCATGTGATGGTAATTTACCCAACTCAGCGTCAGTAATATTTTTTATTCACTGGCCGAAAGTTTGCAAATGTTTTGGCTATGCAGTTGGGTGCAATTTTTCTCATTTTGATACAGCTCGGGCTTTCTTCAAGCTTTGCAATGTCTTGCAAAGAGGCTGTTAACTCGATGAGCTTCAAAACCGTGGACGTCAGAGAATATGAATCATCACCTATCAACATCGCCTCTGTCGTGGTGACATCCCAAAATCAAGAAAGTTCGACAGTGACATTGGGAATCAGAGGTTTTCAATGGAGATCCGGATGGTCCCCTGACAAAAAAAACCTTCAAGGAGACCCAAGAAATCTAATGATCTTGTTGGGTGATCGAGTGGCCAGTTTTTTCAAAATGCAAATGCTTGATCAAGACTCGATGATTGCACCCATGGGACATCTGATGAGCCAGCAAATTCGAAAGGCCAATAAGTTTTTGAAATCAATCGGAGAGGAAGAGATCGCAGTCAAGTTTAAGGATTCTCCGATCGATCAGCCGATTCACTATTTAGATTATTTAGTAGATTCGATGGTTTTTCGATTGCCAGTTGCTTCAGACGGACATTTTCTTATTCACGACGTAGCTTTGCATTACGGAGCCATACTTTTACCTAAATCAATCTTTGAGAATATGGGACAAAAATCCTACAACTTTATGAAATTCAATCGTGAAGTTGAATTTGCAATCCGAAAATATCCGAAAGTTGTGCAAGAAAAAATCAAAGAGGTAAACCGAAGAATGCTGTCCATGCATGAAAGGCGAATCGATGTGGCAACTGGTAATATTTCAATTAAGACTGTTGATCGGATAGTAGGATTTAAAAAAATTGATCATGTCAAAGATGTGGAAGAGAATGTTTTAGCTGCAGTCAAAGCGGATACTGTTGATTCTTTTATTCGAAAGTGGGTGGCAGAAATTGGAAAAGAAGTTGAAAACTTAAGATTAGAATTGAAGGATCCCCATGTTTTGTCCCAAGAGTTTTCAATTGATATCTTTGATTCTATAGATAGCCTCGCAGCTAGATTTCGAGAAAAATTGCATCATACAGCTAAAGTTCCATTCGCAATGACTGGAAAACAGTTAAATGATTTTGTTGATCAAAGAAGGCAAGCCCTGTCGAAGTGGAATGGTGAATAACTATTCTGGCGAAAGTTTTTCGAAAGTTAGGATATCAGGATTGTACTTATAAACAAGCAGTCGTGGAGTCCCATTGCGATCATACATGGGACATACAATTTCGAACTCTCCGTTGACATCAAGATCTGCCAAAGCCAAATTTGTATATTGTCCTTGAAACTCGAAGTGACCGTCGGTGGGTTCCTCGATGGCGATTCGCTGCATCAGCGATAAATCTTCACCCAGTCGATAAATTTCAATAAAATATTGGTCGCGGGTTTTAACTTTTAAAATCGTCAATTTCGGTAATTGACTGGAAATCTGACCTTCAATCTTGGCGACGATTTCACGCTGGTCCGGTAAAACTTGGTCTCTGACCTTTTGCCTGAGCGAAGGAATTCCTGCAATCACTGCAAAGCAGAAAGCAAGAGCCGTCAAAAAAAGCGTCAAAGGTTGCATTGTCATCCACTTAAGACTGCCATAAGATTTGACCTATGAACAAAGAGGATTTTTACAAATTAATAGAAAGTCGCACTTCTATACGAAAATTTAAAGCTGAACCTATCCCAAGAGAAGTGATTCAAAGAATTTTAAATGCAGCTCTTCATGCACCATCAGGAAAAAATCAGCAAAATTGGAGATTTTTCGTTGTCCAAGGTGAAAAAAGAAATCAGTATTTAAAACTTTCTCAAAAATCCTGGCTTGGAATCAAAGATGTTCTGCAAGCCAAACTAAAACCCTCTTTGTACGATTTTACGGAAAGATTTTTCTATACTCTGGGAGATGCCCCAGTCCTCATCTTTTGCTATTCCCAAAACTCACCAGTCGAGAGGCATTACACAAGCATTGGTTCTGTGTATATGGCTGTGGAAAACTTGAATCTGGCTTGTTTAGTTGAGGGCTTGGGTTGTTGTACAATGGGAGCTCCGCTGGAAATTGCTCAAGATGTGAACCATTTCTTGGGGGTCAGCTCCAGTGAAAATTTGGAATTACTTTGTGCTGTTGTTTTAGGTTATCCCGATCACCAACCACCAAAAGCTCCTCGACAACTCGAGGGACGTATTACGTGGATTGAGTGATTTATTAATTTTTAGTTGTTCTCTGGATCACAAGCCAATTCAGCAGAGCTGCCAACGGAGTTGACACAAGAACAAACAGCACTGACCTCAGTCTTTTTAAATCAAGTGAGATATTAAATCGCCTGTAAGAAAGCTTGCAGGTAGTTATTTCATGTTGAACATTCCCCTTGCACTTCGTTGGTGAAAGTGGTTCAACTGCCGAATTCCTATGTCATTTCAAAGAGTTCACCCCCTCGAGGCCCTTAAAAAAAACCCCTTTGTTCTAGCCCCAATGGCTGGAATCACTGATCACGCCTTCAGATCTTTTATGAAAGCTCTCGATGCTGGTGTTGTGGTTACCGAACTCGTCAGTTCTCACGGTATTCAATACAAATCAGAGCGAACCATGAGCTTGATGAGCTACGACGAAACTCAAAGACCCCTGGGAATTCAACTTTTCGGCGAAGAACCTGAAATTGTGGCCCATGCGGCTCAAGTGGCTGAAGCCCATGGTGCGGATTTTATTGATCTCAACTTTGGTTGTCCCGTTCCAAAGGTTGTTAAAAAAGGGGCAGGATCTGCGATGCTTAAAGATTTGCCTGCCATGCGGAAAATGCTTTCAGCGACGGTCAATGCAGTTCAGATACCTGTGACGATTAAAATTCGTACAGGCTGGGATTCGTCTTTAAGAAACGCGATAGATGTTTGCAAATTAGCAGGGGATGAGGGCATTACTTGGGTTGCCATCCATGGCAGAACTCGCGCACAAGGGTATTCGGGACTTGCTGATTGGGATTACATCACTGAAGTAAAAGCTCAGTCGCCCATTCCAGTTTTAGGAAATGGGGACATCCACACGGCTCAGCAAGCTGTTGATAGATTAAAAAGCTCTGGCTGCGACGGTGTTCTCATTGGCCGAGGTTGCTTGAAGAATCCTTTCCTCTTTTTTGATGCTTACAGGATTTGGTCAGGCCAAAGCTTAAGTCATAAGCAAAATCGGCAGTTCTCAGAAGTTTTTCGCAGGCTTTATGATTACCTACAGCTCTACTGTCAGCCGCATCTTGTCGGGATTCAAATGAAGAAGTTTGCAGCTTGGTACTCGACAGGGTATCCTGGCGCCTCGCAATTTAGGAAAGAGATTTTTCAAACTCAGGACGCTCATCAGACTCTTGAAAAAACCTTGTCATTCTTTGATTCGATTTCGGTTTATGATCAGGATGATACAAGCCAAGAAGACTTTTTAATGGGCGGACACG
>CAZPBD010000124.1:0-3774 GCA_964584655.1 uncultured Pseudobdellovibrionaceae bacterium | reverse complement strand
AAGCTGAAGGTGACGGTCGATGGCGTTGCCACTAAGTTCACTGCGCCGCACATGATCTACATCCACAAGGACAAGATTCATGAACTCGAGGCTCTCACCGATGAGACGGTGGCATACTGCATCCACGCACTGCGGGACAAGGACACTGGGGAAATTCTCGACCCTGCAATGATTCCTACCGGCGTTTCGCCGCTTTCGGTGGCTGCGCCGGTGTGCACGTAACTATCGCAATGCGTAAGGAACAACTATGACAGCAGTAAACATCAAAGCGTTTCGTGGGCAGATTCCCCGTGTGAGTGAGCGCCTGCTGCAGCCTAACAACGCGGCTCGAGCCCTGAACTGCAAGATCACAGCTGGTAGTCTGGACCCACTTGCCGGACTGGAACAGGTCTATGACGCCAACCGCGCCGTGGAGACCATCTATCGTTACCGTGCGTTTCGCAGTGGTGTGTTCGTGGACAACTGGCTGACTTGGGCTTAAGACGTGAACGTCGTGCCATCCCCTAACGCGAACGACCCCTTTGGCCGGTTCTATTACTCCAGCGAATCGTACGAGCCGCGCATGTCTGCGTACGACTTGGCCATCAACACGGTGCCTTATCCAACTGCATGGTACGCTCTCGGAACCGCATCGCCAACAGTAGCGCCTACGGTTGCGCACACTGGGGGAAGTAGCACCCTAGAATCGCGGTCGTACGTTTATACGTTTGTCACTGCGTATGGGGAAGAGTCTCCGCCATCACCACCGTCTACCCTGTACACAACTCACGTTAACGCTACATGGAACTTGACTGGCTTGCAGACCGCGCCGCCGAACGCAGGCACCATTACTGCAGCGACGTCAATCAGCAGCGACGTAGTCCGTGTGACTCTGAACACCGTGTTCGGCATTGCCCAGTTCGATACTCTGACGTTTGCAGGCATCGTCGGTATGACATCGCTCAACGGCTCGTTCCGCGTGCAGTCAGTAAATACTGCGACCAACCAGATAACTGTGTCGCTGACAACAGTGCAGACCTATACATCCGGCGGCACTTGGACTCGCAACGCTGCGTTTAACACCACCGGCATGGTTAAGCGTATCTACCGCACCGTGGGTACTGGCGGCACGTTTTTGTTTGTAGCTGAAATTCCTGTCGCAACTACGTCGTACGCTGACACCGTGGCAGCCGATGCTCTTGGAGAAGAACTGCCTACAGCGGATTCCTCGCCACCACCAAAGAACTTGGTCAGCTTAATCAGCCTGCCCAACGGGTGCTTGGCTGGCATTGCCGGTAACGAGCTGTGCTTCAGTGATCCTTACATGCCGTACTCATGGCCTATTCGCAACCGCTACGCTTTCTCTGGTGTGGGTGTTGCAGCCGTTGCGGCCAGTAACTCGGTCATTGTGCTGACAGAAACATTTCCGATCTTGTACACTGGCTCAGACCCTGAAGCCATGAGCGGTAGTACGTTGGAAACTTACGCTCCCTGCGTTGCCAAGCGCGGCGTTGTGGACATTGGCGGCGGTGCTCTGTACCCTAGCTTCGACGGTCTGTGGCTTGTTTCCACCCAGCAGGTGCAGTGCATCACGCGCAAGCTATACCGCGAAGAAGAATGGTCTCGCCTGAATCCGTCCACGTTCGATGCTGTGTTCCATGACGGGCAGTACTACGCTTACTACGAAGGCCAAGACAACACCCGAATCGTGGTGCTGGATGTCAACGAACCTGACAGCGTTATTGAGGTCGATGAGACAGCAGACTCTTTGTACCGCAACGAGCTCGACGGTAAGTTATATGTCGCCAAGGGTGACATTCTGTACGAGTGGGACGTTGATTCTGGACGCTACTACGAGAGCGATTGGCAGAGCGTGGACATGCAGTTCCCATCTCCCGTCAAGTTTTCAGCAGCCCAAATCCACGCAGATTTTGGTGCGCTCGTCCCAGTCGACACAAGCCAGCTTATTGCCAATGAGGCCCTCATAGCCGCTGGTCCTGACGCTGTAGCTGGGCATCTGAACGGCGCTGAGCTGCTCGGTTTTGAAATCAACGGTAGCAACATCACACCTGTAGAGCTCGACACTGAGCGACGTGTGCAGTTCACGCTGTATGACAACGAGGTTCCTGTGTACACCAAGAACGTAACTTCGGCCAAGTTCTTCCGGCTCCCTGCTGGGTTCAGTAGTGAGGTCTACGCCGTGGGCTTGAGTTCCTCCATCAAGGTATATAGCGTCACAGTGGCAGAGTCTGTGGCAGAGTTGTCGGTGACTTCTGCATGACCAAAGCTGCTATCCCAGCCGTTATGACAGGCAAGCCCGATTTGGATCGGGCGCTGTCGTCTATCAAACAGAACTTGGACGCCATTACGGCGCAGGCCAAGAACGTAGACCGCCTACAGCCACTACCTGCTACCGCCACTCTGGCCGAAGTGATTGCCCAGCTCAACGCCGTAGTAGATAGATTGCAGTAGATCGGCCATAATACGTACCATGGCAGAACTCGTCTATGACCAAACAGAACGCATTGGTGCGTGGGTTGCCCAGCAAGTCGGCCAAGGTGCCGACTGGGGTAGTTTCTACTCTCTCGGTGTGGTCGACGGTGACGAGGTTATTGCTGGGGTGGTGTTCAATAACTTCAACGGGGCCAACGCGACATGTCATATAGCTATTGCGCGGTATACAAGGCTGACCCCAGCGATGATCCGTGCGGCGTGCGACTACGCGTTCAACTACGCAAAGCTGAAGCGCTTGACCGGGATGGTACCATCCAACGAGCCGCAGATTCTAGCGTTCGACAAGCACCTCGGATTCGAGGAAGAGTTCGTGATGAAAGACGGCGCACCGGGTGCCGACATGCACGTTTTGGTAATGTGGCCCGACACATGTCGTTGGCTAAAGGAGTAAATCATGGGCGGTAAATCTAGTCCTCCACCACCAGACTATAGCGCAATGGCAGCTGCCACGCAGCGCGGAGTTGACGTCGCTGAGAAACTCGGCAATCGCCAGATGGACTTTGCGCAGCGGCAGTATGAGGAAATGAAACCTCTGGCTGAGCGCGTCGCTGCATCACAGATGGCTGCACAAGATCAACAGATGCGGCAGGCGCAAGACTACTACGACTACCAGATCAACACGTTCCGCCCTGTGGAGCAAGGGCTAGTGCGGCAAGCCCAAGAGTTTGACACTGAGGCGTACCGTGAGCAGCTGGCTTCGCAGGCTGCGGCTGATACTGCACGTGCGTTTGGTACTGCTGAGAATGTTACCGCCCGTAACTTGGCTCGACGCGGGGTGGGTCCGGGTTCCGGTAACGCCATGGCCATGCAGGGTCAGAACGCTTTGGCGCTTGCTTCCGCTCGTGCTGGTGCTGCTACAGGAGCCCGCAATCAGGCTGAGCAACTGGGCTGGGCCCGCAAAATGGACGTTACGGGGTTGGGTCGAGGCCTTGCTGGTGCCTCCGGCGCTGCGTACCAAGGTGCCACAGGCGCAGGTTCTGCAGGATTAGGTTCGGCCATGTCCGCTGGCAACCAGTACAGCCAAGGCTTTGGCCAAGGTGTCGGCACGCAGATGAGTGGTGTTCAGATGGGCATGACTGGCGCAGGCAACATCCTCAACTCACAGACTTCCGTGTACAACACAGCGCAGAGCCAAGCCGATCCGTTTGCGTCCGTCGTGGGCATGGGCCTAGGCGCTTACGCTGGCGGCTTTGGTGGTGCAATGGGCAAAAAGGCAGGCGGTTAATCATGGCAGACTTCTTCAAAGGCCTTTCCGGTGGCTTCCAGACCGGCTTACAGATC
>CAZPBD010000123.1:0-3836 GCA_964584655.1 uncultured Pseudobdellovibrionaceae bacterium | reverse complement strand
AAAGAAACTTTCACAGACAAAATTGAAGTGGTGTTTGAAGAAGAAGTTAAGTTCCTCATGCACAACCGCGCGTAGTTTATAAAATGAAAAAATGGACAGATGGCTTGAATCCTGAACAGGTTCAGGCCGTTTTGCATAATGAGGGACCGCTTTTGATCCTTGCCGGAGCGGGCTCAGGAAAAACCACAGTTCTTGTGGCCAGAACCGGAAGATTGATTTCCGAGAATGTCGTGCGTCCTGAAAATATGGCAGTCCTCACTTTTACAAATAAAGCGGCCCGCGAATTAAAAACTCGAGTCGGAAAAAGAATCGGTGAAGCGGCCTCTCAAATTTGGACAGGCACCTTTCATGGGTTTGGTTTGCAGATGGTCAAGACTTTCACGGAAGAGGCGGGCCTCGAGCCTCAATTTGGAATTTTAGATTCTTCTGATAGCTCAAGCTTAGTCCGAGAACTTTTAAAAGAAACAAAGTCCGGTGCAAAAGCTGCTTTTGATCCCGACAGGCTACTGAATATCATCAATGCCAAACGATCCAAACAAGCACTTGTTGCTGTCGAAGATGAATACGAAGACATGGCCGAAGTCTTAAAGGAAAAGTACGAAAAAAAACTGAAACTTTTAAATGTGGTGGATTTTGAAAGTTTGTTGCTGCTGCCACTGGAGATGATGAAGAAGCATCCCCATGTTTTGGAGCGCATTCGCAAGCGCTGTCACTATTTGATGGTGGATGAATTTCAAGACACCAATTTTATTCAAATGGAATGGATCAGGCTACTGTGGGGCGAGGCCCAGAACATCGCAGTGGTCGGTGATGATGATCAAAGTATTTATGGCTGGCGGGGTGCTTTGGTCTCAAATATTTTGGATTTTCCAAAGGAATTTAAAAAGTGTGAAGTGATCAAACTGGATCGTAATTACAGATCCAACGAGCCCATTTTAACTTTAGCCAATCAAGCCATACAGTTTAATGAAAAACGTCACGGCAAACTGCTTCGTCCTGAAAAAGTTTATAAAATCAAAGAACTGCCTGAGGTTTTTGTATTTGATAATGAGTCCGAAGAGGCCAGTGGCATCGTCAGAGAACTGCAAGATCAACTTCGTTTGGGAAAAAAGCCTGGGGATTTGGCGATTTTGTACAGATCCAATTCCCAGGGTGCTTACATTGAAGGGGAACTTCGAAAAAATCGAATTCCCTATCAGATCACGGGTGGCACTTCAATCTTTGAGCGCAAAGAAGCTAAAGATGTGATGACTTACCTTGAGCAATCTATCAAGCCCCATGATTTGGGCTTAAAACGAATTTTGAATGTGCCCAACCGAGGTCTTGGTGATGTGGCCTTGGAAAAGCTTGTGGAAACCTCGAAAGAACATAAACAAAAGCTGATTCAAACCTTGCGAACTGTTGAAACTACAGGTTTGAACTTAGCAGCTCAAGAGTCAGTGAAAGAGTTTTTGGAGTTCTTAAAAACCTTACCTGAAGAAATTTTAAAAGCGAGTCACGAGCCAGGATCTGTCACCACAGCTTGGAAATCCTTTTTTGAAAAACTGGGATACTTTCAATATTTGCAAAAAGATTCTTTGAAATCCGAAACAGCGCAAGGCCGATGGATCCGAGTGGAAATTGTAGGCCGAATCTTAGAAAATCATTTGATTAAGAATGGTTTCAGCCGTGAATCGATCAAAGAGTTTGTCGAAAAGATTTTGCTTCGCGTAGATGATGAAGATGAAGATCGTTCTGGTTTTGTACAAATGATGACTTTACATGCCTCAAAAGGTTTGGAATTTCCTGTGGTGATTTTAGCAGGCCTTGAAGAGGATTTACTCCCCCACAGAACTTTAGGTGGACACATTGAAGAAGAACGTCGTCTTTTTTATGTGGGTGTCACGCGCGCACAGGAGCGACTGATGATGACCAGATGTCGAGCTCGGCTTCGTTACGGTCAACTTCGTCCGGTTAGTCCATCGCGATTTTTAGTTCAACTGGATCGAAATCTGTATGTTGAGCATGAACATGGTGTCAGACCCTGGAAGGCCGATGAGCGAGCGAATATGGTGGGCGATTTTTTAAAGAAGTTGGATAGGACTCAAAAGCCTTGAACTGATTTTTTGCACTGAGATGAGCTTAGGCCATTTTTAACAGATGCTTTCGGTGATTGATCGAATTTCCATCCCTTTGCACGAGCGGCTTTCAAGAATTTTTGAGCTGAAGGCCCTTGAAGATTTACGTAGTTCGAATGTCCAAACATACTTTTAGATGCAATGCCTATGAGTTGATGATCATGAATCATCGGCCCACCTGAATCACCGACCATTGCGCCAGACTTTTCACCGGCTTTGTAGGGTCCGATGGGAGAGGTCAGATTCAGATAGGTTAGATTTCTGTCTGCAAGCTCGAGAATGTTTTTTCCCACCCTGAGGAGAAGGCTGTGGTCTTCAACTAGCCCAGGTTCACTTGTGTAGGCCAAGCCATAACCGAAAATAAAAACTTCTATTGGCGTTTGAGGCAATTCTGTTTTGCGAATTTCAAATTGTTTTCTATCTTTTACGCTTTCAACTTCGATCAAAGCGATATCCAGAGCCGGTCCAAATCCTGAGTGAGGTGGGGGGGCTAAGAATCTTTTGATTTTCTTTCCATTAACTCGGATTGAGCTCAAATCTTGCGAAGCGATGCAATGATCAGCAGTTAGGATGATGCTGTCACTGATAAACACACCAGTGCCAACACTGTTCACCTTCAAATCTTCGATTAAAACCACCGCTGGAGCTTGCTCGGGTGTAATCACTTGGCCATTGGTGATGGCTCGGGCTTGTAAGGAGGTAAGAATAAGAATGAACAGCAATGACTTCATCAACCGGTTGATGTTGCTAAAGTTGTTCCAACTTCAGAGCTAATTTAAATGCTCAGACAAGGAATCAATGTGAGCACACTGATCACATTGACATTTGTTGACTGCGTGGTGTCTCAGAGTGAGACACTTTGAATTCAGGAAGCTTTTCAGTTTTCATCACTTTATCCCAGAAAGTCAGGATAAAACCGTAATTACAGTTCAACTTTTGATGATGATAAATGTGATGAGTCGGAGTGCTGAGCCATTTAAGAACGCTGTTAGAGCGCCATGATTTTGGATGGAAATCATAGCCTGAGTGGATCAACCCGTTGTAACTGACCGAGAAAACCACATAAACAAACAAAGTCATTGGGTGCCATGGCATCAGAAGCATCAAAAACATAAAAGAGCCAGCGCTGAGAATGGCCTCACCAGTTCCGAACGCGTAGGCGGCCCAGGGTGTGACATTCACAAATTGGTGATGGGGAGCGTGGGCCCGAATAAAAGGCTTACTTTTGTGCATCAGAACGTGGGACCAATAAAATGTGGTGTCTGAATAAAACACGAAGATAAAAAATGAGGCAACAGTGTACACAACTCCGTATTGATTGATGTCGGTGTACATCATGGTGTGACCTGTGTATTTGTGAACTAAAAACACGACTCCACTGGCAAGGGCGTACACAATATAGGTTGTGTAAGTCAGAAAGATCTCTTTGAGAGGCTTTGGATTTTGATTGGGCACTGTTGGGACGCGGTATTTATCCATCCAAGGACGTTTGAAGGTCCAAAAGATCAAATAAAGTCCACCTAAAATGATCAGGCCCCGAATGGCACTGGATTTATAACGATCACCGACAACAAATAAAAATTGAAGAACCTCTGATGTATCCATACAGTGGCTTTACAAGAAATTTCCACATGAGTACAGGAAATAGATGCCTGGATGCCCTAAACTTGAGGAGAATAAGAAATTGTTTGAAGCTCAGAAAAATTTTTACACCCGCGG
>CAZPBD010000122.1:0-3839 GCA_964584655.1 uncultured Pseudobdellovibrionaceae bacterium | reverse complement strand
CTGGCGTCGCAGGCTTCGGGTCAGCCGATGCCGGCCTTCAATGTGGACCCGTTGGGGTGAAAGGGCTTATGGTTAATAAAAAGGCGACTTGGTCGCCTTTTTTATGCCTGCATGAGCCCTTGAAGACCTGCCACAATCCTTAGTCAATGACTCTTCCTCGCCTGCGTCACAACATCGCTGCCCTCGGGTTGGTTCAGCTGGGCAACTATCTTGTGCCTTTGCTGACTTTGCCTTATCTGACCCGTGTGTTGGGTGCAGAGGGGTTTGGCCGCGTGGTGTTTGTGCAGGGGGTCATCGCTTTTTTGATTTTGCTGGTGGATTTCGGTTTTTCATGGAGCACTACACGACATATTGCTGCGCATCGGTCTGATCGCCAAGAGGTGTCACGGGTGTTTTTTGCAACTTGGATTGTTCAGTGGGTACTCGTTGTTCTTGCTGCTGCGCTCATGTGGGCGTTGTCCATTTGGGTGCCGGCCATCGCAGTGGATGCCAGTTTGTATGTGTGGGGTTTTGGCATGGTGATTGGTCATGCGATGTTTCCACTGTGGCTTTTGCAGGGGCTAGAGCAGATGCGCTCCGTTGCCGTGATCCAATTGGGTAGTCGCGTTTTGTCGCTTCCGTTGTTGTTTGCGTTTGTCAAACAGCCGGAAGATGTGGTGATTGCGGTTGGTTTTTACAGCGTGGTGGCTTTGCTGGCGGGCATTCTTTCTATTTTTGCAATTGTTCGGATGAGGGTGGTTGACTGGTGTCAACCTTCGATCCTTGACTTGGTCGCAGTGTTTCGCGAGGGTGCTGGACTGTTTTTTTCACGCATATCCATCAGCCTTTACACAAGCTTGATTCCTATTGCGATTGGTTCATGGGCTGGACATGCGCAGTTGGCATATTTCAATTTGGCTGATCGCCTCAGAATGGTTGTGTCTTCGATCATTGCCCCGGTATTGCAAGCGCTGTTTCCTCGTATGAGTCTTTTGTACCAATTTGATCCATCTTCAGCCAATCGATTGGCTGTCAAGGTAGCCATGGGGGTTTGCGCTGTGACTTTTGGGGCTGGTGCGCTGATGTGGCTTTTGGCGGATTACATCATGCAGGTGTTTGGGGGCGCTGGTTTTCAAGAGGCAGTGCCTCTCTTGCGCTGGTTGGCTTTTGTCCCTTGTGTTGTGGCTTTGTCTAATTTGTTGGGTGTTCAGGTCATGTTGCCTCAAGGGATGAATAAGCCGTTCAGCACGATCTTGACTATGGCTTCTGTGCTGAGTCTATTGCTGATGTATCCACTGATTCACAGTTGGCAGGCGTTAGGGGCTGCTCAGCTGATTTTTATCGTTGAAGCCGTTGTGACTGTCAGCATGGCTTCGTATTTGCGTTTCGTGCGCAAGACCAATGTATTGGATTGATTTAAAGATGTCTCAAACTGCTACCCCTCAGAAACTGGTTCATTTGATTGATGTGATTCGTCCAGGCGGCGGGCCATCTGGTTATTTGTATAACCTTCATCAGGCTGGTGAGCTGTATGGAACCGAGAATTTTGTTGTCCGATTTGACTCGTGTACCACCGAGCGTGTTAATTCGGTTTTTTTAAAATTGAGGTGGCCTCATGTATTGGCTCGCCATTTAAAACCGTTGAAGTACATTGTTTTACTGCTGCTTGGCCAAAAGCTTCTGTGCGAGGGTGAGTCAGCAAAGCCCGACGCTTTAGTGATGGTCCATACGGCACCTCATGCGGCACGCATTCTGAGAAAGAAGCAGTTAAATGCAAAACTGATTTTCATGCCACACGCTCCGACAAGTTTTACAGACGAAGTCATGGGAGAGGTTGATCTTCGGCATGGGCGCAGCGTGTTTTTTGGTTTTTATCGCAACGTATTGAAGCGACTTGAACTTCGTCTCATGTCATCATCAGACTTGATGGTCGTAGCAGCGAGAGAAGGTGTCGAGGCATATTTTGATGGGCGTGGTGTGCCTGCCCGTGAACTACTTGAAGTCACCAGTGGTGTACCGGGATTTTCAGCCTCTGTTGATCGAACTGCCGCCCGGAAGGCTCTGGCGTTACCTGTAGGCAAGTTGGTGGTGGGTTATTTTGGTCGGTATAACCAGGACAAGGGGTATGATTTTTTCCGGTCCGAAGTCTCCTCCATGGAACAGGATGATTCCGTCATGTTCATTTCTGCTGGTGTTGGGGTTCTTGCCGCAGAGGACTCATCCAATTACAAAAATTTTGGCTGGCGTTCAGATGTGGATGTATTGATGTCTGCTTGCGATGTGGTCGTTACCCCGAATAAACATACGTATTTCGATTTGCTGCCCTTAGAGGCATTGTCGCTATCACGACCGGTTTTTGCTTCCCGCACAGGTGGAAACAAAAGATTGGCCCATCTTTCAGATGCGGTCACTTTGTTTGATCGTCAGCCTGGTGCTCTTGCCCATGTGGTCAGGGCATACGCGAATATGTCGCCGGTAGCTCGCCATAAAATCGAGGCGCGTGCGCGAGATTCTTACGAGCGTCACTTCAGTCAAAAAGCATTTTGGCAGGCGCATGTTGTTCTCGCAGAACAAATTTTGAAACGCTTCAATAGGGGGAGCCGTTCCGAGCAATGAGTTTTCGGGATCTGAATTAATTCTTACTTTGGTAGATGCCTACCCACTGGGCTGCTATGGACGGCATGGAAAATTTTGCCTGAATATGGCTTCGTCGTGAGTTGCGCTGCGTGTCAGAGACAGTTGTTGTCATTGTAAATAACATGGCTTCGGCAAGTTTTTCTAGGTCGCCTACAGGAACCAGAATGTCCTCTGGGCTCAGTAATTGCGCAGCCCCACTGACCCGAGTGCTGACTGTAGGAAGTCCACTGGCCATGGCTTCACCCAAAACGAGTGGCGATCCTTCGATACGCGAACTCAATACAAAGCCGTCGGCCGCCTGCATGAGTGCTGGAACATCGGTTCTTTTTCCAAGCAACGTGATTGATTCTTCCAGTTTAAGGTCTGAGATCAAGCTTGCGTGTTGTTTGAGCATAGGGCCATCGCCAACTATCCATAGCTGTGCATGTGGCGCTTTGAGCTTGACATAGCTGAACGCTTGAATCAAAGATTCTTGTGCTTTTTCAGGCACCATTCTTCCAACATGCAGCCAGAGAAATATCGCTGAATTTTTGTTTAGTTTTTGACGTAGCTTTTCTCGTTGGGGCCGCATTGGATCAAATTTATTGATGTTGATCCCATTGGGCATGAAGGCTATTTTTCCTGCCGGTACTGCTCCAGCGCTAATGAAGTGATCAACAGCTTCTTTGCTAACGTGAGTTGTTAAATTGCAGAAATGGTCAGTCAGCCTGTAAAGCATCATCATGAGCACAGAGCCTTCATGGATGCTGTGTGCCGTACAGATGAGCCTTGGAATTTGACTGATGGGACACAGCATGCGCGCAAACAAATTCGCTTTGATCATGTGACTGTGCACAACGTCCGGTTTCCACTGATTGATGTATTGCCGCGCGATCCATAAACCTCGAATGAGACCCTTGGGGCGCATGTCAAGATTGAATAGAGTGACATCAGGTGGGAGATTAACTTCGGCTTGGCCCGTAAGATTGAGAAGCGCGATGTGGTGTCCTTGTGCTGCCAGTTCAGACGCTAATCCAGCGATTTGAATTTCTGCTCCACCCGTCAGCATTCCGGTTGTAACAAACAAG
Organism: uncultured Pseudobdellovibrionaceae bacterium; assembly: GCA_964584655.1. Lineage (GTDB taxonomy): Bacteria > Bdellovibrionota > Bdellovibrionia > Bdellovibrionales > Bdellovibrionaceae. The sequence goes on along the minus strand of CAZPBD010000122.1, from coordinate 156 downwards.
ATTCTCATGGTGTTTAGCGTGCACCGTGCCCAGTCAGCACGGTTTTGATGGTTTTCAGCACAATGAGCAGGTCCATGGCCAGGCTGTAGTGGGTGACGTAATACAGGTCGTAGCTGAGTTTGATGACGGTTTCGTCGGCACTGGCGGCGTAGCCTT
>CAZPBD010000121.1:0-3867 GCA_964584655.1 uncultured Pseudobdellovibrionaceae bacterium | reverse complement strand
TCATAGGTGATCCATGACCTATGAAGAGGACGGGCATTCGCTCTGGATTGGATTCTTTAAGAAGTGGGTCGATCATAGACTTCCTCGTTTTTTTCAAAGAGTAGAACAGATAGCTGCGAGACTAGCATTGCCTCATGGACGATGCAATTGATCACAATACTACCTCATAATCGTGAACAGATCGTTCGAGTCGTATAGCAATTGGATCTTAATTTGCTTCCCTTCATTTCTATTTCCGGTTTAGCTTTACAATCATAGTCTGGAGATCAGTGATGAAATCGATGATCACATTAATTCTAATTTCAGGTCTTCAATTGGGGTGTTCAATGTTTGGATCAAGAACTGAGGAAACGGCTCGTTACCAAGTTCTCGAATCAGACGGTCAATTCGAGATCCGTCAATATTCAAGCGTGGTCATTGCAAAAACTGAAGTCACCGGGGACTACAAGTCTTCGCAGTCTGAAGCTTTTAAAATTTTGGCGGGCTACATTTTTGGTGGCAATCAGACCAAGACTAAAATTGCGATGACGGCACCCGTAGAGCAAACTCAAAAACCATCAAGCATTAAAATCGCAATGACAGCCCCTGTGACGCAAACAAAATCTGATTCTGGCTGGGTCATGACTTTTATGATGCCTTCCAAATTCAAGCTCGAAGATTTGCCTGTGCCCAATGATTCACGAGTCCAATTGGAACAGGTGCCCGCAAAAACTGTGGCAGCTCTTCGCTTTTCTGGCTCCAGGTCAGAGGAAGCAAATGTAAAAAAAGCAGAAGAACTCAAAAGTTGGATTCAAAATCGTGGCAGTTTTGAAATTGTACCGACAGCAAATTTAGCTAGGTCTGCGGGCTATGATCCCCCATGGACTTTGCCACCCTTCAGACGAAATGAAGTGATGTTTGATGTAAGAAAGATTGAAGTGAAGTGAGCCTCCAGGACATTCAGAAATAATAAATTGAATGCCTAAGAGTCGGTGCAACTTCTTGGCATGCCTTCTGCTGCTATAGGTGTATGACAAACCTAAATTGGATACTGATGAGTACAGCTCCTAACCAGATGCAATTTATCGCAACTCAAGTAGCGAAACCCCGGTTGCAATTATGGAGAGTGTGAAAGACCCCAGAGTTGTTGCCATCGGTGCATCCGCCGGTGGTCTGGAGGCTTTTCAAAGACTTATTAAAAATTTACCAGCCGATACAGGAATGGCCTTTATTCTCCTGTCTCATATTTTACGGGGCTCTAAAAGTTTATTACCTGAAATCCTATCCCGTTCGACAACGATGCCTGTGGTTGTTGTAACTGATAATATAAAACCTTTAGCCAATCATATTTATGTTTTGCCAACCGATAAGCTGATGGAAATTCAAAATGGATTTTTACGTCTCTCACCACGACCACTCAAGGCGGCAAACAATGCCATCGATCATTTTTTATTTTCACTGGCAGCAGATGATGTTTATGGGTCCATCGGCATTGTTCTGTCGGGAGAGGGTTCAGACGGAGCCGAGGGAATTAAGATTCTAAAAGAGGAAAGCGGGGGTCACACCATGGCTCAGGAGCCCACATCTGCCTCATCTCAGTCTATGCCTATCAACGCTATTCAGATTGACCATGTGGATGATATTCTGACTCCCGAAGATATCGCTCATAAGCTTGCATCGATAGCTTGGCGTGATTCGAACGTGAAGAAGACGCCACTCAAAGTTCTTTGGATGAGGACTCACAAGCAGCAGCTTGCATAGATGCGGTTTTGAAAGCGAGTCGCGAAGGTGATTTTTCGGAGCTGATCCGACTTTTACTGGAGGGGTCCGCGACTTAAAAGATCTTTTAAAAAACTAACTCTGGCGTTGATGGATTTTAGCTCTAAAACTTTTTGCAAAGAGTTGGGTTCTAGTAGCACAAGTGAATAAATTTTAAAGCTGTATTCAAAATCAGAGAGAGCTAACCACTCAGGACTCTGAAGATACTGATTGAGATCCTCAGACGTTTCGTGAGCAATATTTTGTAGGATCTGATTTAATTCTGCACGAAGCTTCTGTGACAATGGCTCAGGAGCATCCATGTAAGGTTCAACAGTGACAATTTGATAAGGAATGCTTTGCCTCTCTTCGCGGATCTCGTAGCGATTGTCTGTTGTGATTTCAACAAGCATTCTTCCATCTGGAAACGTTTCGATCAGTTCAGCAAAGCCTGCAGAAAAGACGGTCTGAGCAAGATAGGACTCTTGATTGCTATTTAAGATTTCCTCTTTTGTACGATTTGCTTTCGCTTTTGATTCACCAATCATTTTTTGAGTGTGTGCAATTCCGATGCGACGTTTTGATTCGATGGAATCTAAAATCATCTTCCGGTACCGCGGCTCAAAGACGTGCAAGGGGATTTTGCTAAGAGGGAGTGCAACGCTTCCAGGAATGGGGAAAAGTGAAATCTCGACTTCGCTCATGGGCAGAGCTTATTAGAAATGTCGCAGTTTTGGCAAACCGTTGGCAAACTGATTGTGGAGTTACAAAAAAATCGCTGAAGACCTTAGCTCAATGACTCTACTATTTTGAAACTGACTTGCGGCAGGAACGAGAGGGAAGACTGGGTCGCGGCCTTTTGAATGATTGAAAATCCAGCGCCTGCCAAGCCTCCGGAAGAAGCGAACGGTATATTTTCGGGTCCAATCCAGTCTCTTCGATGTACTGTGCCCATTGTCCTAAAGCCTTCCAGCCATCGTCGACGGGTCTTACGGTTTTAACCGGTACTACCCCATCGAAATGTTGCAGAAATTCAAGGCGGGCTTGAAAGATTTCAATCAGTTGAATAAATTGTTCCATGTTTTTTTGTGGTCGTAGCGTTCTGATTTCGACTCTTCTTCTCAAAATTTCATCAATGTCTCTGATCATAAGTGCGATGAATTTTTCTTCACTCATGGAACTAAATTCATTCAAGATGTTTCGGTAAGTGGTATTTTGAGAGGACGTATTTTTGAAAATGCTCAGAAGTTTTATTCGCTTTTTTTCTCTCAATTGATCTAAGTAGGGTGCATCTTCTTCGTTTGCTGTCAGAGAATTAAGCGTCACTCCCAATCCGGGGTGATTATAGAAATCAACAATGAAATTGCGAATGAGTAAGGGCCTATCTCTTAGATCTTCCAAGCTAAAGTTCAGGTGACCCGCACCTTCTCGCTCATGGGGAGTCAGTCCAATCTCAGCCATGGTATCAAATATAACAGATTGAAAAAGTTTTTGATTTGATCGCCACTGCTTGAGTGTCAAAGGAGTTGTTCGAATTTCGAAGACACCGGGGTCAGTTGTGAAACTGAAAATAATTCCCCCTTTTAATTTCAATCGAAAGAGTTCTTTTGAGTAATCGGTGGTATCCAAAACTTCGATAGAGGCATCATTGGCATATTTGGATTGGAAGTGTTTCTCCATTTCGATTCCCAACGAGTAGTAGTCTCGAAAATTTTTTGTGAGCATGTAAGGTTTGGTAAATGTCCACTCGGGTGCCCAACGTAACTTTGAAAGATCCACACTTTGAGCGAAGGTGTCTTGATATGAAACAAGAACAATTATTGTCAGACACAAACGAATGTTGTTGGCAGCAAGCTGCCTTAAGATCAAATAGAGTTGGATCAGTTTCCGCATGGTGACCATGGTTACAAACTCTGCAAGAAGTCAGGCATTCGTAATCTAATAGGGTAGAGCGAAAGTCTGTATCAAAATGAGACTTCAATGATTTCAATGCTTTAAATACATTTTATGTACAAAATTACACATATTTATTGAATTAAATTATGTAATTTTATATAATTACCGAAGGAGAATATATGGCAAATCATCCACTCGCACTTAAACAAATCGAAAGCCGATTTAAAGATTTTG
>CAZPBD010000120.1:0-3926 GCA_964584655.1 uncultured Pseudobdellovibrionaceae bacterium | reverse complement strand
CTGCCACTTGCACCAACGAGATACCATCTTGGGCATTTCGTGAGGCTTGTTTTAGACCGCGGATTTGGGCTTTTAAGTTTTTAGAGATCGCCAAGCCTGCAGCGTCGTCTCCGGCTCGATTGATACGGTAGCCCGAAGCGAGCTTCTCCATACTTTTATCGAGTCCAATCTTCGTGCCCCACAGAACCTTCTGTGCGTTTAACGAAGCGGTATTCGTATTAATACGTAATCCCATCTTTTCCTCCTCCTTGAAGATCTCAGTCTCATTCCATGAAACTGGGAGAATCTTTATGATTCCCTAGGCTGGGTACTGGCCTTACATGACTGATCGGATCATCCTGATACAACTTGAGTCTCATTATGAAAATCTAGACTAAAGTTTTAATTTTATTACCTCTATGACTCTTCCGAAAAGTAATTATGCGAATGGTACGAAATCTATTTCTCTTATTATTGCTAAATCCCTTGGTGACTGAGGCTTCCAGCTTGAGCTGTGGACTGCAGAAATCACCATTAAATAGGATGTTTAAAGATTTTGCCAACGGCTCTATTGAAAGCTGTTTACCCGCCTGCGAAGAAAACTTTGTCGCCAATCGTGACCAGGCACTGGAGCAATTCATTCGATCTGCCAGCGTGATTTCAAATCCAAACAATCAAGCGCAAGTGAATTTGAATGATTTTAAAAAATGGGAAAAAGTCTACCTTGACCAAGAAAACGCAAAAAAGGACAGCCAAACAGAATGTCATCTTCGAAGTCGTCAAACAGGTGAGCCTGTCTCTTTAGATTGTCTCAACAAAAATAAAGATAAAACAAAGCGGCTTCAGGTCGCTCAACAGGATTACAAAAAATTTCTGAGTACTGTGACGATTGCAAACCTTCAAACAAACTTTTTAAATGCAGGATACTCACAAAAAATGTTTTGTTTGATCCATAGATACGATGCCTATGAGGACGTTTTCAAAATCAACAACAACTCGACCCTGTTGGATGAAAACAAGTTGGCAGCCGTGAAGGATTTGATACTGAAAAAGGCTGGACTTAAGACTGATAAAAAGCCTGATCTTGAGTGGCTCTGTGAAGCCTACCGAAGTGGGAAGCCGATTCCCCGAATTTTTGAAAAAGGCGTTCGAGACAATTGTTTATAGACAACGACGAAGAAACCCTTAAGCTATAAACATGATTCATCTATTATTTTTATTCAACGTGGCCTTTGCAGGACTCTTTGGTACTAGCAAAAGTGAAATGTGCGGTCCGATCACCGATATGGGTATCAAATCAGCTTGCTATGAAAAAATGAAGCTAAAGTATGAAGAAGATTATTTAGAAAAGTGCGCTTCAATCACTAGCATGACTAAAAAGTCACCGCCTCATGAGTGGAGCAATGTCATCAATTGCCTCGATTTTATTTCAGGCTTGCCAAAAAATGCGATTCCAGAAAAGCAACTCGACTTCTGTGATCAGTTTTATTCAAAAAGTAAGAAATCTGCTCAATATCTTTTTTGTCTTCAGCCCACTGATGCTCAACTGCTCACCGTTTGCCAAGAACCGCTGACAGCCGGAAACTATGCAGTTACATATGATTGTCTGAAGGAAATTCAGGGATTTAATAGCAGCCAATTGAATCCAAAAACATTGATTGTCGAATGTAAAAAGCCAAGGCCTGAGCAACCCATACAAAAGTTTTCTTGGGCTACCTTCGCTCCTTGCATTAGTGATTATGCAAAAGAGTTCGAAAAGTCCAGGACACCTTCCCAAGTTGACCCTGATACCGGTGCTCTATCTAGTTCTCAAAAGTAATTTATTTGCGAAGTTTTCTTTCGGTGTCTTCGAGCCTTAATTGCAACTCTCTGTTCTTTCTTTCAAGATCATCATTGATTCTTTCCATGTCTGTCATCTGTCTTCGTAATGCCACCAATTGATTATCCAAAGAGTTGACCTTGTTCAGCAGTAAATCTGTTCGTCCTCTTTGGTATTCAGAATTAAACGTTGCTAAGGCCTCTGCTGGGCAGCTCACTTGTAATGTTGTGCCCTGAAGTCCCGCTGCATATCCCGAAGATTTGCAATACTGAGAAACCCCAACTTCATAGGACTTTTTTAAATCTGGAAGAACAGGTGAACTTTCACATAGACCAAAATCATAATCTGATCCCCGTGCCCCGTATTTTTCAGCAATCTGAGGCTGGCAATAGCTTTTGAGTCCCTCTTTTAGGCCGGCAGAAAATGCGGTGAAGTTGGGCTGAATTTCAACCTTTTGACACTCACCAAACTGTTGTTTATTCGCCTTGCTTGGTGAAGCTTGACCAGCCTGCCCGGTCAAAAATCCAAGACGATTCCAATCAAGGACCGAGCACTGTTGCTGAGTTTGTTTATATGAGCTTGCGCAGCCCGAAAGAATAAGAGCAAAAACACTAATCAATTTTTTCATAGATTTTGTTTACCTCAAAAAAGGAAAATTATCTTGTCTCGAGAAAACTACATTACTTTTTTTCTCAAATCACAAAATAGAGCTCTCTTTTTTTCCAATTCAGTTTATACATCACCCAATCTATTCAACAGAAGGATGTTCCATGAAAATTTTAGCAGTATTTTTGGTCTTCAATTTCGCGATCTGTTCAAATGCAATGGCTTCAGCAGTTTGCAGCTCTGGCGGTGCCAGTGTTGTGATTGGTGACTATCAGTCCATTAAAGTGTCAGGCCTTGAAGAAAAGGGAATCAAAAACGGGACTTACTCATGTGTGGTGACTTCAGTCATGCCTGGCTTCTTTTCTAAGCAATCTTCCATTCAGTGCACAAAAAATGGCAGCTCAAATCAAGTTATTTTGGGTTGGATGATCGAAGGTCTTAATATGTTTGGGATGAATGCTGCCTCAGCTGCCCTTTATTTCCAGGGCAATAAAGTTTTTGAAGCTGGCTGCGTACGTCAATAACCCCTCGCATTGACGGGGTCAGGGCTTCGATGTAGTTCTGATTTATGGAAATCAGAGACCCCGTTCACGGTTCAATTCACTATTCCACTTCTGAAGTTGCGGTGCTAGATACGCCGGAATATCAAAGACTTAGATCCATCAAACAACTTGGTTTTTCAGAGTTTAGCTTTCCCGGCGCGACACACAACCGCTACCTTCATTCCATCGGTGTTGGACACTTAGCAGTTCTTGCTTTTGATTCTATATTTCGTGCTTACCCGTTTTCAAAAACCTCTGTGAAGACGCGTCTTCGCCAAACCTTTCGTTTGGCCGCACTCCTTCATGATGTGGGTCATGGGCCCCTCAGCCATACCACCGAAGAAGTGATGCCTCAGCTGGCGGATTTAAATGTGAAGGCTTACGGGCCCAAGCAAACTCCAAGACAAGCCAATCACGAAGATTACACAATTAAGTATGTCACAGAATCATCAATCGCAGACACCATTCGCAGCCAGTTTTCAGATATCGATCCCTATCACGTGGCATGTTTGATCGATAAAAATTTACCTGAAATGGACGACAGCTTTAAGGATCAGGGAATCGATTTTAGACCCTTGCTTTCCCAACTGGTCAGTTCAGAACTTGATGTGGACCGAATGGACTACCTCGAGCGGGACTCTTACTTCTGCGGAACAAATTACGGAAAAATTGATCTGGAATGGTTGATTCAGAACATGACTTTGCATATCGCCAATCAAAAAGCTCACTTGGCATTGAATCGCCGTGCACTTTATTCGTTCGATGATTTTTTAATTTCACGTCATCACATGCACTTGATGGTTTACTTCCATCACAAAAGTATCATCTACGAAGAAATGCTGAATCGTTATTTGACCTCAAAAGAATGTACATTTTTTCTGCCTTCAAAAATTGAAGACTACACTCAGTACAATGACTACAAACTTTACGAACATCTCGCTACCGTCAAAAACCAATGCGATGAAAGAATCACAGCTCTA
>CAZPBD010000119.1:0-3933 GCA_964584655.1 uncultured Pseudobdellovibrionaceae bacterium | reverse complement strand
AAGCCTTGCCCGAGGCGCTGCTGCTGGCCCGCACTGCGCCGCCACTGCCTTCTCGTGGGCCGCCTGTTTGAATTCAAAGGCATGCCAACGACCGCGATTGCGGTTGTGGCATCAATTGCTGAGTCCTCTTCCAACTTGAGGTGCATTGCATCTGCAATGGCTTCCAAGCGTCTTGGGCTGAGCTGTTTGATTTTGAAATGAACAACAGGTTAATGAAAATGAAATTCCCATTCGTGATGAATCCTCTTGCTGTGGCACTGTCCATGGCATTCGCCGGCAATGTGTTGGCGCAATCAAATAAAACTCAAATCGAGCAAACCATCGAAGTGGTGGGCAGAGTCGAGTCCTTGACGCAAAACACTTACCAAAACGCTAAAGATTCCGTTAAATCAATCCCTGGCGGTGCCTCCATTGTTGACTTGAACCAAGTGCGTGAGGGACGTCAAGCCACTTGGAGCGACAGCCTAGGCATGGCACCCGGTGTGTATATCCAAGATCGTTTCGGCTCAGAAGAAGCCCGCTTGGCCATTCGTGGTTCAGGGCTGAGCCGCACTTACCATGGCTTTGGCACCAAGGTGATGCAAGACGGCGTTCCAATCAACTATGCCGATGGCATATTTGACATGCAAACGCTCGACCCCAATGCCTCGCGTTATGTCGAGGTGCTGCGTGGACCAAACGCCACCACCTACGGCGCAACCACGCTGGGTGGTGCCATCAATTTTGTTGCTCCTACCGGTTACACCAGCCCATCGTTTGTGGGCAAAGCCGAAGTGGGTAGCTTTGGGTACAGCAAAATTTTTGGCAGTACGGCGGGTGTCGTGAAGCCGACTGAAGCGGGTGGCAATGTCTGGGACTACTACGTTGCCGGATCGCAAACCAAGCAAGACGGTTTCCGCCAGCATTCAGAAATGGAAAATCAAAAACTGCTGGCCAACTTTGGTGTGAAAGTGAACCGTGATGTTGAGTCTCGCTTTTATGTGGCGGCGGTTCGCAGTCGCACCCAATTGCCGGGTTATTTGACAAAAGCACAGTTGGAATCCACACCCAACATCCGTAACTCGGGTGCTGCCTATGTCGATGACAACAACCAGCGCCGCGATGTGGATTCACAACGATTAGCCAATAAAACGACTGTGCGCGATGGCAACAATCTGTACGAATTTGCTGCGTACGCCATGAACTACAGCCTGTGGCATCCCATTTCATTCAGCGTCATTCAGCAAGATGTGGGCACACAAGGCGGCCATCTCAAGTTCACCAACACCACAGGAGCGAATCAGCTCACGGTCGCCTATTTGCCCAGTACAGGCACAACCAAAGGCACATCCCATGCGCCAAATATCAATGGTTTGGTCACGGGTAATCCATCGTCCGTCTACCAACAAAAATCTGTAAACCATACATTTTTTGTTGAAAACAAATACCTCATTTCTGAGAAAACTACTTTGGTGGGTGCTTTGCAGTATGACAAAGCAAATCGCAAAGTGTCTGACGTGGTGTCGGCTTCAAATAACTACGATCACAATTTCAGCCAATGGAGCCCTCGAGTTGGTGTGACGCACGACTTGACGCCTAAGCAGCAAGTTTTTGCGAGTGTGAGTCGAAACTTTGAGGCGCCTATTCATGGTTTGGCGGGTTCGACCACCTTGGCTACCAAAGCACAGAGTGGAACAACCTTCGAAGTAGGTACGCGTGGTGAGGCGGCAGAAGGAAGTAACCAATTTGGTTGGGATGCAACTTACTACCGTTCCAACTTGAAAAACGAGTTCTTGAGTGCTTGTCTTGTACCGGGTTGCTCACCCGCACCAACAATCAATGTGCCTAAATCAATGCATCAAGGTGTCGAGCTGGGCTTGAGCCATTTGTATGCCCGCCAAATCGACAGCCGAATGTCCTTGCTTTACAGCGACTTCAAGTTTGTGGACAACACAGCCTATGGCAACAACAAGCTGCCAGGCTTCCCCCCGATCGTTGTCCGTGCAGAAAGCCTTTATCGCTTTGGTGCTGAAGTCAATGGCAAACCAAGCTTGTATGCCGGTCCCAAAATTGAATGGGTCCCGAGCAAAGCTCCGATGGACAACACCAACACCGTTTATCGCGATGGCTACACCCTGATTGGCTTCAAGGCTGGTCAAGCGATTGATAAGAAATGGTCATGGTTTGCAGATGCGCGTAACTTGACCAATAAAAAGTATGCCGCTGACAGCAACATCTCTGCCGATTTGGCGGGCAATGGGTCTGGTGCTTTGTATTACCCAGGCAATGGCCGATCGATTTATGTGGGCATCGAAGCCAAGATCGATTGATCCTCAGGTCATCCATTGATGCGTTGAATGACCCAGCATGGCGAAAGGCTTTGCTGGGTCATTGGCCTTCAGTTCTGCTTATTTAATGGCTCCATAAACGAAGAATCTTATGAACGAGACTCACATGCGAGCGGCTCGCCGCTCTTTGCTCTGGCGGCTGCACTTTTGGTCTGCATTGATCGCCAGCCCTTTTGTTTTGGTGGCTTGTTTGACCGGAATGCTTTATGTGTTCACACCGCAAATTGAAAGTGTCATGCATGGTCAACTGGACAAGGTGCAACCGCAGTCGCAAGCTCGATCTCTCGACGATGCCGTGGAAGCGGCCAAGCAGATGGCGCCTGAGGGCTGGAGTTTGCACTCGGTGATTCCAGCGCATGAACCCGAAGACAGTGTGCGCGTGGCTTTTACCGCGCCTATGCCAGAAAAGAGCCAAGCGGGTGGGCATGGTGGGCACGCGAGCCATGGGTCGAGTCCTGGCGCTGCACAAGCCAAGTCGCCATTTTTACGGCCCAACTTTGGCATTCCTGCACGTGCGGTGGTCGTTTATGTGAATCCTTACAGCGCCGAAGTGCTGGGCCAACTCAAGGAGTCTGAGCGCTTTGCGACCTGGGCGCGAAAACTGCATTCAAGCTTGCAGCAAGGCGATGGCTGGCGCTGGATGATTGAGTTGGCCGCCAGTTGGACCATGGTCATGTTGGTCACCGGGGTGTACCTCTGGTGGCCACGCCAAGGTCAGCCTTGGTTGCCACAGGCGAATGCCAAAGGGCGTGTGGCATGGCGGCAGTGGCATTCATTTTTGGGTGTTGCGTTGGGGCTGGTCAGTTTCGTCATCTTGACGACGGGTCTGACCTGGAGCCAGAACGCGGGAAATCAAATCAGATGGGCGCGTGATGCGACTGGCCAGACACCTCCGCGTATTCCTGCTCAGTTCAAGTCCACTGTGACTGAAGGGGCTAAACCGTTGACGTGGGAGCAAGCATTACAAGCCATTCGCCGCGAAGCCCCCAGCATTTCCTTGATGGTCATGGCACCCAAAGGTCCTGAAGGTGTGTGGCGTGCCAACCAAATGGACAAGGGTGATCCGACCAAACGTTTCGATTTGCTGCTGGACGCGTATTCTGGGCAAAAACTCTATTACAGCGGATGGTCTGATCAAACGGCCTTCGGCAAAGCCACAGCCATTGGCATTCCATTTCACCGGGGTGAATTCGGTGTTTGGAACCAAGTCTTGTTGTTTGTCTTTGGTGCGGGCATCTTGTTTTCACTGGTATCCGGTTGGGTGATGTTCTTCAAACGCCGTGCTGCAGGCTCCAGTGTTTGGCCTGTGGTCTTGCCGGGAGCTTGGCGCAGCGTCAGCCCTTGGGCTTGGTTAGGCGGGGCATTCATGTTGGTGGCGATGCCGGTTCTGGCCATGAGCGCTGTGCCAGTGACAGTGATCGAAATGGTGTTGGGCTACAAAAAACGCAAACTCTCAGCTTTGTAAAGTCAACTCGGAAATGGTTGTGGTGCTGGACTCGTTTGCAAGGGCTACAAAGCCACCTCGTATTGGGACACCCGTGATGTGCTCCAAGAATTCGGCGCGATTCCCACACGGGGCCGAATGTGTTTTGATAAATCTAAGCCG
>CAZPBD010000118.1:0-4103 GCA_964584655.1 uncultured Pseudobdellovibrionaceae bacterium | reverse complement strand
TTGGAATTGCACCCACCGACTTTTGCAAGTGAATTGAGGAGTTCTCTTTTATATCTCAAGAACTTGGCAGCTCTTTTTTTATCACCATTAGCGAGTGCTCGGTCTGATTCTTTTTGATAAAATTGAGCGGACTCAGAGGTAAACGGGCAATTCATTGAAGACATATTTTCATCGTATCCAATAACAAACACGGAATGCCAATAGCCTTCGTGGTTGTAAATCACTTGAATCGGCGATTTGTACTTTTGAAATGATTCAATCATCTTTTCAGCGATATCAACGGGAGCTTGCCCGATGGCCCATGGATTTTTATCGGGACTTCTGAATAAAATTTTTCTACCTAAAGTCGGAGCTTTTACGAAAGGACCCTGGACAGATTCTGTTTCATCGATCCAATTGTATCTTCCACCATATTCAGCATTTTGAGCGCCGGGTCTTGCAGGAAAAATATCATCTTCAGTTTCAACAAACCAACCTTTACGAAATGGATAATTACGATTCAAAGCAGAATCAGCGGTATTAAAAAGGTAGATCGCGTCTGTAAACCAATAATTGATATCTTCGGTGTAATCATTATTGTTAGAAAGATTCATCCACCAACGTTCGCTGATATCGAGTGGGCCATTTTGCACAAATCGAGGAGTTTGGTTTGCGCGGTGAACCCACCACTCAACGACTCCAGTGAGTGACATCAACATACATGAGTTCACATCTTCTTGATCAGGGGATGGTGTCACAAAAGGAAGAAGTTCATTAAAACCTCTGAGGTCTTGCCAGTAAACTGGAGCAATTCCTGTTGAGATAACTGGGTCTACACCCTCTTCAAAGGTGTTGGGAAATTTAATCCCGCGAACTTTTTGAAGCGGCACATTTTGGGCCTGCGTCGTAAGAGACATAAAAAAAGCGGTGAGCAAAACGGCATGGCTGATGAAATGAATCATGTTGGTTCCCCCGAGTTGTGGCTAGTAAAACTCTAGACAAGGGAGATGCTGAGGTCAATCCCATGACCTCAGACACTGACAAAATCCTAATCTTTTTTTGCAGGCAGATACTGATTATAGATCTCGTAATCCACTGCACGCGGGGTATTAGAGACTTGATTCAAATAACTTTCCCATAAAAGACTTCGAAACTCTTTGGGATCCAGTCCCAATTCGATTAGGTGCAAATCAGCAGCTCGAATCCATGCTTTCGGGCTTTTTTTCCAGTTTTCCATCGCCTTCTCGCTATAGACCGGTTTGAGATCAATGGCTTGAGTGGAATTAAAAGTTTTGTTCATCAAAGCTCTAAAGTATTTAATGTGTAATGCAGCAGAAACTTCGTCAGTTGGAGCATCAAACAAACGAACTTCACCACGAGAATAAACTTTTGCGAAATTGGGGAACCACGCTTGTTTATTGTTTTTAATATCCAAAGTTTTTTCAACATAGTCAGTGGGTACTATTGAGGTCATAAGGGCTGTTAAATTCAAAGGAACGTACTTTGGTTTTCTGTACATGAAAGTATTGAAATACCTGACTTCATACAGCATCTTTCCCAGATCTTTCCAATCACCATTAAATGATTTGAATCGCTCAGCCATCTCGGGAGTTCGAACAACTGGGTAAGCAGCATGTTTACGTTTTGGATGTTGCCACATGAATAAAATCATTTCCTGGTGAGACTCAAAGTAACTCACCAAGTTCAGAAGCGCTCGAGTTCCTTGGGCCACAGGTAATGCTTTCAGTGGTGCGATATCAAAATTGATGTGGGCTCCGCCCGCATTTCGACGGGGGACAAGACCCATTGTTCTTGCCTGCTGATACAAATCCAAAATCGGACCTTGAATCGCTTGAGGTGAAAACTTCGGCGTCACAATTTCAATATGACCATTATAAGCTCTAACCACTTCACCGTCTTTGTATTCACGTTGGATTCCATCCCACTCGAATCTCCACGCATCACCGTTGGCATCTTTCACATTATACTTCACAGCGATTCCATGACCGTGACCATCTTGATAAAGTGATTCTGGATTTGAATATTTTGTCGTATCAGCAAACTTCTGAGCAAAGCTTAAGATCCCGTTTTCTGCTTGCTGCTTATTTTGGAAATCCATATTCACAGGCAATCTGACTGAATACTCGATTCCTAGATCGACTTTATTCACATCCACTGCACCCGAAGTCGCCACAAGGATACTTGGGATTTCAGTTTTTGGTCTGGGTCTTAAATACAATTCACCATCTAAATCAAGACGTGTGACATTTGCAAAAGTTTGAAGAGCTCGCTTGATTCGTGCTAAAGCTTTTTTTCGAGCTTCAAGTTTAATTCCTTGAGTGGCCTTTGGATCTTGAATCACTTTTAAGTAATCACGGCCAATATTTGATAATGATCTTGCGTAGCGATTTTGAGCTGATTTGAAAAGATCCAGTTTATAGTTCAAATCAAAACGATTTTCCCACGGAAGTAATGGAGCTAATATTTTTGTTCTGTAATTATTTTTTGCATTTGCTGCTTGTGCAAATTTCAGCATCGGAAATGATTCTTCAAATCTTTCTAAAACGCTGAGATCTGTAGCACTGACTTTTTTACTAGCCAATTGGTGCATACTCACATTTGTATTAAAATCGTAACTACCAAAGGACTTAATTCCGCTGTAGTCACCAGTGACAAGCCGAGCCTCAAGAGCGGCTTCGATAAATTCACGCATCACACCTTTGTTGCCAGAACGAATTTCCCAATCAGGAACATCACCTTTTTGCTCTGGAATTTCTGCTGCTGCTTTAAAACTTCGAGCGCCGACAAGTCTGTATTTATCTTTAAATTTTTCAGGCTGGTTGTTCTCTACGATATTTTGTAAACGTACCAGCGAGTTTGTCGAGTAGACACCTAGGTAAGGGTGATCAACGACAGTTCTAGAACCCACATCTGTGTCTGTTCGTTTCATTTGTCGCCAGAACAAATACCAAGTGGCAGAATCTAACACTTCAATATAGTACGGTGCAAATTCTTTGCGGACCTGACTATTCTGAGGCCAAGCGTGAAACAAGTGCTGATGTCCAACTTTTTGATCCAAGAATTGCTCCACTTTCGAACGCAACTCTAAAAATTCCGAGCGATCAATCTGCCCCATGCTGGATCGAACTTCCCAACTTCCAAGATCATCACCGACAGTGATGCCCTTCGGAGCTTTTGCATTGACTGTGATGTCATCAAAAGTGACCGCACGTGTCTCTACGAGTGCATCTGCTTGAGCAGAAGTAAAAAGATCCAAGGGATTTTCAACACTCAAGATGTAGTCGAGGCGTTCTTTTAGAGTCATGGCACCCCAATCGATCATGTCATCAGAAATTCGATCGGACCTGAGTTTGACCTCAGATAGCCATTTAATAAATGGTCTTTGAGACTCTGGTTTAGACAATTCTTTTTCAAATGATTTAGCAAGATTGGTTTTGAACGATGGCCTTGCTTGATTGAACCATCTTCGAATATTGGAAAGCCCACTGCCTTCGGCTTCAAAACTATGAACGATGGGAACATCTGTACCATAAGCTCTTTCGATCAACTGACGATCTGAATTCAAAAGAGTGGCATTTTTATTTTCAACTCGGATTTGCTCAAATTTTTCAAAAGCAGTGTTAGAGACAACCATTCGACAAGAAGTCTGCGTTGATGCTCCGAACGAAAAAATGGGCGCAAATAATAATGAGATCAGTAAAGATCTCGATTTCGGGAATTTCATAACGTACAGCCTCCGAGTACAAAGCTGGAGAGCAAATCGAATGCCTCAAACTGAGACAACTGTTTTTTCTTGAAAAATCAATGATTTAGAAGAGTCTGACGGGCATTTATTGAATCGTTTTAGCCATTTTTTCTGATGATCAAGTAAGCGATGGGTGACATTATTTGTTTCAATTTGGAACATTTTTCTAGTCTACTATCTAGAGTGAAGTATCTAATTTTGTTCTTACCTCTATTAATAAGTCTGCAGGTACCTGCTCAACTGATGCCATCGAGTATAGTGGACGGCGTGGATTTCATACGGGTTGAAGAAGACTTGTCTAACATTCCTCAAAAATTTCACAACGCAGCCGAATCCATCGGCAGACTTTCCATGGGTT
>CAZPBD010000117.1:0-4376 GCA_964584655.1 uncultured Pseudobdellovibrionaceae bacterium | reverse complement strand
AGTCAACCTCAAGATCCGTTTCTACCAAGCCAGCACGTCGGAGATGTTTGGCAAAGTGCAAGCGATTCCCCAGTTTGAAATTCCCCAGTTTGAAAGCACACCTTTCTACCCCCGCAGAACCTATGGCGTGGCAAAGCTTTATGAGCACTGGATGACGGTGAACTACCGCGAGAGCTACAACATCTTTGGTTCCAGCGGCATCTTGTTTAACCATGAAAGCCCGTTGCGTGGTCGTGAGTTTGTGACCCGCAAGATCACCGACAGCGTGACCAAGATCAAGCTCGGCCATCTGGACTGCCTGGAGCTTGGCAATCTAGACGCCAAGCGCGACTGGGGTTTTGCAAAAGAGTATGTGGAAGGCATATGGCGCATGCTGCAGGCCGACGAGCCCGACACCTTTGTGCTGGCCACCAACCGCACAGAGACCGTGCGCGACTTTGTGCGCATGGCCTTCAAGCGCGCAGGCATTGCGGTGGACTTCAAAGGCAGCGAAGAGCAAGAAACCGCCATTGACACTGCCACTGGAAAAACCGTGATGCGCATCAACCCCAAGTTTTATCGCCCTGCCGAAGTGGAGTTACTGATTGGCGACCCGGCCAAGGCCAAGGCCAAGCTGGGTTGGGAGCCCAAGACCACGCTGGAGCAGCTGTGCGAGATGATGGTGGAAGCTAATTTGCGTCGCAATCAGGCTGGGTTCTCTTTCTGACTGTTTAAACTGCGCGAATGAAAATTCTTCTCACAGGGGCGGCCGGTTTTACCGGCCTTTTTTTCAAGTCTGCCGCCGAGGCTGCGGGGCACCAGGTTTTGGTTTTGGCGGCCGACCTGACAGACAAATCTGCTGTGGCAGCCCAGGTTTTGCAGGCCGCGCCCGATGTGGTGGTGCATTTGGCCGCTATCAGCTTTGTGGGGCATGCGGACGACACGGCGTTTTATGGCGTCAATGTGGTGGGCACCATGAATTTGCTGGCGGGCTTGGCGGCCTTGCCGGTCAAGCCGAGCAAGGTTTTGCTGGCCAGCAGTGCCAATGTGTATGGCAACTGCGATGCGTCGCCCATCACGGAGTTGCAGCCTGCCGCCCCGGTCAACCATTACGCCATGAGCAAGCTGGCCATGGAGCACATGGCGCGCACTTATCTGGACCGTTTGCCGGTGCTGTTCAGCCGGCCTTTCAATTACACGGGGCCGGGTCAGGCGCCTAACTTTTTGATCCCCAAGTTGGTGAGCCATTTTGCCCAGCGTGCATCAGCCATTGAGCTGGGAAATTTGCATGTGGAGCGGGAGTTCAACGATGTGCGCATGGTGTGCGACGCGTATTTGGCTTTGCTGGCGCATGGTGTGCCGGGCGAGGTCTACAACGTGTGTTCAGGCCAGCCCTACACCTTGCAGCATGTGATCGCTTTGTTGTCTGGCATCACGGGTCACACCATGGATGTGCAGGTCAACCCGGCCTTTGTGCGGGCCAACGAGGTGCACCGTTTGTGTGGCAGTCCTGACAAACTCAGGGAATGTGTAGGCGACCAGCCTGCCTATGATTTGGTCGATACTTTGCAGTGGATGCTGAAAGCGTCGGTTTGAAAATTGGTTTCGGCTGCACTGTTTATGTGCGTGGTTTAGCAAGCCAGCATTTGGATGGTATTGGTTATTACGCAAACGAGTTGGCCTCTCGTTTGGCCGTGTCTTCGGATGAATTGCAACCGATTGTCTTTGGCGCCCCGCCTGTGCAAGAGTTGTATGGCCAGCATGTAATGCAGTTTCCCAAGTTCAGTCATTGTGCTGCGGCGAGTGCATTGACAGGGATGAGTTTTCCTGGCACCTCAAAGTTGATGAAACGAGTGGATTTGATCCATGCGCCTGATCACCATGTGCCCAGATTCAGAGGTGTTCCGATACTGGCGACACTGATGGATGCCATACCACTGTCAAATCCTGAGTGGGCCAGCAGCAATCTGCGCAAGTTGAAGAATGCATTGTGGAAGAAGACGACCACATGGGCCGATCATATTGTGACCATTTCTGAGTATTCCAAATCAGAAATAGCAATGCATTTCAAGATCGATGAGAGTCGTATCAGCGTTGTTCCACTCGGTGTTGATGAGCGGTTTTTCAATCCATTGACGAAAACTGAAATGGCAACGGCTTTATCTGGTTTTAAATTGCCAGAAAAATATTTCCTGTTCATTGGCACGCTACAGCCTCGGAAAAACCTGAAACGTGTGATCGAGGCGCACCAAAGTTTACCGACTTCTTTACGCAGCGAATTCCCGTTGGTCATTGTTGGCCGTCCCGGCTGGGGCTGTGATGACTTAATTCAGCTATTGAAATCGTTCCCAGAGTCGGAGCCAGTCTATTGGCTGGGTGGTGTTGATGATCTGACAAAGCGAGCGATGCTCCAGCAGGCTACGGCACTGGTTTTCGCCTCTCTTTCTGAAGGATTTGGATTGCCGGTTTTGGAGGCGTTTGCATCATCGGTTCCGGTGATTGCATCCAATACAACGTCATTGCCGGAAGTAACGGGGGATGCTGCGCTTTTAGTTGATCCGTTAAGGGTTGATGAGATTGCAAATGCGATGGAAAAAATTGCAAGCAGTACAACTTTGGCTGAGATGCTGATAGCAAGAGGTTTGAGTCGATCCCGCAGTTTTACTTGGGACCTTTGCGCCGAGAGAACACGTGCAATTTATCGCCAAATGATTTGATGAAAATTGCGATTGTTCACGACTGGTTGGTTACCTATGCAGGCGCCGAGCGAGTACTCGAACAGATGTTGGTGTGCTACCCCGAGGCCGATGTGTTCAGCATGGTAGATTTTTTGCCAGACGGGCAGCGCGGGTTTTTGCAGGGCAAAAAGGCCAAGACTTCGTTCATTCAGAACTTGCCGTGGGCCCAGTCCAAGTACCGCAGTTATTTGCCTTTGATGCCTTTGGCGGTAGAGCAGCTCGATGTGTCGGGCTATGACGTGGTGATTTCCAGCTCGCATGCGGTGGCCAAGGGTGTTTTGGTGGGGCCAGACCAGTTGCATCTGTGCATGTGCTATTCGCCCATCCGGTATGCGTGGGACATGCAGCACCAGTACCTCTCAGAGTCGGGTCTGGATTCGGGCCTCAAAGGCTGGCTGGCCCGCTGGCTGTTGCACAAGATCCGCATGTGGGATGTGCGCACCGCCAACGGGGTGGATCAGTTTGTGGCCATCTCGGACTTCATTGCGCGGCGCATCCAAAAGGCTTATCGGCGCGATGCGGTGGTGATGTATCCGCCAGTCGATGTGGCGGCGTTCGAGGTGTGTGCAGACAAAGAAGACTTTTATTTGGCCGCGTCTCGGTTGGTGCCGTACAAAAAGCTGCTACTGATCGTGCAGGCTTTTGCCAGCATGCCCGACAAGCATTTGGTAATCATTGGCGATGGCCCCGACCTGGCCAAGGTCAAGTCGCTGGCGGGCCCGAATGTCACAGTCATGGGCTACCAGCCGTTTGCGGTTTTAAAAGATCACATGCAGCGTGCCAAGGCGTTTGTGTTTGCCGCAGAAGAAGACTTTGGCATTGCCCCTTTGGAGGCGCAGGCTTGCGGCACACCCGTGATTGCGTTTGGCAAGGGCGGTAGCCTGGAGACGATTCGGGGTTTGCACCACCCGCAGCCGACGGGGGTGTTTTTTGATGAGCAATCTCCCCAGGCGATCGTGGCGGCGGTGGCGTTGTTTGAGCAACATGCCGCGCAGATCACGCCCCAGGCTTGCCGCGACAACGCGATGCGCTTTGCACCGGAGCGCTTCAGGCACGAGTTCACCGATTTGGTGACGGACAAGTACCAAGAGTTTGTGAAAGCCAGTCGCATTGTTGTGCACTGATGCTTTTTGATTTTTTAATGCGAACTTGCATTGTTTCAACAAGCCATTTCTGAAAACTGGCGTCGCCTGAGTCCGCTGCAAATCCGCCTGACCAAGGGGGCTCTGCTGGTGGCCGATGCCTTGGCCATGTTGTGGTCGGCCTTGTTGGCGGCTGTATTGGCCGAAGCTTGGAGCGATGCGCCTGGCCCCCATTGGTTGGTGACGCAAGACATCGAGCGTTACTGGGCTTGGACCGCAGTGGCGGCTCTGGGCATGGCTTTCTTTGTGACACGGTTTCGCCATTACAGCGACCGCAAGCCTTTCTGGACCGAGCTGGGCGAGACGCTGCAGGTTTTGCTGGTGCTCGCGGTGTTGGACTTGGCGGTGCTGGCGCTGACGCGCTGGAATTCGTCGCGCTTGTGGTGGGTGCTGGTGTGGCCTTTGGTGGCGGTGTTTGTGCCGCTGTCTCGGGGCTTGGCCCGGTCCTTCATGCGGCGCCTAGGGGTGTGGCAGCGGCCCACGCTGATTGTGGGCAATGGCCCCAATGCGCAAGAGG
>CAZPBD010000116.1:0-4561 GCA_964584655.1 uncultured Pseudobdellovibrionaceae bacterium | reverse complement strand
CGGTAATCGGCATCGATAGTTCCAGGAGTGTTAAGAACAGTGAGGCCCTCTTTCGCCGCCCAACCACTTCTTGGCCGGGCTTGAATTTCAAATCCCAATGGAATTTCAAAACTGAGACCTGTGGGAATCATTGCTCTGGCTCCGGGAAGAAGTTCCAAACTTTGAGTCATTTGCGCCCGAACGTCCACACCACTGGCTCCCGCGGATTGATAAGCTGGAAGTTCACCTTTGAAGTGGGGCCATTTCATAATTTTAACATTTAATTTTTCGCTCATTTAAATCTCCGACTCATTTACAAAACTTCTCTTCTTAAAACTGAAAGTCTTTCCACCAGGATTCCCTGCGGCTCAGATCTGGCCCCATCAAACAGCCCGCCATTTTTTCTGGCCTCACCCACTGATCAATACAATCATTCACATCATTCACTGTCATTTTTTGAATCATTTCGACCACCTGTTCAGGTGTTCTGTACTCTCCAAATAAAGTCTCGTTGATGGCAATTGAGTTCATTCGATTTTCAGGATCATCAGCACCCAAAAGAATATTTCCAATCACTTGGGTTTTGTAACTTTCGATTTCACCTTTACGTAACCCTTGTTTTTTAAAACGGTGAAGTTCGTGCGAAATAATATCCATGAGCTCTTCAAGTTTGTCTGAATCCACTCCGGCATAAATATTCAAGACCCCAGAATCTTTAAAACTATTGAGAGTCGAATAAATGGTGTAAGCCAGTCCCCGTCTTTCACGAACACTTTGATAGAGCCTTGAAGTCATTCCACCACCCAGTGCGGTGTTTAAAATCACTCCGACAAAACGTTCTTTAGAAAGAATACTTGGAAACGGAAGACCCACAAGAACATGCATTTGTTCTGTGTCTTTTTCTTTTATTTTACGAGCCACTTTCCAACGAGGTTTTTTTTCGACCACTTTGGCAGGCTTTGATTTTTTTAAATTTAAAAATTTTGCGGCCATTGCCACAAGCTCTTCATGATCCACATTACCCGCAGCGCTGACCAGTAAATTGGAGCCCTGGTAGTGGGATTTGTAGTGAGAGTAGATCTGCTGCATCGTCAAACTTTTTACGGTTTGCATGGATCCTAAGATGGATCTGCCTAAAGGATTTCCATCAAAACAAGCTTCGAAGAAAAGATCATAAATGAACTCTTCGGGGCTTTCTTCGCTCATGGCGATTTCTTGCAAGATCACATTCTTCTCGAGTGAAAAATCCTTTTTAGAAAATTTCATATTGGTCACAAGGTCTGCCAGAACTTCAAAAGCTTGGCTGGAGTGATCCTTTAAAACAAGAGCGTGATAGCAAGTGTTTTCCCGAGAGGTGAAGGCATTGAGATCACCACCCAGGGCTTCAAGAGATTTTGCGATTTGATAGGCTGAACGAGTCTTTGTGCCTTTAAAAACCATGTGCTCAAGCAGATGAGAAATTCCAACCTGATTGTCAGGTTCGTGACGAGTGCCACGATCCACCCAAACGCCAAGCGAAACACTGCGGGATTGTGAATGGTATTCACTGACCACCTGTGTTCCGTTGGAGAGCGTTGTTTTTTTAAACTTACGATCCATTACTGAATAAGAGCTTTTCGAGAAAGCTTAATTCGGCCTGCTCGATCCACTTCTAAAACTTTAACGTCGACTTGGTCGCCCTCTTTGAGAACGTCTGTGACAAGTCTGATTCGCTCATGAGCAATTTCTGAAATATGCAGCAAACCTTGCGTGTTCGGCATGATTTCAACGAAAGCTCCGAACTCAGCAATCTTCACAACACGACCCTTGTAGGCCTTACCAACTTCCGCTTCCGCTACGATATCATTGATCATCGCAATGGCACGTTTTGTTGCTTCAGGATCACTGGAAGCCACATGAATTTTACCAGAGTCTTCGATCTCGATCTTAACACCCGTGGCTTCAGTGATACCTTTGATCACTTTACCGCCGGGACCAATCACTTCACGAATCTTTTCAGGCTTAATTTGGATGGTTTCGATTCGAGGAGCGAACTCAGAGATTTGACCACGAGGAGTCTTCATCACTTTTTCCATCTCGCCCAAAATGTGCATTCTTCCGTCTTTGGCTTGAATCAAAGCTTTTTCCATAACATCAAAAGTGACTGAGTCAATTTTGATATCCATCTGAAGAGCTGTGATACCATCAACGGTACCTGCCACTTTAAAGTCCATGTCACCCAAATGATCTTCATCACCTAGGATGTCTGTCAAAACAGCAACACGGTCATTTTCTTTGATTAAACCCATGGCAATTCCAGCCACGTTTGATTTAATTTTCACACCAGCATCAAGCAAAGCCAAAGTGGCCGCACATACTGTTGCCATAGAAGAAGAACCATTACTTTCTAGAACTTCACTGACCACTCGAAGAGTGTAAGGAAATACAGCTTGATCAGGAATCACAGCTTTCACTGCACGCTCTGCTAAAGCTCCGTGACCGATTTCACGTCGACCTTGTCCGCCGAATCTGCCCACTTCTCCTACGCTGAATGGAGGGAAATTATAATGGAGCATGAATCTGCGCTTAATCGTACCTTGAAGAGTATCAATCATTTGCTCGTCATCACCAGTTCCCAATGTCACTGCACCTAAACACTGCGTTTCACCGCGAGTGAATAGTGAAGATCCGTGGGCACGGGGAAGAAGTCCAACTTCACAAGAAATAGGTCGCACTGTTTTCATGTCACGACCGTCAATTCGGTGACCTTTATCAAGAATCATCGAGCGTGCAACCGTGTACTTGATATCATCAATAATGACATTGAGTTCTTTTGATCGCTTTGTCGCTAATGCTGGGTCTGTGATTGTTGCGATGAGCTGTGTTTTAGCCAATGCTTTCGCTTGATCCACCAAACCGTAACGCTCGGATTTATCTTTTGCGTTTAAAGCTTTTTCAATCAAAGGGTTTAAAATCGTGTGAGCTTTCGCTTTAAAGTCAGCATCAATTTGTGGAGGAGTAAAAGTACGCTTAGCAGGAGATCCTGACTTTTCACGAAGCTCATCTTGCGCATTCAAAAATGGGATCAAAGATTGATGGCCAAATTTTAAAGCTGCTAATGTGTCAGCTTCAGAAATGAATTTTGTTTCACCTTCCACCATCAACAAACCTTGACGAGTTCCCGCCACGATCAAATCAATGTCTGACTTTTCCATTTGCTGGGGCGTTGGGTTAGCAATCAGCTGACCGTCCACCCGAGCGACCTGAACAGCCGCCGTGGGTCCTTCAAATGGAATATCTGAAATGTGAAGTGCTGCTGAGGCCCCGAGTGAACAAAGTATTTCGATGGGAAAAGATCCGTCAGAAGAAAGCACAGTGGCCACCACTTGCGTGTCACATCGGTAACCTTCAGGAAATTTTGGACGAAGAGGACGATCAATCAAACGTGCGATCAAAATTTGATCTGTTGATGGACGACCTTCCCGTTTAAAATATCCACCGGGAATTTTTCCAGTGGAGTAGAATTTTTCCTGATACTCGATTGTGAGCGGGAAAAAATCCACATCTTTAGGTTCTTTTGCTGACACAGCCGTCACAAGAACCATGTTGGCTCCTGAGCTGACGAGGACAGATCCATCTGCTTGCTTCGCAAGTCGACCCGTTTCAATGGTAATTTGACGGCTGCCGACGGAAGTGGTCACTGTAGTTTTCATATTTTATTACTTTCTGATGTCGAGTTCTTTAATGAGGCTTTCGTATTTTTTAACATTTGTTCTTTTTAAGTAATCAAGAAGCTTACGACGACGATTGACGATCGTGATCAATCCACGCTGAGAGTGAACATCTTTTTTGTGCAACTTAAAGTGTCCAGAGAGCTCGTTGATACGAGCAGTGATCAACGCAATTTGAACTTCTGATGAACCAGTATCAAGATCAGTTCTGCGAAATTTTTTGAGAATTGAAGCTGTTGTTTCTTTTTTGACGGCCATTAACGTCTCCTTTTTTAAAAGTACATTTTTAAACCTTTTTTAAGAGAAATTCCTAAAAATTGAAGGTCTCACCTTGGTTACGTCATGGCTGTCGATAAACAAAGTGAGAGTGTGGTTATAGGTCGAGACCCCCCTGAGGTCAACACTCAAGACTCATGAGTTTTCAAATAGTTATGCATTTTTTATAAGCCCTCTCCATTGACACTCCGATTTTGACTTTGACTCGTGTGTAAAAAAAAGTTGAGCTTGGATTCAGACTTTAACCACCAAGGAAAGGTGATTTTTATGTCGATTCCATTGCTCAGTCTTCTTGTCGTTTTATCCCAAAGCCTATTGGCTGCCCCCGTGCACTTGATTGCCATCGGCGACGTAGGAAAGGCCAATAATTCTCAAAGATTAGTGGCTCAAGCCATGTATGATTACTGCCAAGCTAACCCTTGTGATTATGGGTTGCTTTTGGGTGATAATCTTTATGACGAGGGCATGAGTTCTCCCATGGATCCTAAAATGGATCAGGTCTTCAAGGATATCTATTCCCCGCTCAAATTCCCCTTTTTCGTGGCTCTTGGAAATCATGATTACGGTTTGTTATCCAACAGCTGGGCTCGGGGAGC
>CAZPBD010000115.1:3507-4610 GCA_964584655.1 uncultured Pseudobdellovibrionaceae bacterium | reverse complement strand
TCATTATTGGTGGTGGACATAACGGGCTTGTCACAGCTGGATATTTAGCAAAAGCCGGCTACAAAGTGGCTGTGTTTGAAAAGCGCTATATCATGGGCGGTTGCGCGGTCACTGAAGAGCCTTTCAAAGGCTACAAATTCTCCTCCTTATCTTACGTAAACAGTTTATTTAAGCCGCAAATTATTGAGGATTTGAAATTGAAGGATTTTGGATTTGAAATGTTGCCGCGCACACCCTCGAGCTTCACTCCCTTTTTAGATGGCCGAACTCTGATGATGGGTCCCGATAAGCAGCTTTGCCACACTGAGATTTCTAAATTCAGCCGTAAAGATGCCGAACGTTATCCCCAGTACGAGCAAATGCTTGAAGACCTCGCTGAAGTGCTCGAGCCCATGATGACCATGGTTCCTCCCAATCCAGGAAATTTACATTTTTCAGATGTGACAGGTCTTGGCAGTTTGCTCTTCAAAAATCGAAAAAATTTAAAATCCAACTGGCCAGAACTCATGCGCTTTTTAACTGGATCTGCAACTGATATGCTCAATCACTGGTTTGAAAGTGAAGAGCTCAAAACCACTTTAGCCACAGATGCTGTGATCGGTGCGAATGCGTCTCCTTCCATGCCTGGAACTTCGTATATTTTGTTTCACCATGTGATGGGTGAGTGTAATGGCGTGAAAGGTGTTTGGGGCTACATGCGCGGTGGAATGGGCGGACTGACTCAATCGCTTGCAAAATCCTGCGCCGCTTTGGGCGTGGATCTTTTCACTTCTGCAGGTGTGGATAAAATCATGATTAAAGACGGCAAGGCCACAGGTGTTGTGGTGAAGGGGCAAGAAGTGAAAGCTTCTATTGTCGCTTCCGGTGCAGATCCCAATATGACTTTTAATAAGTTGATTGAAGAAAAAGATTTGCCGCCATCTTTTGTTTCGAATGTAAAAAGAATTAATTACGACAGTGCCTCTGTTAAAATTAATTTTGCATTGTCTGAGCTTCCTGATTTCAAAGCGATGCCAGGCAAAACATTGGGTCCTCAACATATGGGAACCATTCACATCTGTCCTGATATGCAATACATCGAAGAAGCTTACAGTGATTCTGTT
>CAZPBD010000115.1:0-3497 GCA_964584655.1 uncultured Pseudobdellovibrionaceae bacterium | reverse complement strand
GTCGGGTTAGTAAAAATCCAATTTTGGAATGTACGATTCCGACTTCAGTGGACAATACCCTGGCCCCTGCAGGTCATCACATTATGAATATGTTTGTTCAGTATGGTCCGTTCAATTTAAAGAATGGCCAAACTTGGGATCAAATTAAAGAATCATTTGCCGACCGCTGCGTAGAGATCATGACCCAGTACGCACCAAACTTTAAAGATTCAATTTTGCATCGCCAGGTGATTTCACCTTTGGATATGGAGCGCGAGTACAGCATCACGGGTGGAAGTCTATTTCATGGTCGCATGAGCTTAGATCAAATGTTTCATATGCGGCCAGTTCCAGGGTACGCAAATTACCGAACGCCCATAAAGGGACTTTTCCTTTGTGGCAGTGGTGCCCATCCCGGTGGCGGTGTGATGGGAACTCCTGGACTGAACGCGGTTCAAGAAATCCTGAAAGACCTGTAATCAAAGTTTTAAATCCTAGACCCTGGCAGTAAAGTCCAGGGTCTGGTGTTTCAATGGCAGCTCAATTCTGATAGCCTTATTCTATGATTCGTTTGAGTGTTCTCATTGTCGCTATTTCAATTTTCCTTATTGGGTGCTCTTCGAAAGAAAAAGCTCAGCCAAAAGTTCATCCGGGTGCTTTAGCCTCACAAGCCTATTTCATCGACTGGGGAATGCCAGTTCGTGAACTGGATGAAAAGGAATCAGATTTCTTTTTCAAAAAATGTAATGTGGATAATACGGGGCCTTATCCCACAAAAACGACTTACGATTGCAATGAACCTTAATTTCTTATAAAGTTTTAGAAAACCAAGGATTGAATCATGGAATCACAACCGACTGCTGAAGAAATCAAAAAGGCCCAAGAAGACGAAAAAGTGATGAAGGAAATGTTGCCATTCTTTGTATTGGCACTGATTCCCATCGTCATCACGCTGGCAATTGCGGTTGTCTTCGCGCCTAACATGACTTTGCCATAGTTTTATTTCGGTGGTGTCCACCAGTGACTTTGATCTGGTATTGGACCCACTCTTAAATACTCAGCCTTTATCTTTTTATATTCTGTGTCTGACGACAAAAAATTGTGATGCTTAATTTTAAGCAAATGATTCTCTAGGGCCCAAATATTTTTCGAGCTTCTGCGCCAATCACAATTCACTTCATCAAGATGTGCGACCTGCCAACCAGTGATTCGACCAGTTTTATCAATGTAGGGAGCTTTGTAACTTTCGACCAGTTGATGAATTGTCTTAAATTGAGCCGGTCGACCGAACAATCCTCGGTCACGGGATTTACCAATTGATCCCCACAATTGTTTTTTGTTTTGAAATAAAAAAAGACAATGGTCCAAGCCGTCCTGGCTTTCGAAACTTAAACACCAGGGATCAAAGTGGTGATACTCTAAAATAGCAGCTGCAATGAAAACACCTTCCAGACAATGGGCTCTTTGTTTCTGAATGGAGCTGAGGGCTGAGAGCAGTTCCGGTTTTTTGTTATAGTCTAATGTGTAGAGATACTTTTGAACATCCAACGGAGTTTTAAGTCGAAGAGCGAGTTTGTAGATGGGGTCCAGACGTTGGAAGGAGTTTTTGCTATTCGATTGCACTTACAAATGACACCTGATTATTCTAGATCAGACAAGGAGAATTCATGAAGAATCTAATGACAATTTTGGTGATCACGCTTTCACAAACTCTTTTTGCAGCAGAGGCCATTGTGGATATTAAGCTATCCCCCGCTGGAAACTTTTCGGGTAAAACTCAGGATGTGAAAGGCTCTGCTAAAAAAGTGGGAACAAAAGTTGTAGCTGAAAACATTGTTGTGAACTTAAGTTCTTTGAAAACCGGCATCGCACTTCGAGACGAGCACACTTTGAAATATCTAGATACAAAAGCGCACCCTCAAGCGATTTTAGTTAAAGCAGAAGGTGAAAACGGGAAGGGCACAGGAATCATCAAAATTAAAGGGATCGAAAAGCCGATCAATGGCACTTTTAAAGTGGCAGGAAAAGAACTGCATGCTGAATTCCCAATTCTGCTCAGTGATTATAAAATTGAAGGCATCCGGTACATGGGCGTTGGGGTTAAAGACCAGGCCGTTGTAAAAGTAAAAATTCCTTTACAGTAATTTTTTGGCTTGCCCCCAAGACTTTCGTATTGGGGGCAAACATAAAAACTTCAGTCCTTCTTTGAAATCTCCGAAATGAAATCATGGGTTTAATGGTTTTTTGGCTCGGAATATTTTTGATTTTAAAAGGAGCCGAAGGCCTCGTTCATTTTGTCTGGTCATCACTCCATTGCTTTATTAAATTTGGTCAAGTTGTTGGTTTCAGTGAAACTAAAAAAGGACTGTTTCAAACTGTCCTTCGATTTAAATCTTTGAATAATTTAGAATATTTTTTGGTCGATAACAAAATCAGTCCCGCACCTGCCTATGTGATGGGAGAATTTATTCCCATTCTAATTTCAACCAAGGATCACAAAAAAGTGATGATCAGTCCTAACATCTCACTGAATAAAAATATTGGTTATGTTTTAGCTGGATTTCTTTGCTTGGGAATTCACTACGTATTCTTTTCGTTTTCTGTACTTGGTTTGCTCGTGAGTTTGATCTTCTTTTGTGGGGTCTACTGGTACTTTGAAAAAGAAAATAAAATTGATCTTCTCAAGAACTTCTTTAATTTTGTAAATCCCTTTGACCAGGTTATGCCGCCTCAAGTTTTGCCCATTGAAAATTCTAAATTAATTAATTGGACTGAAAATTACATAGGCTTACTGGTCCCAGATATGAAAGGGCCTTTGAGTTTTCATTTTCTAAAAAGAATTTTTAAGCCCGTCTACTTGATGGGATCTGCCGCTTTCATCCTGCTGAGTGTGAGTTCGTATAAAAATGTTCTTAGTCACACACAGCAAGCTCAAAAGTATGTGGGTCGCTACGATCGCTCGGTTATGACGGAATTGGGATACGGATTGAAAACAAAAATTCCACAAATGCGATTTTATGACGGCAACAGACGAATATTTAAATTGATCGATAAGAGCAATCCCTTTGATTACGGCCTCAGGTCTGGGGACGAAGTCACAATCCTGGTGTCAGCTAAAGATCCGCAAATCATGCGAAGGGACCTAAAAAACCTCAACCAGTGGAAATCTTACTTATTTGGAGGTCTTGCATTTTTGTTTCTGCTATTAAGTGGTCGATCAAGAGCCCATTATAAAGAAGAAGCGAAAGCTCCAGTTATTCGAATCAAAAAGGCAGGGTAATCATGAAGAAAAAAACCATCACCGAAGCCATTGAGCACTTAGAAAACCTATCTCGCAATCACAAAGAATCTTTCGAAGGTGAGTGGAGTGATATTAAAAAATCACTGGAAAGTTTAGAGCCCTACTTTGAGCAATTGAAAGCTCAGGCTGCGAGCGAAATCACAGAAAAAAAACAAATGATCGAAAAACAAATTCAAAAAGAACCGCTGATCACGCTTGGTGTGGTAGGACTTTTCGG
>CAZPBD010000114.1:0-4632 GCA_964584655.1 uncultured Pseudobdellovibrionaceae bacterium | reverse complement strand
CGGTGGCGGGCAAGTCTGCCGAACGCGCTGTGGCCAGCCTGTTCACGCCCGGTGGTACCCACGCTATGAAGGGCGAATTTGCGGGTGTTAACGACTTTGAGGTGCTGGCCTATTTGGTGGTCTTGCCCGGCACGCAAGCAAGCACCGCAACATGAATGCCAACGACTTGTTTGCGGCCTTGGGGCTGCCGCCTTCTGCATGGGTGCAACAGCGAGTGCCCAAAAAGCTGCTTACCGAACACAGTGCCATCACCGCCAGCGACCGCAAGCTGATACAAGACCAAGTGCAAGAGGTGCAATGGCTGGCCGCCATCAAACCCAGCAATGCAGGCGTGCCCACTTTTGAAAACGCCCAGCGCAGCTATCTGGAGCTGGCCGTGATCGCCATCAGCTTGCGCCAAGCCACAACCAGCCAATTGCAACGCGTGGCCGAGCTGCTGCACCGCGCTGTGCCTTACCCCGTGGTGCTGATTTTGGAAGCAGGTGACACGCTGGCCATGTCTATGGCGCACATTCGCTGGGCGCAGCAAGAGGCCGACAAAACCGTGTTGGATGGTGACGTTTCGATGGCGACCCTGTCCACCCATGAGTCGGCCAGCGTAGCGCACAAAGGGTTCATGGCCGCACTGCCGCTGCAGCTGCAAACCCGTACGCACCTGCATGCACTGGTGCAAAGCTGGATAGACACGCTCAGCGCTTGGCAGGCCGTGGCCATCATGGGGCAGTTTGTGCCCAGCTCATCGCCTGAAGTGGCGGCACAGCGGCGTGAAGCGCTTCGCCAGTGCCTCGCGCTGGATGTCAAAATCACCCATTTGCGCAATCTGGCGACCAAAGAGAAGCAAATGGCTCGTCTTGTAGAGCTCAATGGCACGATTAAAAAATTGCAAACTGAACGGCTGAATGCCGAAATCGCCCTCAAAAGTTCAAACACTTTGCACCTGGAGTCTTTTTTATGAACATCAATGCCAGCATCGTGGACCAGCGTCTGACTGGAATTCTCAGCGACCATTCCGACCTCTTGTCCGAAGGGCTGGACGAAACCAAGCAGCGTTCCATGGCCTTTGTGTTGTTGAGCATGGCCACCATGCTCGATATGCCGCTGCAAGATGCGGCCGAATTGATCACAGAAGGCGGGCAAGACGAGGGCGTGGACGGACTGCACTTGGGTGACGAAGAGGACGGTGAATTCACAGTCACCCTTTTCCAAGGCAAATACAAACACAAAGACCTGTCGGGTGAGTCCAACTTCCCGGAAAACGGGGTGCAAAAAGCCATTCATACGGTTGCAGGCCTGTTCGACCCGGCACGGCAATTGGCTTTGAATGACAAACTCCGCCCGCGCGTAGAAGAAATCCGCTCACTCATACGTGATGGCTACATCCCCACCGTGCGCATCGTTTTGTGTAACAACGGTGCCCGCTGGAGCCAAGATGCGCAACTGCGCATTGACCAAACAGGTTTCCCCCCTGAGCAGGTCACTTGGTCGCACTTCAACCACGACAGCATCGTGGGCGTACTCCAGCGGCGCAAAAGTGTGGACGACAGTCTGCGCCTGGACGGCAAGGCCGTGATCGAAGAGTTCAACTACCGCCGTGTCCTGATCGGAAAAATCCCCGTCACCGAAGTGGCCGAACTCTTCAATCGGCACGACGACCTGCTGTTGGAGCGCAACATTCGCCGATACCTGGGTTTGCACGCCAATCGGGTCAACTCCGCTATCCACGACACATTGGTATCGCCCGACAAGCGCTCAGACTTTTACTTCTACAACAACGGCATCACCATGATTTGCCGCAAGTTTCGGCACAACGCCTTGCAAGGTGAAAGCTACCAACTGCGCATTGAGGGCATGCAAATCATCAACGGCGGGCAGACCTGCAAAACCATTCAGCAAACGCTGAACCAGCCCGATTTGCTGGCCGATTTTGGTGATACCTATGTGCTGCTGCGCCTATACGAACTGGCTGACGACGACCAAGACTTTGTGCGCGCCATGACCTTCGCGACCAACAGCCAGAACCCGGTTGACTTGCGCGATCTTCGGTCCAACGACGACATCCAAAAGCAACTCGAAATTGGCATACAAGACCTGGGCTACAGCTACAAGCGCCAACGCGAAGACACGCCTGCCGGCAGCAACACACTCACGGCCAGCACCGTGGCTGAGGCGACACTGGCCATCTGGCGCAGGCAGCCCCAACAAGCCAAGTTCCGGCGCAAAGAACACTTTGGCAAGCTCTATCCCATCATCTTTCAAGGCTTGCAAGCTGCGCAAGCGGTGCTGGCCGTTTTGATCTTCCGAATCGTTGAAAACGAACGTAAAAAATTGGACATACAAAACGCTCCCGCCTACGTGCCATACGCGTCGCACTACATGGCCATGCTCATGGGAGATGCCTTGCTGGCACAAAACAACACGCCTTTGGCCCAGGTGAGCCACCGCAACTGCGCCGTATTGACCGCGTACTTGCAAAACCACCAGCAAGCGCTGTACCAGCAGGCGTCTGACCTGGTGCAAAACGCCTTGACCCAGCTGTATGGCGAGCGTGAAGTGTCCTTGCAACA
Source organism: uncultured Pseudobdellovibrionaceae bacterium (assembly GCA_964584655.1). GTDB lineage: Bacteria > Bdellovibrionota > Bdellovibrionia > Bdellovibrionales > Bdellovibrionaceae. Next base: position 2,068 of record CAZPBD010000114.1, on the reverse strand, counting down.
ACTCTCTGCCACCTTTCGCCGTGGCGATTTGCTTGAATTCCTGAATTGAATACCGTGAAGAAAATCGAAGCCCAATCCCCAGAAGCGCTAAGTGCTGACCTGTTGGCGGACAACATCGCCAAGCTACGGGCCATGTTCCCTGAGCTGGTCACCGAAACCCTCAAGGGTGGTAAGCCCGAGACGGTCATAAATGTGGACGTGCTTAAGGCTTTGGTGGGCGACGCGACAACCACCGATGCGGACGAGAAGTATGGGCTCAACTGGCACGGCAAACGCCGGGCCCGCCAACTGGCCCTCACGCCCAGCGCCGGCACACTGCGCCCCTGCCCGCGGGAAAGCGTGGACTGGGACAGCACGCAAAACCTGATGATTGAGGGCGACAACCTGGAAGTGCTCAAGCTCTTGCAAAAGAGCTATGCGGGCAAGGTCAAGTTGATTTACATCGACCCGCCCTACAACACGGGCAAAGACTTTGTGTACCCTGACAACTTTCAGGACAGCATCAAAAACTATTTGGAGTTGACCGGGCAGGTAGAAGGCGGCGCCAAGATCAGCAGCAACACCGAAGCCAGCGGACGGTTTCACACCGACTGGTTGAACATGATGTATCCGCGGTTGAAGTTGGCACGTACCTTACTCTGTTCGAAAGGGTGCGTATTCATTTCAATTGATGATCGTGAATTAACCCATTTAAGACTTTTGGCAAACGATATTTTTGGCGAAGAAAATTTTGTTGCAACCGTGAGTGTGGTTAACAACTTAAAAGGCCGAAATGACAAAAAGCATGTTGCTGCCTGTCATGAGTATGTTGTCATTTATGCGATGACTGAGTTTGTCTCTAATGGTTTGCCATTGACAGAAGAACAGCGTGCTGCATTCAAATTTTCTGACGATCAAGGCTTTAAATATGCATTGCGTGACTTGCGCAAGCGCGGTGGCCCGGATAGGCGAGAGGATCGCCCCAAAATGTTTTATCCAATTTATTGGAGTGAATTGTCAGGACGTTTGAGTTTGGAAAGAGTAGCTGCATCAGATATAGAAATATTGCCATTGCGTGGTGATGGCTCTGAGGGGCGCTGGCGATGGGGTATTGATAAAGTAAAAGTTCATCTTGATTGGATGCATCCTAAAAAATCCGAAAGAACGGGACGACTTGATGTTGAACATCGCGTTTACCTTGACCCATCTATTGCAATCGATGATGAGCCAGATGAACTTGAAGATGACGACGAGGATGTTGTTGAAAGAACCTCTAAACCTAAGTCAATTTGGTTTGGTGGAGAGTTTTCAACCGATAGTGGTAAGCGTGCTCTGAAGGCGTTAATGCCTGGGGAGTCGTTTGATTTTCCAAAGTCGATAGACTTTTTGCGTACCTGTATTTTGTTGAGTACCAATGCCAATGAGATTGTTCTGGATCTCTTTGCTGGATCTGGATCTACGGCTCAGGCTGTGCTTCACCAAAACGTGATTGATGACCAGTCTCGTCGCTATATTTGTGTTCAGTTACCTGAACCGCTTGATCCTGCTGAAAAAAGTCAGAAGGCCTCTGCGGTTGTTTGCGACAAGTTGGGTATAGCAAGGAACGTTGCTGCTTTAACCAAAGAACGCCTCCGTCGCGCAGGTGCCAAAGTCAAAGCCGACAACCCTATGTTTTCCGGCGACACCGGCTTTCGAGTGTTCAAGCTCGACACCTCCAACATCAGCGCTTGGCAGCCCAGCGGCAATCTGGCGCAAGACTTGGTGGACCACATGAGCCACTTGAACGAAGGCCGCAGCAACGAAGATGTGTTGTACGAGCTGCTGCTCAAACTGGGTTTGGATTTGTGCGTGCCCATGGCCGAGCGCAGCATCGCGGACAAAACCGTGCACAGCATTGGCGGCGGCGTGTTGATGGCGTGCTTGGACGACCGCATCACCGCCCAAGACGCCGAAGCGCTGGCTTTGGGCATGGCTGCTTGGCGCAGCGAGCAGCAAACCGCTGGCGACACCACCGCCGTGTTCCGCGACAGCGCATTTGAAAACGACGTGGCCAAAAGCAACCTAGCGGCCATCTTGGCGCAGCATGGTG
>CAZPBD010000113.1:0-4676 GCA_964584655.1 uncultured Pseudobdellovibrionaceae bacterium | reverse complement strand
TGTAACTGATCGTGATTCTGGAAGAAGCAAAGGTTTCGGCTTTGTCGAAATGTCTTCTGATACAGAAGCTACATCAGCTATCGAAAAGCTTAACGGTCAAGACCTCTCTGGTCGAAACATGAACGTTAGCGAAGCTAAGCCAATGGCTCCCCGTGAAGGCGGAGGCGGTGGTCGTGGTGGTTTCGGTGGCGGCGGTCGCTCTGGCGGCGGTGGCGGCGGAAACAGCCGTGGCGGTGGATTCTCTGGTGGCGGACGTTCACGTTACTAGTATCTAAGCTCTAAATTCAAAATTTCAAAAGCCCTGCGTTAGCGGGGCTTTTTTTTTGCTTAAATGTCGTAGTTACCGTTACCATTTTTTCCATGATGAAAACAAAAGCTTACGGCACACTCGATCCAAAACAAAAACTACAATCTTTAACAATCGAACGGCGCGATCCACGACCTGATGACGTGGTCATCGAAGTCGCTTACTGCGGAGTTTGTCACTCTGACATTCACACGGCTCGCGGCGAGTGGGGACCCACTCACAGCCCTTGCGTTCCCGGCCACGAAATCGTTGGCAAAGTGATCCAAGTCGGCAAAAAAGTGAAAAAATTTAAAGTCGGAGACCTTGCAGGCGTTGGTTGCTTTGTGGATTCTTGCGGCAAATGCAATCCTTGTAAAACCCATGAAGAACAATTCTGCGAAAAGCACACAGCTTTCACTTACAACAGCACCGAGATGGATGGAAAAACTCCCACTTACGGTGGTTACTCTTCACACATCACAGTGAAAGATAAGTACACGCTTAAAATCAAAAAGGGTTTACCTTTGGACCGAGTGGCTCCGCTACTTTGTGCTGGTATCACGACTTACTCTCCACTGAAAAGATACGGCACAAAAAAAGGTAAAAAAGTGGGAGTTGTAGGACTTGGTGGACTGGGCCATATGGCAGTGAAAATTGCCAAAGCCATGGGAGCCGAAGTGACGGTGTTTAGTACCTCTGCTGGTAAAGAAGCGGATGCTAAAAAACTCGGAGCAAAAAACTTTGTGATCACGAAAGATCCAAAAAACTTTGCAGCCTTCGCTGGAAAGTTAGATCTCATTATTGATACTGTTTCTGCACCTCATGATTTCACACCCTATTTGGGATGTTTGAAAGTTGGCGGCACTCATGCACTTGTTGGCGCAGCTGCAGAACCTTCTCAGTTGGGAGCGTTCGGTTTGATTGGCGGAAGAAAGTCCATTGCAGGATCATTGATTGGCGGTATCAAGGAAACTCAAGCCATGCTTGATTTCTGTGCTGCTAAAAAAGTTTTCGCTGATATTGAGCTCATTCCTGCTTCAAAGATTAATGAGGCCTATGATCGCACTGTGAAAAGTGATGTGAAGTATCGCTTTGTGATCGACGCTAAAACTTTTTAGATTTTATATTCAAGAGTGAATCTTTATTTGAAGATTCACTCTTATTTTTTACGAAGTTTCTTTACCAAGGGCTTTGCAACTATCACAAGCAAAAATACAAGTCCCCCACTGATCACCCCGGTCAGACCATCTAAACCAATGCTCACGATCCCTGAAAGCTGCTGTTGATATTGATACACGGCAGGCACCGAGTGATTCACGAGTCCCCCACCCACTAAAAACATGGCAGCTGTTCCTACAACGCCCAAGGTTTTCATTAATAGTGGAGCTCCAAGAAGTAACATCTTTCCAAAGAATTGTGCGACTTGGGATTTTTTTTGATTCAGCCAAATTCCTAAATCATCGATTTTAACAATTCCTGCAACAAGCCCATAAACACCCACTGTCATTAAAATCGAAATCGACACAAGCACCGCGGCTTGCTGACCAAGGGTCTTTGTTGCGGCCGTTCCTAAAGTGATGACGATAATTTCAGCTGATAAAATAAAATCTGTTCTGACAGCACCTTTGACTTTTTCCTCCTCAGACAAAACTTCTTTCGGAGCCGCATCAGCATGGGGAAAAAACTTTTCAAATATTTTTTCGAATCCTTCAAAACATAAAAACAATCCACCTAAAACAAGCAAGGGTGTGATCAACACTGGTAAAAATTGGCTGAGCAACAATGCCGCGGGAACCAAAATCAGTTTATTAACAGCAGATCCCTTGGCGACTTTCCAAACAACTGGCAGTTCGCGATCTGCAGATACACCCGTCACCTGTTGAGCGTTTAAAGCCAGATCATCGCCCAACACACCAGATGTTTTTTTGGCAGCCACTTTTGTCATAACTGAAACATCATCAAGGATTGTTGCGATATCATCGATCAGTGCGAGCAAACTGGAACCGGCCATGGGTTTTCCTTTTCAAATGTTTTATCTTAGACATGAGTCTTATCTTTTACCTATTTACCTGTCAAAACTTTGGTCAATGTTCTTTCTGAGTGTGAAGTGGTAATCTGCATTTTCTGAAACTAACTTTTATCAGGAGATTTAAATGAAATCAGTATTTGCAACACTCGCTATCACTCTAGCTGCTGCTTCTGCAATTGCATGCCCAGGTTCAAATTTGATGACATTTAAATTTAAAGGCCAAGACGCATTTATCCTGAATATGCAAACTGGTAAGATCGCTCGCGCGGATTCCAATCAAAATGTCTTGTTAGTAGGCCTTAAACTTCAAGGCAGCGCTATTTGCAGCGAAAGAACTGGCAGTCGATCACGTTGCTCAAATATGTTTCCAGCCCTCAATATCACGGGCCAACCTGGTAACATCGACTTGATGGGTAAGGCTGCTGATTTAGAAGTCACCCTTTCGGATGGTCGCTCTTCAAAAACAATTTCAATTGAAAGATTTCCTGGATTAGCTCGCAGTGCTCGTGGTTGCGGACCAGTGGCTGAATAAATTTAAAACTTACTTAAGGAGTATTTATGATTAAGAAAATTTTGACCCTCGCAGTTTTGTTCTCTGCTACGACATCAATGGCGACAGAGCTCACCTGCCAATTCACTGAGCCATTTGTAACAGTGAAGTATCAAATTTCAACCGGCGAAATGACAGTGATTGCAGATGACTTTCAATCCATTCCCGCTATTCAAGGATTAGACATTGTATTCGTTAATGCTGGTGAAAAAAATGAACAGTTCAATGTGTTGAACTCTTCAAAAGAAGTTTTGTTACGAATCATTCCAGACGGAAAAGGTAGCGATGGCATGAGTGATCGCGTGTTTCCTTACAGTGCAGTCTTAACTTTGCCAAATTTAAACGTAAAGGACCTTCATTTAGAAGGCCCTTTGCATGGTGGCTGCGAAACAGAAACTGTAAGAGCCACTGAAAACTAATTTTATTGACCTTGAGTGACGGATTGAATGGCTTTCAAAGCATCAACTCGTCCATGACCGAAAGTCATATCGTAGTTTTTTGTTCCCAAATCCATACTTGTTTTCATCACGGCCATTTCTAAGTCTCTTTGACTGACATCTGGCCGTGCTTGTTTCATCAAAGCCATCACTCCAGTTACATGCGGAGCTGCCATCGAAGTTCCAGACATCGGCTGGTAACCACCACGAGGTCTTGCAGAAATCACGTCCACACCTGGAGCTGTCACATCAGGCTTTGGAGTGTTCTGAGATTTCCACTTAGCAGGTCCCTTAGAAGAGAATCTTGCAATTCGATCTGAAGAATCCGTTGCACCCACCGTGAAAGAATCAGGGCATGCGCCTGGAATTCTGAGTGTGCCTTCGCCTGGGCCTTCATTTCCTGCAGCAAACACTGGCGAAATGTTCAGTGCACGCATTCGGTTAAGAACTGCACAGAACGGCTCGTCTTGAGGGTCTTTGTTATCAAATTTTCCGAAGTAGCCCCATGAATTACTCACGATGTGTGCACCATCTTCAGTTTCAGGTTTACCATCTGGATCGATCATCCATTGAAGAGAGAGCAACAAGTCTTCTCTTGAGCTAGTACCACTGCCACCAAACACTTTTGCAATGATCATTTGCACGCCTGGAGCAACTCCGATGGATCGACCTGAAGAATTACCACCCGCAATTGTTCCAGCCACGTGGGTTCCATGTCCAATTTCGTCAGTGGGAGTCTGAATTTCAGGATTTACGAAGTCTTTGTAGTAAAGGATTTTACCCTTGAGATCAGGATGATTGGCATCAATTCCTGAATCCACAATACCAACTCGTACACCTTGACCATTTAACTGTGGATACTGAGTTCTTAAATCTGGCATCCCCAATTTAATAAGACCATAAGTGAATGTGGTTGTGTTCTGGGCATTCACATCTGCACGGAAAGGATTAATTAAAGAAGCCGTGCCCGCCAAAGAAACGAGTCTTCGAACAAACGGCAGCTGGCTGACTTTTTGAGCCGATTGATCATTCAAATGAGCAATCGAAGATCCCAAAATCCATAAACTTTTTACGCCTTGATTACCGCGAAGACCACGCACTTCTGGCAATGATTTTACTAAATTACTTTCGTGCTGTTGAGTTTGAACACGAAGATACTTTTGCAGTCGTGAACCTTGCAAACTTCGTAGCTGTCTGACGTCTTGTTCTTTATAAACGACCAGATAAGGTTGAGTGTTTTGTTGTGCTTGTGCCATCATGGCGCTGATTAAAACGATGATGCTGATCCATAGCTTCATTGTGTCCCCTTTTGTTGTACTAAAAATCATATGCCTGAAGAGACATGTTTCAATCAAAAATGAATCTTTTGTTAAT
>CAZPBD010000112.1:0-4706 GCA_964584655.1 uncultured Pseudobdellovibrionaceae bacterium | reverse complement strand
TGAGCCTGGTTGATAAAGCCATGACTCACAAAAAACTCACTCAAGAAAACCAACAGCTGAAATCCGCTCTAAAAAACAAACAGAAATTCGATCAGATCATTGGTAGCTCTGACACCATTAGACATGTTCTAGATCTTGTTGAAAGAGTGGCTGATTCTGATTCCACTGTTCTCGTCACCGGAGAATCAGGTACTGGTAAAGAGCTGATCGCCAGAGCCATTCATTTTAGCTCTCCCAGGTCTACCGGCCCCTTTATCCCTATCAATTGCGGAGCTATTCCGTCTGAACTTTTGGAAAGTGAACTTTTCGGACACATGAAAGGGGCCTTCACGGGTGCCATTTCAAATCGTGTCGGTCGCTTTGAAATGGCTGACGGCGGAACTTTATTCTTAGATGAAATCGGAGATCTTGAGCCCAATCTTCAAGTAAAAATTCTGAGAGCTCTGCAAGAAAGAAGCTTTGAGCCCGTGGGTAGCACAAAAACAGTTCAAGTGAATGTGCGCGTGATCACGGCTACAAATGTGGACTTAGAAAAGGCAGTGGCCAGTGGCAACTTCAGAGAAGATCTTTTCTATCGTCTGAACGTCATTCCCATTCAAATCCCTGCTCTTCGTGAAAGAAAAACAGATATTCCCCTTTTGCTCAGTCATTTTCTAGAACTCTATGGTCGAACTAAAGGAAGAAATCTGGCTGGGTTTACAAATGAGGCAATGGATTGTCTGATTCAGTACCCATGGCCCGGTAATATTCGTGAGTTAGAAAATTTAGTTGAGCGTCTGACTATTCTAAAAGGCCAAGGCATTGTGGATGTGATTGATCTTCCACCGAAATACAGAACACAAAGTGCTCAGATCTCCACACAGATGAATCATCATGACATTCCTGAAGAGGGTCTTGATTTTAATACGGCTGTGGATAATTACGAGAACAACCTGATCATGCGGGCCCTCGAGAAAACCGGTTGGAATCGAAATCAAGCAGCCGCTTTGCTCAGGCTCAATCGAACCACACTTGTGGAAAAAATTAAGAAAAAAGGGCTGAAACCGCCATTAGGACAAGAGGAAAGCCTTTAATCTAGAGAAAGATGTTTTGCTTTTTCATAGAAACCTTAGTTAGAAATAAGGCCTATGAAAAAGCTGATCATTTTGATCTTCTCCTGCCTTATTTTACTCACCAGCTGCCTCGAATTTAAAGACTCAGCCTTCGATACGAAAACTTCCATCAAAAATCTATGGAATGCGAAATTCTCAGTTCCGAGTTACAATCTTGCCGGCGGCGACACAGTTGTTTTTGGGGTGATTTCCGACTCTCACCAAAACTATTCTGATTTAGATAAAACCATCACAGATATGGGTAAACAAAATGTGGATTTCGCTGTTTACACAGGAGATTTCACTGACTTTGGTTCCCGTGACGAGTACGAAGTTTTCTATTCATTTCTAAATGATGCAGATTATCCAATTTATGTGGTTCCAGGAAATCATGATTTAACAACCACGGGTCGTGCGATGTTTAAAAAGATTTTTGGCCCCGAGAATTTTTCCATTGATACAGATTTTGGGCGAATGATCTTTTTTAATAATAACGCTTTAGAAATCCCTGAAGGACTGAACTATAATTTCCTCGATCAGGCCGTTTCCACAGCGAATGCAGCACAACCCCTTTTTGTCTTTCAACATCAAGATCCTCAAAATTCCACCAGTTTTTCCAGTGCGGATCAGTCTTTATACCAAGGTTATCTAAATGGATTTGGTAATGATGTTTATTTGTTTCACGGACATTTGCACAGCTTTAATCGCACGCAACTGGGGGCCAACACCGAAGTTTTTCAAGTCAGCCGAATTGAAAAGGGCCGTTGGATGAAAGTGGAAATCGACAATGTGGAAGTAAGAACTTATCAATGCCAACGTAGAAACTGTGTTCAGGTGTTTCCTTGATTCGTCTTCTTGTTTTGCTTTTCTTCACATCGACTTTGAAAGCTGAGTATCAATTTGGTTTTGGCAGCGGTTCTTACTTAGGGCGCGCACAGGTTCATGGCACTTATATTTCTAAAGACAATAAAAACGAAGTTTCGGCAGTCCTCGGCTACACCCAAGATCCTGAAGTCTCATCGATAAAACAAATGTCAGCTGTTTATTTAAGATCAGTGATCGATCCTGTTTCTGTAGAAGGCTCAGAATTTTACTACCATCCTTTATTGCTTGGAGCAGTTCTGACCTACACCGACAATCCTAATTTTTACGTGGATTCCCCTGAGCTTTATCCCCAGGATCGCTACTACGATGTCACCAGCCTTCGCTGGGGACTGCGGGCCAGCACACAAATTAAAAGCCTAAAAGTGTTTGATCAGCATCTGCACCTCAGCCTGGACGGCACTTTGCTTGAGCGAGCTTTTATTGTTTATTTTAATAATCCAGAAGAGCTGGATGTGTTTAAATATTTTTTCAGTTTGGGTTTTACTGTTAAAACTTCGTTTTAGCTGGTAGTCACGAGCCGACATCTGATCGACCCTAAGGCTCCAAAATTTCTTTTGCCTGCTGAAAATTCAGGATTGGAAAAAGGGTATTATTTATAGAATATCCCCGAGCTGCAATTTCATGATATTGTGTTGCTGGTACTATTTGAAATCGAAGATCATCTTGATTCTCAGCTCCCCACATCTTTTGTATGTATTTGTCGAAGCCTAGAATTCTTGGCTGATTCGTGAAGTACTGATCAAACACCAAACCATCAATGATGAGAACCGCGTGAAAGGCCCATTTATCATGACCTGCTCGTGGCTTTAACGGAATCAGCATTCTCGAAAGAGGCTGATTTCTATTATCGAATTTAAAGTCTTTTTCATAAAATTGGTGAACGATAAAAATTTTTTGCTGCCGAGTAAGAGCGCCTACCTTTTGCATTTCAAGGAAAAGATCATAAGAATTTCCACCACAATCCCAAGGCATATTATTGATTGTATCGTACTTCCAAAAGTGGTGATGATAGACTGCGTTTGCAGCGGCTGTCAGATCTTGTAATTGGGCATGTGCCGCTGGTTTCCTGTCACTGTCAAAAGAGTAGGCAGCTTGAGGTAGGCTAGATAGAAGCAATAAGATAATGAAGGCTTGTTTATACATCTAGTTACGGGTGGTGCTAGGAGCGTGCCGAAACTCAGAACTTTTGGGGGCAATGCAAGGCTGTAATGCTCGTAGCTCAGACCATTCCCGCTTGAAAAGTCTGCTCAAACTCTCATACCATCCAAATCTTGGCCGGAATAAACCACGACCTGATCAAGTACAGATTAAATGTGCTTAGGTATTTTATCAACAAGCTCTCAAGTCAACTTTAGTGCGATTGAACCCAGTTGAGTGTTGAGTTAACGACCCGTAAAATATTCTGTTGAGTCAGCGGTACAATCATCTGCCCGTCAGAATCCAGGATTCGAAATCCATGATCACCGCCCACGATGACAGTGCGAACTTGGGGTCCCGCATCTTTTAAAATTTTCGCAAGCTCTGAAATCGCACAGTTATCCGGGTCATTGTTCCCTAATGCAAAAAGCAAGGGCCGAGGATCATTTTTAAAACCTGGATAGTATTCACCATTGTTCACACAAACAGGTGTTAATAAGACAGCACCGCGGGCATTGGAGTCTTGAGAAAAAACAGAGTAGGCCACAACACTTCCTAATGATTTACCCGCGATAAAAATTTCTTGAGCCTTCACAGTGCCCAAAGATTTCATAAAATTGAGAACTGTTTGAAAATCTTCAATTTCATTCTTAAATCCCGGAGTGGGCGCAGGACTTTGTGGGTTGTTATTGCAGTAGCTCCACTCAAAGCGAAAAACGACAAGACCTTTTTGCTCTCCCATTTGGCCAAGAGCCTCGAACAAGGATCCCTTTGAATTACAACTGCGACCCGGTGCTACTAAAAGTGCACGCAAAGGTTTTTGCGATTGGGGGAAGTGAGCAATTCCATGAACCATCGCCCCACGAGGAGTTTTTAACGAGAAGGTCTGTTGAGCTTTGGCTTGAGCGTATATCAAAGTGAATACAAGAATTACTAATTTCATGGTGAACTCCATCGGATCTACCCTTATCTTAGATAGGGTTGAAATTCATGGACTTTTTTTTGAGTGATACGTCATCTCGAACCCATTCACCACTTCACTAAAGCCCACCACATCATCCCAATGGTTAATCTGATATCGACTTGTCGGTGTGGGATCTGGTTTATGAAACACACAATCTTGACCCAAATAGACTGCGACATGATCAAATACAAATCCAAAGGGAAACCCGACTGCTTGAGGATCTAAATCTTCCACTTTTAACGGTCCTTTGTTCCAATGATCATTTGTCTTTGACCAAAACACAACAAGGTCTCCTGTCCGAAGCTGATCCCGAGATTTCAATTGATAAAAGTCAGTCCTGATTTGATTTAAAAATTCCATTGTTGTGTAGGGCTCATAAACTGGATGATAAGAATGAAAATTAAAAGCGGCGTTGATACAATTAGATCTGAGGGGAAGATTCAGATCCAATTGATTTTTATTTAAGACGAAATTTAAAAAGTCCGGCAGTTGATCAGCATCAAACTTTGGCAGTTCTCGAGATCGAATCGACTCCTGCCGAAAACCTTCCATCAGCTCTCGAAAGTGATTGGCGGAATCTTTGTCACCCTTTTGAAGGGCCAAAAACATTTGATCGTAATATTTTTTGT
>CAZPBD010000111.1:0-4765 GCA_964584655.1 uncultured Pseudobdellovibrionaceae bacterium | reverse complement strand
CGAGAGTGTGAATTTCAGAATGTAGATACTTCACTTTCACACCTAAGGATTCGTAATACTCAGTGAGATCCTCTGAACTTCTTTTTGTTAAAGTGGTAATTAAGACACGCTCTTTTTTAGCGATTCGAATGCGGATCTCTTTGAGCAAATCATCCACTTGATGTTTCACGGGCCTTATTTCAACGATGGGATCAATCAGTCCCGTGGGCCTGATGATTTGCTCAACGATGATGCCTTCAGATTTTTGCAAATCATAGGGACCAGGTGTGGCTGAGACATAAACCACTTTATCCATCATTTTTTCAAACTCTTGAAAGTTCAAAGGACGATTGTCCAAAGCCGATGGTAATCTGAATCCATGCTCAACTAAAGTGGATTTTCGAGACCTGTCCCCACGATACATACCTCCGATTTGCGGAATGGTGATGTGAGACTCATCGACAAAAGTTAAAAATTCCTTCGGAAAATACTCTAATAAAGTCGGTGGTGGCTCGTTCTCAGCTCGGCCTGTGAAATGTCTGGAATAATTTTCGATTCCTGGACAAAATCCCATTTGATCCATCATCTCGATGTCATAATAAGTGCGCTGCTCAATTCTTTGAGCCTCTAAAAGTTTCATCTGAGAATTAAACTGCTGAATTCGCATGCGCAATTCTTCTTGGATCGATGCGATGGCCCGCTTCACCGTATCTTCTGGAGTCGCATAATGGCTTCCAGGATAAATTCCAATTTGATCCAGATCTTCTAATCTTTCACCCGTCAGCGGATCCATCCAGCTGAGTCTTTCAACAAAATCTCCGAAAAATTCAATTCGAATCGCTCGCTGCTCTTCATAAGGCGGAAAAACTTCCACGATGTCACCACGAACTCGAATATTGCCCCTGGCAAAATCCACGTTGTTTCTTTGATATTGAATCCTGACAAGCTCCCGAAGCAAATGATCCCGCTTCAAAGGTGCTCCGTTCATCACTTGCACCATCATGCCCTCGTAGGCTTCAGGACTTCCAAGACCATAAATACAAGAAACAGAACTTACGATGATCACATCTTTTCGATCAAACAAAGACCGCGTCGCTGAATGTCTCATGCGATCGATTTGCTCGTTGATGGCAGAATCCTTTTCAATAAAGGTATCACTGGAAGGAATGTAGGCTTCGGGCTGGTAGTAATCGTAATAGGACACAAAATATTCCACAGCATTCTGTGGAAACAATTCTTTGAACTCTTCATACAACTGGGCAGCCAAGGTTTTATTAGGTGCTAAAATCAAAGCAGGCAAACCCATACGAGCAATGGTATGAGCCATGGAAAATGTTTTTCCAGAACCCGTCACACCAAGTAATGTTTGATGTTTAAGACCTTGTTTAAAATTGGACACCATATCGTCAATGGCTTTGGGCTGATCGCCCCCAGGCTGAAATGGTGAAACAAGTTTAAACGGCTTTTTCATTGAATTAAAATCACTTCTTCACTTCCCAGTAACTTCCACTGGCTAAATCCATTACTGAAATATCCAAAGAATCTAATTTCTTTCTTAACTCGTCTGATTTTGCAAAATCCTTTGATTCTCTTGCATGCGCACGATCTTTTACAATTTGATCGATGTCTGTTCGCAACAGTTCTTTTTTCTTCAACAGCAAATCATCTAAATCAATTAAAAATTGTACAGGTGGCTGCTGAAACAGACTCATCAAAGCCCCCACATCTTTAACCCAAGTCACAAATACTTGAGCCAAAGCTTTGTTTTGTACCGTGACTTTTGCTCCCCGTTTCAATTTTGTGTTGATGGCTCGAACCAAATCAAAAACTTGGGCCCAAACCTCAGGCGTATTAAAATCATCATCTAAACTTTGATCCACTTTCAAAGTGGCACCTGACAAATTTAAATCTTGTTTCGCTAACTTAAGATCTAAATCTGTCACATGAACTGAATCACTTAAAAAACCAGTGGCAAGAGCAAGGCTTGAATAAATTCGAGCTAAAGATGAAATCGCTCGCTCAACGGATTCATCACCGAAATCTAAAACAGATCTGTAATGGCTAGACAAAATAAGCCATTTATAAAGTTCAGAAGGGTACTGGCTTGCGAACTCACGAAGTGAAACAATGTTGCCGACAGACTTACTCATTTTCTGTCCGCCGAAATTCAGCATGTTGACATGCATCCAAGTGCCAACAAATTTTTTCTCAGAAAAGGCGGCTTCACTTTGTGCCAACTCATTTTCATGATGAGGGAAAACCAAATCGATACCACCACCATGAATATCAACAGACCCATTAAAAATCTTCTCGATCATCGCAGAACACTCAATGTGCCATCCGGGTCGACCCTTGCCCCATCGACTTGGCCAAGAAGCCTCATTGGGCTTTGCTTTTTTCCAAAGTGCAAAATCCGCTGGCGCTTTCTTAGATTCTTGAACCTCAACTCGAGTTCCAGCCAATAGATCTTCCACATTTCTGCCACTCAGTTTTCCGTACTCCTTGGATTGATCCACTTGAAAGTAAACGTCGCCTGAGACTTCGTAGGCTTTCTTATTTTCGATTAACACTTCAATCATTTTTTCGATACTATCTAAATACTCTGTCACTTTCGGGTTCACATCGTGAACACGAAGTCCTAAGCTTTTAAAATCTGTTTTGTATTCAGCTATGTACTTTTCGGAAACTTCAGAAACCGAAATCTTTTCGGCCTCAGCTCTGGCAAGGATCTTATCATCAATGTCTGTAAAATTAAGCGCATAGGTGACAGAGAATCCTTTTTTTTCTATCCAGTTTCTAACAAGATTGAAAAAAACGGGGCCACGAAAATTTCCAACGTGTAAAAAATTGTACACCGTGGGACCACACACATACATGGTCACTTTTTTAGGATCACGAGGTTTGAAATCTTCTTTCACTTTTGTCAGAGTATTGTAAATTTTGAAACTCAAGAGCTCACCCCATTTTTTAAAACTTGATCCACTCTTGCGATCAAAGATTTTGTCGTCATCAGAGGAACTATCATCTTAAGCTCGGGCCCCTGGGGCTTACCGATGACGGCCACGCGAATTGGTTGAAAGAGGTTTTTCCCTTTCGCTCCAGTGGAAGTTTTCACTTCTGCTTCGATTCTTAAAAAATCAGCTTCTGTTAAACTTTGACCTTGAAATGCAGAAATCAATTCTTTCCACTTATTCAAGACTGTCCCTGTTGTGGGAAATGCCAAAACCTCTGCCGATTCGGGTTGAATCACAAATTTTGAATCATCCAACAAAGAATAAAGCCCCACAGCATCGCTTAAAATTTCCATGTGAGTTTTAAAAGTTTGCAAAGTTTGAACAGCCCAAGATTGATTCTCAAAAGGCAAATTCAAACCTGCCTTTAATAAAAAGGGCTTTACCAAGGGCCAAAGTTTTTCCTCTGGCATGGCTCGCAAATATTGCGCATTCATCCATTTCAACTTTACACCATCAAAGACAGCCCCTGAAGAGTTCAATCTCTCGGTGGAAAATTTTTGAATCATTTCATCAACCGAAATGATTTCTTTTTCTTCTGGATGAGACCAACCCAACAGCGCAATAAAATTGAGGAGAGCTTCCGGCAAATAACCCTCTTCCATAAATTGGAAACAGGAAGTGGCCCCTTTTCGTTTACTCATCTTTTGTTTGTCTTCATCTAAAACCACAGACAAATGCCCAAACTGGGGTGTTTGCCATTTCATAGATTCGAAAATCATCAGTTGTCTGAGCGTGTTTGAGAGATGCTCTTCGGCACGCAGAACATGCGTGATCTGCATCATGTGGTCGTCCACGGCGCAGCAGAAATTATAAACTGGCATGCCGTCGGACCTGAGCAAAACAAAATCACCCACCATGTCTGATGGAAAAGTGATCTCACCGCGAACAAGATCCTTAAAGGTATAATCCTTTTTTAAATTGCGAGTTTTGAATCTGACAACGGCCGTTTTGCCTTTAGCTAGTTCTGCTTTTGCATCGCTCAGGCTCATGTTTTCAAATGGTGACACAAGATGAGCCACACGGCCTTCAGCTTCAGCTTTCGCTTTTTGTGCTTCGATTTCAGCATCGGTCATAAAGCAGTAATAGGCCTGACCGTTTGCCAAAAGCTCGTCGGCTACTTTTTTATAAATTGTCAGTCTTTGTGATTGTTTGTAAGGACCGAAGGCTCCCACATCTTTCAAGCTGTCAGCTTCAGGGCCCTCATCCCAATTTAATCCTAACCACTTCAAATCATGGATCACCATTTTCAAAGATTCATCTGTGGATCTGGCAACATCGGTGTCTTCAATTCGAAGGATGAATTTGCCACCGTGATTTTTAGCAAAAAGATAATTGTAAAAGGCTGTGCGAGCTCCACCCACATGAAGATATCCAGTGGGACTTGGAGCGAATCTGACGCGAATATTTTGATTGTTCATAGTGGGATTAAGTTTGCCTTAATCCCCAGAGTTTAGACAACTCCGAAGATTTGCTTCACTTCTTCTTCTTGGAAGAGCTTTTCTTTGTCTGTCGCCAAAGAGAGTTCTTTTAGTAAAAGATTACGAGCCGTATCAAGCATCTTTCTTTCTCCGAAAGAGAGCTCTTTATCGACTTTCAGTACAAAAAGGTCGCGAAGGACTTCCGCGATTTCGTAAACCGAACCTGTTTTGATTTTTTCCATGTACTCGCGGTATCTGCGATTCCATGTTTGATTATCAATTTTAACGTTCTTTTCTTTTAAAATGCCCAAGACTTTTTGAGCTTCCTCGATGGAGATAATGGGTCTAAGGCCC
>CAZPBD010000110.1:0-4786 GCA_964584655.1 uncultured Pseudobdellovibrionaceae bacterium | reverse complement strand
CGCAAACATCTGACGGATTTGACGGTTTTTGCCCTCGGAGATCACAATTTTAAACCAGTCGTACTGATCAGAAATATCAGACCGCTTTACTTTTTCAATGTGAAGAGCTTTAGCTTTACCACCCACGATGGAAACTCCACCTAAGAGCTTATCTAATTCTTTTTTCTCGGGACGACCGTTCACTTTCACAAGGTAAGTTTTTGTGATGTCTTCTTTAGGATGCATGACGGAGTTTGAAAAATCACCGTCGTTGGTCATCAGAAGCAGACCTTCAGATTCCCAATCCAGTCGACCCACTGGAAACAATCGAACTTGGAATTTAGTAAAATAGTCACCAACCGTTGGACGTCCTTCTGGATCGCTCAAAGTTGTTAAAACATTCTTTGGTTTATGAAACATGACATACAATTTTTTGTGGAAAAAAGTAACCGGGTTACCTTCAACAACGATTTTATCTTTTGTGGTGTTTACTTTCACACCGTGTTCGAAAACCTTTTTACCATTGACTTGAACAAGGCCCATTTCGATCAGGCGATCTGCCTTACGGCGACTTGTAATTCCAGCTTCAGAAAGGGCTTTATTGAGACGGACGAGATTCATTTTCTTTAACCTTTTGCAATCGAGCGAGGAATCGCTCTGCACTCTCATACTCGGTTAAAGTCAATTTCTCAAGCCATACCCCTTCTGCAGAGAAAAACAACACAGCGGGAAGGCCGCGAATGGAAAATTTTTCCAACCATTTTTGAGTCTCTGGGGTCACTTTTGTGGCGTCATATTTAAATAACACGTAGTTTTCCAGAGCAGCTCTCACTTTCGGGTCAGCAAAGGTGTTCTGTTCGAGCTCATGGCAGGCCGCACACCAGAGGGCCCAGAAATCGATCATGACGGGCTTACCTTTGGCAGCGGCTAAGCTTTCCTCGGTCAAGGGCTTCCAAGGCAGTTGGTTTTGGCCAATTTTGTCTTCACTGAATGTGGGTTTTGAGCCCAATTGCAGTTGCTGCCAGATGAGGTGCGAATAATAAAAGCTAACGGCAATGACCAAAACACCCATGGCTTTTTTCACATGGTTCATCCAGCGACCCGATTTTGGAAGAGACTTTGAAAACAATCCTAAGAAAATAAACAGCATTCCTAAACCTAGGGCGTAAACAAAAAGGAGTATAAAACCGAGGGCTGGATTTTTTGTTGAGCTGACCCAGGCCAAAATAGCGACAAGGATGGGACCTACGCAGGGGCTGGCCACAATGCCAAAAAACAAACCCGAGATAAAAGCCCCTTGCAAGCCACCCGCCGTTTTTGAATTGGCCACCTTCATCAAAACAGCTGGCGGTTGGATATCAAACACACCCAGAAGACTGATTCCCATGATGAACAAAACAGCAGAAATAATAACAAGGATCCAAATTTCGTTCAGAAGCGAGCCAAAAAGAAATCCAAATTGAGCAGCAGCCAAACCTAAAATTGAAAATGTTGTGGCAATTCCAAAAACGTAAACCAGTGAAAATCGAAGTTGAGAAAATCGTCCGCGAGATTCAGCTCCCCGAGAGAGAACGGCGAGTGTGATGGGGATCATCGGATAAACGCAAGGACTTAAACTGGTTAGAAATCCTGCAATAAAAGCGAAAAGTAAGGCCATGAATAAACTGTCACTGAGGCTTTTTTGAAAGAGGGCTTGTAAGTCCCAACCCATGACAGACGGGGCTGCGTTCTGAACTTCAACACTTTCAAATGGAATAGAAATTTTCTTTGTTTGCGGAAACAAACAAAAAGTTTCGCTGCAAGCTTGATACACCAAATCGATATGTAAATTTGAACTCGACGGATTTTCTGGTGCGATCAATTCGGCCACAAGCTCTGCCTGGCCAGAAATCCCTTGGCGATTTTTTTTTGAGAATTTATCAAACCAAGTTTTCAGTGGACCTACGCTCCAATCACCCAATTGAAATCCACTTTTAGGATCCAATTTGAGCTGAAATTGATCAGCGTACGCGTGATAGTCAGAAGGCAATTTGAGCTTCAAGATGAGTTTAGTGGGCTGAAAGGATTTAAGTTTCGATGGGAAAAGTTGACCTGAAACATCCAAAGGATCGATGGCGGGTGCGGTCTGAGCCATCAAAGGCTGAATCAAAAAACTGAAGATGAAAAACACAGGAAGGAGAAGTTTCATAGGGACCAGGTTATCACTAGACGTGGGCATTGAGAATCAAAAACCTGGACGTGGGCCTAGTTTGGAAGCAGGAGGTCCTGGTTGTCTCAATTTTTTATCATCAACTGCCGATCAAGAACCTGAGGTACAAATGGGATTTGTAGGTATTATCGTTGTTTTCATTATGGTCTTCGGTGGTTTCATGATCGCCGGTGGTAATATGTCCATCATTCTTAAAGCAACTCCTTTGGAGATGATGATTATCGGGGGAGCCGCACTGGGCGCCTACATCATTGCAAATCCAATGAAAATTGTGAAGATGGGTATCTCGCTGGCATTGAAAGCTTTGACCAAGAAGGGTCCTCAAAAATCGGACTACCTGGAATTGCTCCAGCTTTTGTTTCAGTTGTTCCAAGTTTTCAGGAAAGAAGGCCCTCAGGGTTTAGAAAAACACATCGAGAAACCCGAGAACTCAGAGATTTTTAAAGCTTATCCAGGTTTTATGAAAAATCATCATGCGGTTCACTTTCTTTGTGACACCATGAAAATCACATTGTCGGCAGAACTCAGTCAGTACGACGTGGATGATCTATTAAGTAATGATATTAAAGCGATTCATGCAGAAGAACATCAAGCTCAGCACGCTGTGCAAATGGTGGCCGATGGATTTCCAGGTTTGGGAATCGTGGCCGCGGTTTTGGGTATCGTAAAAACCATGGGATATTTAACAGCAGGTGTGGAAAAAATCGGAGCCTCGGTTGCATCGGCCCTTGTGGGAACCATGCTTGGGGTTTTCGGTGCCTACGGTTTGATTGGTCCTGTTGCCACAAAAATGGCAGCCGACATTGACGAAGAAGGCCGTTATTTAGAAGCAATCAGACAAGCTCTTGTGGCTTTACAAAGAGGAGCTCCTCCGTTGGTGTGCGTTGAGTACGCAAGAAGATCAGTGATGCCAGATGAGCGTCCGACATTTGATGAACTGGATGCAGCAACTAAGAATATTAAGAAAGCAGCGTAAAAAGTGGCTAAAGAGAAACCAATTATCGTCATTAAAAAAATCACCGTTGTTGGTGGTGGTCACCACGGGGGATCGTGGAAAGTGGCTTTGGCTGACTTTATGACAGCGATGATGGCATTTTTCTTGGTGATGTGGCTTTTGGGTCAAAGTGATGAAACTAAAAAGGCCATTGCTGATTATTTCTCAACACCTTCTGTGATCGAATACAATTTTTCGAACTACGGTGTTGAGCTGACATTAGAAAAACTCTTTTTAGATTTACTCAATGAACCACTGAAAGCTTTCCAAAGTTTTCTTGAGCCCATCGATACGACTCCGAATGTTTTAGATATGGGTTCTGCGAAAGTGGTGGTCTCGACTTTAGCGGATCAGCTGGGGGATATTGCCAAAAATGTCCAAGTCAGTCCCGAGGGTTTTGATTTTGATATTCCTGACACAATGTTGTTCTTGCGTGGAACATCGATTCCAACGCCAGAGTTTATTAATATCATGACAAGGCTGAAAGGAATCACAGCAGGTCTTCAAGACGCTGAGATTTTCATTACCTCTGCCATGTTTAATCAAACTGTGGCCACTGGCCAAGCTGCTGAAGCAGACCGTATTGCCAAACAAAGATTGGATTTAGTTAAAAATAAAGTTCAATCAGGTCTTGAACACACAACCACAGACGTCATTGGGCGAGTGAATGTGAAAGATAAAAAAGGTGAAGTGGATCCTGATAAGCTGATTGGTTTTGTTAAAATTAGTATCAAGCAAAAAGCCATTAAATCGGATGGCAGTGAAGCGCGAAAGATCAAAGATCTTTTTGGCACTTCAAAAGCTGACAATCAGGTCTACGAAAACTACGTTGATCAGGTGACTCGCCAAAAGCGTGAGCAAGAAAAATCCAAAAAGTAGTTTTTATTTACTGAATTTTGATAAGTAATTGGTTCTGATTACTGTAGTCAAAAGGAACGCGCATTGTTTGGTTGAGTATGTCTGAAATTTTGACCTTGTTGGCACCTACCAGTTTTTCGCCCTTCAATATTCCCGTCCATAAGTAGATTTCTAATTCCAACACATCGTCTTTTTCAATATTGGCTAATTGGCAACTATTATCTGATATTTGAATATTGATGGATTCGCTTATGTCACCACCATTTGCGGGAACGGCAAAGGTATCTTGGTGATAAAATCTATAAGAATTTTTTGATCTACCCGGAACTTCGAGTCTGATCGAATATCTCGGAGAGTGCCAATAAGAGACTTTGAGACTTTTATCAGTTCGAATATTGAGATCAATTCTGATTTCTTTAAAGCCATTAAGCAACTCTGAAACTGCGCAGTTATTACTGATGGTCTCGCCATCTTTTTTGTTGTGCATCGGATTAGTAGGATTCAGCGCATTTCCGATGTGCTGTGGAGAAGAGGGATTTGCCATTGATTCAAAGCTGTATTGGGCGTGGGAGGCAGATTGTAAGAATAAGGTACCCATTAGGAATAGTTGAATTGTTTTCATTTGATAACTCCTGTTTTAAATTTTCACTCTTCTGTTAAATAAGTCAGACCATAAAGGTTGTGCTTCAGAGTTTCGCTATCGACCCAAATATTGCCTTTTTCACATTTATCTTTAAGCTTGGGAT
>CAZPBD010000109.1:0-4996 GCA_964584655.1 uncultured Pseudobdellovibrionaceae bacterium | reverse complement strand
GTCAAAAGAAGTTCAATCGAAACATGGCAAACACGCTCAATCTTATTCTCAGTGCAGATTTTCTCTGAAACTTTTTTCTCGTCTTGATTGGCCACTTGAACACCGGCTTGATCTTCTAAAGTCATCTTCATTTTTTCGATGCGGTCTTCGACAGACATTTGTGATTTTAAATTTAAGACAGTTGTTTCAGACACATTCAGTTTTCTAGGTCCACTGACATTGCTGTGACCGATTTCAAATTGCAGGCGATCAAATTTCAGTTTGCCTTTTTCTTTGATCGAATACTCAGTCAGTTTGGCTATGGATTTAACTTCGAACATCTCAATTTCTTGATGGATGTAAGAGCCAAAGCTTGGGCTGCAGATTGATAGAACGGCGAATAGAATAGAAATCTTGTTTTTTGTTTTCATACTGATTGGCTTATGCAAGTTGTTGGACGGCGATTGATGGCTCGAAACGAATTGGACGGGTTTTGGTTGTATCAGCTTGGGATTGGTTAGTTTTGCCAGGCACTTTTGCCAAATATTGTAAGACAGCAGTCAGAAGACTACTTATCTTTGACACTGCTGGGAGTTCGTTTTGATTTTTTCTTAACTTCAGTTAGTTTAGGCTTATCTTCACCTAATACCATGACTGCGATTTCTGGTGGTTCGACGCGGACTTCAAAGTTAAGACCTGCGCTGGTGAAAACTCGCTTGAGGTCAGCGTACTTGAGATTGTAATCACAGGCATAATCGTATTCTTTTCTTGAGTATCTGGTGAAAAATCCACCTTTGACTTCGCACTTGGCTCTTTGGGCTTCTTCTTGAGCTATTGAATCTATGCTTCCTGATATCCGGCTGACAAATTCGCAATTCAAATCGATATGATCTTTAGCTCTGTACAGTCTTAGTTTCATCGATTGCGGTCGATTGGGATCGGTGATTTGAGTAGTGTCCACTTTAATTTTTGCAGGTCCTGAATCACTGATCCACACGCTTTGAGAAGCCAAGATCAGTTTGGCTTTTGGTGGCACTTTGTCTTTAAAAAAGGAGCAATTGATGGTTCCAGTATCGTTGGTGAAATTGATAAATCCATTCAGATCTTTGATTTCTGCTTGGTTGTTGGGTTTGATCTTAAAATACTGACTGTTCATCAAATCTTTAAGTGCTGTTTCGTCAGAATGTTCTTTGGATTTAGGGTTAGATTTCATAACAGTCTCTGCAAACGCTGTTTGCAAAATCATGATTACAAAAATTGAGCTCAGAATTTTTAAACTCAAAGAATCCCCTTCTATTAAATTATCGGAATGATTCGAATAAAAAATGAAAATAAGTTGGAATTCTCATAATGAGACAGTGAGATCATTCAGGTGTCACTCTTGCACCGATATCTATATGATCTAGTTAACTGGACCAGCTAAGGACGAACCACAATGAGAATCATGTTGCTATCCGCACTGTTACAGCTCGCTGCCCCATCGGCACCGGTGGAAATGAATTTGCCATCTGTGCAAATTTCCATGGCGGATCTAGGCGGGACTATTCTGATGATCAATATGAAGCACTCAATTGTGATAGGTAAAACTGCCCACGAGAGCCTGAAGGGGACTTTAGGCGAAAAGGTCAGAGCTGAAATTTACACAGACTTTGTGATGGGAACTGACCCCCAACTGCTTTCAGAAAAGTACGCAAAGTACGATTCCCCCGAGCTGAAAGAGCTCATCTTAAGATATAAAAGTTTACTTAAGCCATCTGCCGGCTAATCAAGGCCTAAAATCCAGCCCTCTGTTTTTAGGTGAGGCTGATCAATTAACTTTGGATTCTTAAAAAACTCGAAAGCAGCAAGACTGAGCACAATCGCATCAGCCGTATCTGCATCGATATCCAGATTTAGAATTGTTATTTTATTTTGCTTCAAATATTTCAGCAGAACTTCGGTCTTTCGCGTGTTTGATTGAATCAAATTTTTCCAAACAAGACTTGGATAGCCCTCCATCACAACGGGCTTACCATTTAATTTTAAAAATTCTTCGTCCTGGGGAAAGAGGTGAAACCAATCAGGATTTTTTCCGAGCTCTTTCCAGATTCGAAAAGTTCCGCAGCCAATATTTTTTTGAAAGGGATGCTTTTGAAAAACCGAATTAGCTTTGGCAAGTTGCTCACAGGCTCGAGTGGGAAATTCGCTTTTCGATTTTAAAAAAGTTTGGAAAAACTGATAAGCCGTCTCCATCCCGTAGGCTTTTTTATTAAATTCAAAATCCGAAGCTTGCTTGAATAAATCCCGCAAGTTTCTTTTTTTGGGGAAAACTTTGTGGGGAAGTCCCAAAACACTATCCACAGCTATGATTTTTAGATTCTCGAAATTTTGAAATTCCTCAGCATGAAGTCCGTTGATAAAACGAGTGTCGACTTGCCAGCTTTGATTTTGAAAGCTAAGTGAAGCCATTGGCAATTTTTTTGGTCGACCTTTCGAATCCACAGCTCCTGTTTGATCTATTCCGATAAAGACACAATCCTTCACTAGATCATTCTTTCTGGGTAACCACTTTTTTGAAACTTAGAATTGTGAGCCCAGGGCTCTAGAATCTCGGCCCCGTGAAAGTTTGCAAGCTCTGGGATCCACAATCGGATGTAATCTCCGTTTGCGTCGTAGTCATAGGATTGCTTGATCACATTAAAACTGCGATCCCGAGGGTCAGTGCCAACACCTGCCACGTAATTCCAATTGCCCCAATTACTTTCCACATCATAATCCAATAAATACTTTTCGAAATACTGAGCTCCCCAACGCCAGTCCACTTCCAGTGTCTTTGCTAAAAAGCTTGCTGAATTTTGCCGACCTCGGTTGCTCATCCAGCCTGTTTGATTCAGCTCACGCATACAAGCATCCACTAACGGATAACCCGTCATACCTTCAGTCCAAAGCTCAAAGCGCCTGAGCTCTTCAGCCTCTAAGAGTTTTCGAGATTTCTTTTTTCCGATGCCTGACAATTTAAAAACTGAAGCCCCATACTTGTGAACATAAAATTTAAAGTAATCCCGCCAAAGAAGTTCAAAAAACATCCAGTAGGTGGATTCATTTTGAGTTCGCTCTTGTTCGTATTTTGTAAGCTCTTGATAAATCATTCGAGGAGACAAACAGCCATTGGCAAGCCAAGGTGAAAATTTCGAAGAGTCATCTATCAGAATCATTCCATTTCTGGTTTCTTTGTAACTTGCAATGGCATCCGACTTCCAAAGATAGTGGTGCAGTCTGTTCAAGGCCTCGGTTTCTCCACCGATAAATAAGTTTTTTAACTCTGAACTTTCAATTGTGGATTTTTCTAAATTTTCAGTCGGCAGCTGTTTTAAATTTTCCCACTTCGTTTGCACCAAAGGTTGAATGGTTAATTGATACTCGACTTTTTTTCTGAAATCCGAAAATCCATTGGGAAATCTTTCAAACGGAAAGGGCAGATCCTTTTTTAAGATCAAAGAGCTTTGCCAAAAAGATTTGGCCTGACATTTTGTAGTTACAATTTTTTGCAATACGGTGTTTTGAGTGTCCACTTCTTCTGGACTGATTTCACTTTGAAAGATCAGCTCGTCGATTTCAAACTTTTTGACCAAATCTGGAATCAGCATTTCCGCAGGCTGTTTGAGTGCATAAAATTGAAGATCTAATTTTGAAAGCTGTCCCGAGAAATCAATTAAAGATTCCGCCTGGAATTGCTGTCTGAAGTTTTCAGAGCGCAAAAGCTCTTTTGGGTAAGGATAAATAATTAAAATTTCGCATGGCTGACGACTGGCCCATTGCAGGCAAAGATTGTCGTGAGTTCGCAGATCTTTTCGGACCCAATAAAGAATTTTCTTCATGGGTCCGAGGTTAGCAACTTATACGAACTTGATCACGTCAGATGTATCAAATCTGACTTTTTTCATAGTTTGATATTTGTCATCTTGATGTCGGTATCCGCAAGCAACAGCTGCCACAGTTTCATAGCCTGAACCTTTCAAACCTAAAACATCATCGTAACCAGCAGGGTCGATCCCCTCCATGGCACATGTGTCGATCTGCAAAAGTGCAGAGGTTTGCATCAGAAATCCCATGGCGATATAGGACTGTCGTTGAGCCCACCACTTAGCAATTTCAGATCTAGGACCTTTCACAACATCACCGATCATCATGTCTTGATAACCTTTTAATGCTTCAGCATCTTGACCACGAACTTTGGCCGTTTTTTGGATGAAGTTTTTCACATGCTCTTCTGTCATTTTTGTCATTGTTGTGAACACAACAAAGTGAGAGCAGTCTTCCACCTGAGTTTGACCCCAAGAAAGTGGTGTTAACTTTTTTAAAGTCTCACGATTTTGAACAACTAAAAACTTCCAAGGCTGTAAACCGTAAGAAGAGGGAGCCAGTCTTAAGCTTTCAGCTAAAGTGTTCCAGTTTTGTTCGTTGATTTTTTTTGTCGCATCAAATTTTTTAGTGGCATAGCGCCAGTTCAAGCTTTCGACGATTGCGTTTTGATTGATCATTTAAATGTACCTCCGAAAGTTACATTTAAATGATTTCATCACGCCAGTCAATCCAGACGGGACCAGTTTTTTACTTGAAGGCTTACTTTACAACTTCGAAAGCAGATTTCACTACTTCGCCTTTAGTGTAACCAGGCCAGTTGTTTGGTTTTTGAGTGTAGACTCTCCAGAAGTACTGCTTACCAGCTTCTAAATTCTTCAAATTGAATTCAGTGGCTTTCATATTCGGAGTATTAACGATCATCCATTTAAAAACGGGATCAGTTGCCACTTGCAAATAATACTCAACGTCGGCCACTTCTTCCCACTTTAATAGAACTTCAGTGCCCTTTACTTTTTCTAAGAACTTCGGCGTTACTAGTTTTGTTGATTCAGGCAGGGTCGACTTTGTAGTATCAGCGACTGGCTGAGGGGACACTTTATTCCAATCTGTGTGAGCTTTAGCGCCATCGCCGCTTTCTGCAGAAAATGAGCTCAAAGATAGGCCAAGTACAAAT
>CAZPBD010000108.1:0-5103 GCA_964584655.1 uncultured Pseudobdellovibrionaceae bacterium | reverse complement strand
AACTCCAGGAGGTAATTCATCACCCTTTTTGAGTCGTTCGATCTTTTCTTGGAAAACCATTTTCACGGCATCCAACTGATTTCGAGCTCCATCAATAATTTTATTCACTTGGAATTCAAGTTCTTGATCAAGTGGGATGTAAGACAAGAGTTCAAATGGAATCGTTTCAAGATCTGCAATTGTGATGTCTTGACCCTTGCTAAGAAGCTTCTGAGATCCATCTTCATTTAGAAGGACACCCGTTGTCTTCTTGCCGATCAAGATTTCACGTAATTTAGAGATAGAATTATTTCTGATTACGTTTTGCTCGACTGAGTAATCTTTTTCTAATTTTTTCTTCTTTTCTTCGATGATGGCAGAGAGACGCTCGTCGCGCTCCGAACCTTCACGGCTATAAACTTGCGCGTCGATCACTGTTCCATAAACACCAGATGGTGCACGAAGAGAAGTATCACGAACATCGCCCGCTTTTTCACCGAAGATCGCGCGTAAAAGTTTTTCTTCAGGAGAAAGCTGAGTTTCACCCTTTGGAGTTACTTTTCCGACCAGGATTGTTCCAGGTTTAACTTCAGCACCGATTCGCACGATACCTGAGTTATCGAGATCCTTAAGAGCTTCCTCGCCCACGTTTGCGATATCTCGAGTGATTTCTTCTTTACCAAGCTTTGTATCACGAGCCACACACTCGAATTCTTCGATATGAACAGATGTGTAAGTGTCTTCTTTTAAAAGACGCTCAGACACAAGGATTGAATCCTCGAAGTTGTAACCCATCCAAGGCGTGAACGCGACTAGGATGTTTTGTCCTAGAGCAAGTTCTCCGACTTCAGTTGAAGGTCCATCAGCAATGATGTCAGTTTTAGCAACTTTGTCGCCCACTTTAACAATCGGCTTTTGGTTGAAGCATGTATTTTGATTTGTACGTTGGTACTTAGTTAGATTGTAGATATCTACGTTGGCGCCGAGTTCGCCACCTTTAGCGAAACGTCGGATCACAACGCGTGATGCATCTACTTCTTCAACAATACCGTCATTTTGTGCAACAACTGAAGTTCCAGAGTCACGAGCAACTAATCGCTCGACGCCAGTTCCAACAAGTGGAGCACGAGATCTTAAAAGAGGCACAGCTTGACGTTGCATGTTCGATCCCATCAGGGCTCGGTTGGCATCGTCATGCTCAAGGAATGGAATTAATGAAGCTGCAATTGAAACCAGCTGAGAGGGAGATACGTCCATCAAAGTGACCTTGTCTTTATCGACAAGCTCATATTCACCGTCACGACGAATCGTCACTGTGCTTTGATTGATAGTTCCCGTGTCTTGCTCACGATCCGCTTGAGCTTTGAAGTGACCTTGTTCTTCTAAAGCAGACATGTAAGTGATTTCTTTTGAAATCTTACCTTCGTCCACTTTTCTGTACGGCGTTTCGATAAATCCATAGTGATTGATACGCGCGTAAGTCGCAAGTGATGCGATCAAACCGATATTTGGTCCCTCTGGAGTTTCGATTGGACAAATACGACCGTAGTGAGTCGGATGTACGTCTCGAACTTCAAAGCCTGCACGGTCACGAGTCAAACCACCGGGACCAAGAGCAGATAAACGGCGCTTGTGAGTAATTTCTGATAGTGGATTTGTTTGGTCCATGAACTGAGAAAGCTGAGAGGATCCGAAGAATTCTTTTACAACAGCGTTCACAGGTTTTGCGTTCACAAGATCATGAGGCATCATAGTTTCAACATCTTGAAGACTCATGCGCTCACGAATGGCTCGTTCCATACGAACAAGACCGATGCGGTATTGGTTTTCTAACAATTCACCCACAGATCGTACACGACGATTTCCAAGGTGATCGATATCATCTACAACGCCTTTGCCGTTCTTTAGATCAATCAAAGTCTTAACTGTAGAGATAATGTCTTTCTCAGTTAATGTTCTGTAGCTTGGAGGGCAATCTTCCATTGAAATAGAAAACTTGTGATTGATTTTAATACGTCCAACTTCTGATAGATCATAAGCTTCTGGATCGAAGAATAATCTTTGGAAGAACGCAGTGGCAGCCTCGAGAGTTGGAGGCTCGCCAGGACGAAGACGCTTGTAGATTTCGATAAGGGCTTCTTCTTTGTTGTTGATCTTATCAACGAGCAAAGTGTTTCTGAGGTAAGGACCAACAGACAAACCATCAAAGAAGATCAGTTTGAATTCAGTGATACCGAGGCTGATTGCTTTTTTGATCAAAGATGGGGAAAGCTCTGCATTTGCGTCTGCGATGATTTCACCAGTGGACTCATCGATTAAAGGCTTAGCGAGCACTTTTCCGTCTAGATCTTCGGGCTGAACTTCAACTTCAGAAAGATTGATATCCTTCATTTTTTTGACGATCGCACGGGTCACACGTCGGCCAGCTTTAACTAAAACTTCTCCAGATTTTGGATCTACGATATCAGAAACGGCACGTTGACCGGCCATTCTTTCGATGTCGAGTTTTCTGAAAAGTTGCTTACCATTGAGGTAAACGTGATCGAGGTCATAGAATTGTTCCAACAAATATTCAGTGTTGTAACCAAGGGCTTTCAAAATAATTGTTGCAGGAAATTTTCTGCGTCTGTCGATACGTGCGTGAATCAGATCTTTTTGGTCGAATTCGAAATCCAACCAAGAACCGCGATAAGGAATAACACGTGCAGAATAAATTAATTTTCCATTTGCATTGTTTTTGCCACCATCGTGGTCAAAGAAAACACCAGGAGATCTGTGGAGCTGAGAGACAACAACGCGCTCTGTTCCATTGATGATGAATGAACCATTAGCAGTCATGAGTGGAATCTCACCCATGTATACTTCTTGTTCTTTCACGTCACGGATGCTGCGAGCTTCAGTGGCTTCATCAACATCGAAAACGATCAAACGCATAGTCACCTTGATGGGTGCCGCGAATGTCATTCCACGCTGACGACATTCTTCAACGTCGTATTTAGGAGTCTCAAGAGTGTAGCTAACGTACTCGAGGCTTGAAGTATTATTAAAATCTGAAATTGGAAAAACGGATTTAAAGACCCCGTTTAAACCTGTTTCAGGTCTGCGATCTGGATCCATATCCTTTTGCAAGAAAGCTTCGTAAGAACGCTTCTGCAATTCAATCAAATTTGGGATGTCGATCACTTGTTTATTTTTTGCGAAGGATTTGCGTATGCGAAGATTGGAAGCCGTAACCGGGATCTTTTCCATTCATTCTCCTGATGGTTTTGCGACTTATATCGCGTGTCGACGCGGCACTTTTAATTCGGGGAAAAAGCACAAGCCCACATTTAAATCAAATAGGAAGGTACTAGACATGACATAGAACAATACAAAAGGGAAAGAGTATTTTAGACTCTTTCCCTTTGTTTCGTAACATAGAAAAACTACTTAATTGTGACTTTTGCGCCAGCAGCTTCAAGTTGCTTCTTAAGCTTCTCAGCGTCTTCTTTAGAAGCGCCTTCTTTAACTGTTTTTCCGCCAGCCTCAACAAGGCCTTTTGCTTCAGCAAGTCCAAGACCTGTGATCGCGCGTACTTCTTTAATAACGTTGATCTTGTTAGGACCAGCATCAACTAAAACTACGTCAAATGCAGTTTTTTCTTCTGCAGCAGGGCCAGCAGCAGCACCACCACCAACCATTACGGCAGCAGCAGCAGAAACTCCCCATTTTTCTTCCAATAACTTTACAAGTTCAGCGATTTCCAAAACTGTTTTTTTAGAAAGCTCTTCTACCAATTGATCATTTGTTAAAGACATAAAATCTCCTAATTATTAATAAATTTGTTAAGCTTGAGGTGCAGCTGCAGCGCCGCCCTCTTGCGATTTTTTCACATACTCGTTTAAGCAACGAGCGAGCTTGCTTCCAGTGGCATTTAGAACGCTTAAGAATTGTGCGCGTAGCTGGTCTTTACCAGGCAATGACGCCAAAAACTTAATCTTTCCTTCATCCAAAGCATTTCCATCCATCATACCAGATTTGATTTGAAGAACTTCCACGTCTTTCGCCATATCAGCCAACGTCTTCGCAGTTGCATTCACTTCGCCATAAGAAAATACGATTGCGTTCGTACCTTTCATGCTGGTTGAGAATGCCTTTTCAGCAGTTGGATGATCTTTGAAAGCGATTTTCGCAAGAGTATTACGCACGACTTTCATCTCGGAATCAGCTTGATTCAGTTTTTTGCGAAGTGATGTCACTTGCTCAACTTTCATGCCTTTGAAATCGATGATGAAAGCCCCCTTCGCCTTAGCGAACTTATCTTTGATGGCTTTAACATCTTGCTCTTTTTTTTCGCGTGTCATCATAAAGAGGACCTCCTTTCGTTAGATTTGAAACCTTTTTACGGGTTTGTTTGTCATCGACTGAGTTTTTGCGAGGAAGATCCTCTGACAATCTCGGTAGGCCCATTTCGACTTAAGAGAGCTTCTAAAAACTCTCACCTACTGTCTTTGATCGATGAGTTAACTTTTATCTATCCCACGAATTTCGTGAGAATTAATTTTCTTTGTCTGCTCCACTTGCAGCATAAGTGTCCACTTTCACACCAGGTCCCATTGTCGAAGACAATGTGATTGAGCGAAGGTAAATACCTTTTGAAGTTTGTGGTTTCGCTTTCATGATAGCTGACATGAGAACGTTGAAGTTTTCATGCAACTTCTTGTCGCCCATAGACTTCTTACCAATACCAGCGTGAACGATTCCCGACTTATCAACACGGAAATCAAGCTTACCTTTTTTCTCGGCAGAAACAGCGTCGCCGACATTCATCGTGACCGTTCCAACCTTAGGATTTGGCATCAAACCTCGAGGCCCCAGAACCTTAGCAACTTTAGAAACTGTTGCCATCATATCCGGAGTCGCGATGGCTTTATCGAAATCCAACCATCCATCTTGAATTTTTTGAACGAGGTCATCTGCGCCAACATAATCAGCGCCTGCATTTTTTGCTTCGATCTCTTTTGGACCTTTTGCAAAAACAACGACGCGAACTGTTTTACCCAAACCATGGGGAAGAGCAACGGCACCACGAACTTGTTGATCAGATTGCTTAGGATCCACACCAAGGCGGAAAGCCACTTCAAT
>CAZPBD010000107.1:0-5134 GCA_964584655.1 uncultured Pseudobdellovibrionaceae bacterium | reverse complement strand
GCATTGGTGGTTGACGGGCAATCCCTCGAGAAATCACTTGCTACCTGACTTTGCGCACATCGCAAAAATCCTTGCATGTCGGATATTCCGACATTATATGGATCCAATGTAGTCGAATCGTGCGGAGATCACATGGCCACTCTTGCTCCACCAGCACCAGCTGTGAAAGCCTTTCCAATGAAAGCGGTCCTGGATGCGCTGACTCAAGAGCTGTTGGGTGTCGCGCAGTCCGAGGCCCAAGTTCGCGGGATCACGTTGCCCACGGCTCCGGGCAGTGCCCTTAAATCGGCGGTACCAATGGATTCGCTGACGGTCGTTGACGCACTTTGTGTGCTCGATGCCGTCGTTGGGTTTCAGCTTAAAGAAAGCATTGTCCGAATGGGTGGCTATGATTCGGTTGAGGCGGCACTGCAGAACATGATCCCCAAAATCGAAAAAGCTTGGCTTCGGAAACAAGGAGCAAAGAAATGAGCAATTTGGCAGCCCGCCCAGATAGTGACGATCTGGAACGCAAGCGGCTTGGCGATCGTTTGCGGGAAGCACGCAAATATCTCGGCCTCAAGCAGGATGAAGTCGCATCCTATCTTAAAATCCCGCGCACAGCGCTCACGGATATTGAGAATGGACAGCGCCGTGTCGAAGCAATCGAATTGACGCACCTTGCGAGATTATATCGCCAATCCGTGGGCTACTTCACGGGCGAAGATGAAGCGTCGGCATCCCTGCCAGTGGACGTCGCGCATCTGGCGCGCCGTGTAGCCGACCTTTCAGCGCCTGATCGTCAGGAATTGAGCCGCTTCGCCGAATACCTCCGCACCCGGACGACCGTGGGGCAAGGCTGACCAATGGCAGCCGATTATCCAGGTGCCGTTCGGGCTGGGGCGATGGCAGCGGGGCGCCTCCACCGCACACTTGGAACCCGTGCGTTGATCGAAAGTAGCGCGGGAGCCGTCGATGTCTTTGGCGCGATAGCCTCACTCGATTTGCCCCTGCTTCTTCGCCCACTCAGGGGGTTGCTCGGCGCGTTTCTCAATGAGCCCATTCCGGGCATCCTAGTGACCACCGAACGACCGATGAGTATCCAGCGCTTTACGGCAGCACACGAGCTCGGTCATTTTTCACTCGATCATCAACCAAGCCTTGACGATGAATCTATCCTGCGCCGAATGCCCTCATCTCCTGAACCGACCGGGCATTTCCAGGAAACCGAGGCCGACTCGTTTGCGATCGCCTTCATGCTCCCCAAATGGCTCATTCTTACGCATTGTTCCCGGCAGGGGTGGCAGGTCGCCGATCTGCGCCGTCCTGAAATCGCGTATCAGCTCTCTCTCCGGATGGGGGCGAGTTATGAGGCAACATGCCGGACGCTCGTTCGCTACGAGCTTATTACATTCGCGGACATGCAGGGCCTGCAAGGAACCGAGCCGCGCCTTCTGAAATCCAACCTTCTGATGGATTTTCATCCTGCGGATTACCGCCGCGACGTGTGGCTTTTGACGGAACGGGACGAAGGAACACGGATTGATGGCAGCAGGAATGATCTGTTCGTCCTTCGACTGACCGAACACAGCAATGGAGGATATATTTGGAATTTCGACCAGCTTGTTGCCAGCGGATTTGCGATCGTAAAGGACGTGCGACAAGAGATCGACGCGAATGTCATTGGCAGCCCCGTGTTGCGGCAAGTGACGGCCGCGCCTGAGCTTGCCGCGCGCGGTCATTTGCTGATCGAGGAATTTCGTCCGTGGCAGCCGACACCGGCCCTGTCCCACTTGGCACTCGATTATGACCTGACCGGTCCCGAGGTAGAGGGCCTCTCGCGCGCTGAGCGTCGACGGCTCCTCGAAGCCGCGTAAGCCCAGTCATGCTCACAGTCGGGACTGATCTTCGGCCAATGTTCGGGCCTGCGCGTGACCAGGGTCAACGACCCACGTGCATGGCGTTCGCAGCGAGCGACGCGCATGCCGCGCTTCGCTCCGACTGGGCACCGCTGTCTTGCGAATTTGCCTTCTACCACGCGCAGCGCCGCTCGAACCGCTCGCCTGTTCAGGGCGCAACGCTTGGATCGATGCTTGAAGCGCTTCGACATGACGGCCAACCAGCGGAGGCTGGTTGGCCTTACCTGACCAACTTGCCGTCGGACCATGCCGACTGGCTGCCCCCAGCGAACGTGAACCCGATTTTCCGTCGTGGCGGGGCCGCTACTGCGGACGTGTTAGCGACCGTCATCGGCCAACTCGATCAGCAAGAACCGGTCATCTTGCTGACAACCCTGTCTCGGTCGTTCTTTGCCCCCACGGTCGATGGCATTGTCGATCCAGCTCAGGGCGAAGCCCCAGATCCAGCGCTTCGTCACGCCCTTATTGCCGTTGGCCATGGCACCATCAACGGATCAACCGCAATTTTGATCCGCAACAGCTGGGGTCAGGCATGGGGCATCAACGGTCATGCATGGCTGACCGAACGCTTCCTGACCTCGCGGTTGTTCGCCACAGCCAGCCTTTTGGAGGATATCGATGTATCTGCCGATCCCGTCACAGCCTGACTGTGTCTCTGCCTGGCGTGAAGCTGTGCGCCTGGTCGACGCCCAAGCCGGACATCAGGCATACAATGTCATCATCGACGTTGCCGACCCCACAGAACGAGCCACCCTTGCTGATCCGGTTGTCGCGGCCCATGACAAGTTTCTCCTGGCTTGGGATCAGAAGCCGATTGAAACCGTCGCCAACACGATATTCCCGGCGAGCCTGTATAACCGCTTCGGCGCTCCCGCTTTTTTTGATCGATTCCGCGACAACATCATGCCCCGGTTGCCCCGCCGATCCGATAACTGGTCTGGCTATTATTTTGAACGCATGATGCAGATGCCCCAAAAAGATGGCACGTCTTTCAATCAGCTCTGGGATATTGTCGAACGTATCCGCGACCCGAATGTGCGCGCATTGAACAAGTTCGAGATCAGCATCTTTGACCCAACACGCGATGTCGATAAATCACCCTATGGCGGTCAATGCCTTAGCTTTGCGAGTCTGAAAATTATCGGGAAAGGATCTCAGCGCCAAATCGGGATGACAGCCTTCTATCGCAACCATTTCTATATCGAAAAATTGCTCGGTAACCTGATTGGCCTCGGACGCCTGTTGGATTTCTTTGGTAAGGAAGGCGGCATCGCGGTCGGTCCGCTTACCGTTGTTTCAACGCATGCGCAGATCGATCAACCGCGCAGCGACGGTAAGAATGCCACCCGCACTGACATTGCTGCATTGTTGCAACAATGCGATCAGGCAAATGCGAAATTGCCGTCCGTAACGTGAGGCATCTCCAGCGGTAGCGCGGGCTCGTTCTTTCCTCGCATTTCGGCGATGCCGTAGAGTGCATACATCGTGGCGATAAATTCACTTTGGCCGCCATAGCTGGGATGTCTTGCCGCGCTGGTTGGAACGCCCAGCTCCCCAAGCGCCATTTGCGCGTCCCTGCCGATCGCCACAATCTGGCGCGGCCGCAGCATCTTTATGAGCGACTGGAGGAGCGCCCAGGTTGCGATGCGTTCCGATCGGGTATGGCAGCGATTGGAAAGCGGATCGCCCGCTTCGTGAGGATGGAACGGAAAGACGTTCCAGAGCATCACCGGTTGGTCGATCTGCGCGAGCACGCGCCATATCACGGCTGCCGTCCGTTCTGCGACCACCGGGCCTTGCGTAGCGCGCTCGAACGAAATTCCACCCATCAGCGCGCCAGCATGTGCCAGATGAATTTCATCGGTCAGCGGCACGCCCGTTCGGCGTCCCCCGCGATAGCCTAGATCCCGTGCGATCCAGATGGTTTCTGCCCGCGCATCGAGAACAGCTTCAAGCATGCGTGTCAGATTGTCCCGACGCTTTGCCGCCGCATCCGGGCGATCGTGCACGCTACAATGCTCTCCCCACGGGTTAAACACCGACGGCGCGCTGAACTCCGCAAGCTGTGATACAAAATGCTTGGGCGTCATAATGGCAATTCCTTGATGCGGAGCCGTCGATTGGGGAAATCGATCTGGACCCGGCCGCAACGATTTTTCTGAAGGAATCTGAAAGCCTTATAGCCCTGAAGGATAGCATCCTCCCAAAGCCACAGCGGGCAGCGCTCTGATTCGTAACCGGTGACGAACTGGCGGACGTGCTTCAGCATGTCCAGCGGAAGTCCGCCTCTCTTTACATCCTCGAAGAAATTCAGCTGCTGCGCCTGGCCAAATATCCAGGACGTGACGCCCTCCTCGATGAGGATGGCGCGCGCGCCGTCCTCCGCATCATCGAGCTTTGGGTCGCTCTTCCGTTTCAGACGCAACAGTGCGCGCACCACGGGAGACCAGCCCAGAACCGCGACATGCGCATAATGGAAAACATCGTGGAACCGGTAGTCGTCCGGTTCGAGGGCGTTGTCGGTCAATCTGTCGCCAACGAAGACACCACTCGATTTCTGGAACACGTAAACTTGCTTGCGAACCACCCGTTCGAACACGTCAATGCTCATGCGTCGCGGTAGTTGCTCTTCGGGGTCCATCGCCCCGTCGAACGGCTCCGGAAATGTTCGGTCGCGAGGCCATCGGTCAAAAATCTTGTGCTGATTCTTGATGGCCGCCGCTTCAAGGGTCGCGCCTGAGTCATTTGCGGCCTGGATCAATTGGCGCATCACCAGCGTCAGACTTGCCAGCATCGGCTCCCGCCCCTTGAGCGCGCCGGATTGGTAACCGTTGATCAAGAGCCCGATCTGGCCAGCGAGTGCGAGAAGCTTGTGCTCGAACTGCGCCGAAGGCTCGGTCGTCATGGGGATGTGAGCGGGCTGCAGCGCGTGAAACGTCAAACTGGCATCCGTTGCATTGCCCAGACGCGTTGCATCCAAAGCATTGGCAGCGATCGTGCTGAGAGGAATGCCGCTACGGCGCGCAACAGATGCCAGATACCACAGAACGTCGCCCAGCTCTTCCGAGACCGCATCGGCATATCCCAGATATGACGCCTTATCGCGCTGCTTCTTTTTGACCTCGCTGAGCAGGCTTCCCGTTTCGCCGAATACGCCCAACATCGAGAAGCTGAGCGCGTGTTTCCCCTTCCGCTGATCCGTCAGTGCAGCTTGACGCGCATATTCATCAATCGTC
>CAZPBD010000106.1:0-5152 GCA_964584655.1 uncultured Pseudobdellovibrionaceae bacterium | reverse complement strand
TGGAACTCATTCAAAGAAGAGTCATAGATGACAAGATGAAGTTTTTTTTCATGAGCTATTGATAAATCAGAGTCGCTAACAAGCTTGTTTGTTTCTGTATCAATAAGTTTAAACTTATAGGTACTCATTCCAGCAGAAAATGAAGTCAATTCTGGCTCGAGGACAATTCTAGTTTCTGCCTCCCCGTGACCAAACGCAGACTGACTCCAAACGCCGAAAACTAAAGCCCCCAATGAAACCATTGCCTTTATCATATCTCCTCCATGAAAATTCATTTGACACTAAGCTATACCCCCAGTAGGGTATATGTCAATCACCGCTTTTGACTTAAGTTTTCAACGAGGAAGGCTGACAAGACATGCTAGAAAAACAAAAAACTCATGGAAGAACCAGAAAACACTCAGACGCAACTCGCCATGAACACGAATCACACGACCATCCCGATCACTCGATTCACATTAAAAGACTAAATAGAGTTAAAGGACAACTCGAAGGAATTGAGCGCATGATTCTTGATAGGCGATATTGCACAGACATCATTGCCCAGCTTAAAGCTGCATCTGCCGCACTGAAAGCTGTTGAAGCTGAGGTACTTAAGTCTCATCTAAGAGGTTGTGTTAAATCTGCCTTTAGCGGAGATGATGCTTTTAAGTCTGAAGAAAAAATTCAAGAAATAATTAAATTAATTTATTAAAAAAGGGAGTCCACATGAAAATCATGTCTACACTGTTAACAGCACTACTAATCGGATCATCATTTGCAATTGCTCACGAAGATCCATCTATCACCACTGCAAAAATAGCCGAACTATCGGCGCATAGAGCAGACCGTTTGGTTGCTCTTGGTAAAATCGATGCATCATTCGTTCAAAGAATGGAAAAAATCGAAGTAGTTAAAATCACGAGTGGACCAGCCGCCTACAAATCTATTGTTTCTCAAACACAGCCACAGGCTGGGGCACCACTTCAGCTTGAACTTCAGTTTGATCACGATGGCAAACCGCTGTCGTTCAAGGTGCTTGCTGGCGGAACGGCTGGATCTGACTTGCAGTGGTCACCGAAAAGCGCAGGTGAATTAATTGAAAATGGGATGCACTATGTCCTGGATAATAAGACAAATCCTGCGATCGCCCCATATTTTTCTGACTTTACAGACCTTGTATTGGTGAAAGGTGTCTTAGGCGGCAAAGACGTTGCTTTGGTTCAAGTTGTATCAGCTACCCAGCAAAAAGCATTGAATGTTTATGTGAATTTAGACGGATCAATTAATTCAGTTGAAGTGGCTCCTTAAGAAATTCATGAATCATTTTTCTATTCTTCTCAGTTTATTTCTAGCTGCAGGATTATTAACTTCCTGCAACTACACGCGCTTAAAAGATGCCCCTGAGTCGACTCAAAATTTCGGCGAGTTAAGCTTTGAAGAAAAGGCAACAATGATGAACTTTCAGTTCATAAATTCGAAAATTTTAGAACCGAAGTGCGTAAGTTGCCACGGCACCTCGGGGAACATCAGCCTAGAGTCGTATGAATTGGTGAAGGCTCAACTTTCAGAAATACAAGCATCCGTGTTTGTCGAGCAAACGATGCCAAAGCGTGGCTCGTTGACGATGGAAGAAAAAAGATTGCTTTGGAATTGGATTAAAATTGGAGCGCCGCTCGAGAGTTCTGAGACTCCTTCGCCTGAGGAACCGCTGATTGCCACTTACGATTCAATTCGTACTCACGTCTTCGAATCAAAGTGTCTTACCTGTCACAACCCCTCAGGAACTGGAAATAAGATTCCTCTCGATAAAGAGTTTCTTTTGAACTCTCCACTTGAATTAGTACTGCCGGAAAATCCGGATGAATCTGGCTTAATCATAGCTCTTGAGAGAAAAGACAGTAAAAGAATGCCGCCGGAAAAAGAGGGATACTCAGCTTTAAAGCCTGAAGTTGTTCAAGTGATCCGTGATTGGATCACGAACGGTGCAAATTAATATTTAAAATAAAAAGGGGTAACAATGAGAATCATCGTAAGTTTAGCAATTGTATCATTCATAAGCCATGCGGCACAGTCTGAAGTCATTTCCTGCAATGGATTTGCAGATGTAGAGCAAAAAACAAAAGTTGAATTAACCATACAGCCACTCAAGAAAAAAGGCCAAATCCGATTCATTTCACATAACAGCTCAGTTACTCACGGCTTAAATTTAAGTGATGTTTATTATCCAACACCAAATACTCTGCGATACGCTGACTACTTTGGAAATTCATATTTGGATTTTTTAGTAGAAAATAATGCGATAGTAAGAAACTCTTTTACTCATGGATTGTATTTTAAAAATGCGCAGCTTGATTGCAGAGTGATTGGAGCAATACCGCAAGCGCCTACTTGTGGAAAGAACTCGTCCGAAAATTTAATTGCTACAATTCGCGAAGGTCGCTCTTATAAAACTTTGCGTGCAGTTAATTACGCGATTGCTTGCGGAGCTGATGTGAATTTCACGGATAAGTTTGGCTGCACTCCGCTTCTTTATTCAATAGACCCTCTCTGCGGTAAAAATTCAAATTCAGTCGCACAGAGTATGACTGATCTTCCCGCAGTTGTTGACCGACTTGTATCTGAAGGTGCCTTTGTCGATATCGTAGATCCTGCAAATAATGAAACTGCATTGTTGAAAGCAGCAAGACTTGGTCTTCGAAACATTTTTGAGACTTTTATTGCTGCAGAAGCAAATTTTGATTTCCAAGATAATCATGGAATGACCCCATTGATGTGGGCGGCGTACAATGGTGATGACTGGACAGTAAAAGATATTTTAGAGGCAAGACCTGATCGTCGTTTGAAAAACAAAAAAGGCCAGACCGCTTTCGACATCGCGACTCATTGGCAAAAAGAAAGTGTTATCGAACTCGTTCGCATACCAGATGTTACATTTGAAATTCAAGGTATGGATGATGGAAGTTGCTCACCATTAAAATTTCAAGCAAATGCAGGTCAAACAATTGAGGTCGCACTGAAAGCTACATCAAAGATGTTTAAATTAGATTCCGGAGAACTTGGGTTAGACCTTATGGCTGACTCAAGAAGTCGAGTAGCGCAAGTCGTAAAAGTTGAAGAAGCAGGTGTGTTTAGCTTTACGTGTGGTGTTCACCATTCAAGCCAGATTTCAATTGGTGAAATCATAATTAAATAGAATCGATTGCAAGGATCACAGATGTTAAAGGCTCCATTTTTCACACTTATTTTGACTTGGGGCTTTGCCCCACTGTCAGCGCATTCAACTATTCTGTTAGATTTGTCCAAACAGATCTCAAAAGTTGAATTCTTTGCAGTCGGAAAGCCCAGTTTAATTAAAATTAATGGAACTGGTGGGAAGTTAACTGGAAATTTAGAAATTGAAAAGAATCAGGTCAAAGGTCAATTTAAAGTGAAGCTCGACGAGTTCACAACTGGTATCGCCTTACGCGATCAGCATATGAAGGAAAAGTACTTAGAGGTTTCCAAGTTTGCTGAGGCCACGTTTGAAATAGAAAAAATTGAGCTACCGGAAGATTTTTTGAGTACAAAAAAGATTTATTCAAATGTTCCATTCGAGGGGAAATTTTCTCTGCACGGAGTAGAAAAAAAACTTAAAGGTATCGCTGAAGTTGATACGAGAAAAGACAACCCGGCAGTAGTCACAGAATTTAAGGTTTTAGTATCTGACTACAAGATTGATATTCCGACTTACTTGGGAATCAAAGTTGCTGATGAAGTCACGGTCAAGACGACAGTGAATCTTAATTTTGTGAAGCAAGAATGAAGATCCTAAGCCTATTTTTTCTTTTTGTTTTCACGTCTAAGGCTTGGGCTTTTCCTGAGAATGTAAGACATGGTTATTTCTCATGCACAGCTTGTCACGTTTCACCCTCGGGTGGTGGTGTACTCACGCCTTATGGGCGATCTCTTTCAAGTGAGCTAATGAGTACATGGGGAACAACTAAAAATGCAGACTTTTTGTTTTCGAATCCTGAAGATGAAGTAAAGATGCTATGGCTACGCCAACAGGTGTTCATCAAAGGTGTGCAGACTTATCGAGACACTCCACAAGTTGAAAAGGCAAAATTCATTCCTATGCAAGCTGATTACGAAATCGGTATTGATTTAGAGAAGTACGCTTTCGTATCCGCATTTGGGTTTCGGGCTAATGACAGCTCTTTGGATTTGAAAGAGTTCTTTTCTAGACGTCATTTTATTCTTTATCGCTTTAGCGATCAGATTATTGGCCGCATAGGAAAATTTATGCAGTCATTTGGTCTCAATGGTCCAGATCACATTACGGCAACTCGACGAGGATTAGGTTGGGATCAGGGCTCTGAATCGAATAATTTAGAGTTAAATTACCTTGGAGAACTATTTAACCATACTCTGACACTGATTTCTAATTCACCAGAGGAAAAATCAATAACCAAAGATCAAGGGGCGTCATTTAACTCAAGTTATTTTTTGAATGGTCATTCAAGAATCGGGGTAAGTGCCTATCTCGGCCAGCGGAAAGATTTTGAGAGAATTGTTTTTGGTCCGTATGCTACAGTAAGTATTACCGAAAAAATATTTTTAAATTCCGAAATTTTTTTTCAAG
This sequence comes from uncultured Pseudobdellovibrionaceae bacterium, assembly GCA_964584655.1. Lineage (GTDB taxonomy): Bacteria > Bdellovibrionota > Bdellovibrionia > Bdellovibrionales > Bdellovibrionaceae. The sequence continues at coordinate 549 of CAZPBD010000106.1, read as the reverse complement.
ATAAGTCCTTTAAAAACGGTACGAATAATCAAAGAGGTTATGCTTCTTTTTCGAGGTTAGGGATTGAAGCTGTGAAAGGTCTCACTCCATTTGTCCAAATTGATCGCTCGTTTTTAAATGATTCAGATCGTAGTACTCAATTTGATTCTTATGGAATTGGTGCTCAATGGCTTCCTTATCCACACCTAGATATCATGCTATTTGGCGGCAAAGAAAAGGCTGCAACTCGCGAAGCCACTGATTTTGCTTGGCTGATGTTTAATGTATATCTCTAAAATCGACAGCTTCTTGTAGCTTACGCCCACTGCCTACGAAAGTAGTAGCTGCCTTCAACAACAACTACAGAGCCAATGAACGCTCCTAAAATCCAAAGACCTACAAAAGTTGCTACTAATTCTGCACCAAAAAAATAGAATGCAGCTATCGAAATCAATCCTAGAACCCCAGATTGCAGCCACTGATATTTCCTAACTGTTTCAAGCTCTTCTAAATTCATAACCACATTTGCTAACAGATAAGTAGTGGTCATAAAAAAGATTCCACAGGCAA
>CAZPBD010000105.1:0-5292 GCA_964584655.1 uncultured Pseudobdellovibrionaceae bacterium | reverse complement strand
CAAACTCAATCTGAATCAGGGCTTTCACACCTCAAACACTTTCATGTGGAAGTTGTTATCGACAGCCAAGTTTGGGGCGAAGGTTATGGATCCAGTAAGAAAAAAGCAGAGCAAAAAGCCGCCGAAATGGCATTGAAGAAAGCAGAAGATCAAATGAACAAAGGTAGCCAAATATGAGAACAGGTTTTGTAGGCCTTATCGGTCAACCCAATGCCGGAAAATCCACACTCATGAATTTTCTCATCAATGAAAAGGTCTCGATTGTAACTCCAAGACCACAAACCACCCGTCGTCGTGTTCATGGCATTTGGACCACACCGGAAGCTCAAATTATTTTTGTCGATTCACCGGGACTGGTGGCTGCTAAACCTGGGCTTTTTGAATTCTTGGCAACAGAGGCCGGTGAAGTGATTCGTGAATCTGATGTGGTTGTGGCTGTGGTTTCCATTGATCAAAAATCGAAAGAAGAAGTAGAAGCGGTTTTAGATTTGGCTAAAAAATCGGGTAAACCTTGGATGGCAGTGATCACAAAAACTGATCTGGATGACAAAGCTCACAGAGCTGTGATGATTCAAGATCTTGTGACCGCAAGAGGTGGTAAATCTTTGTCCATTTCCTTAAAGAAGAAAGACAGCTTCACAGAACAAGACCGCAAATCCATTTTAGAATCGATTTCTGAGTTATTGCCACAATCAGAAGCTCCTCTTTATGACTCTGAAATGTACACCACTGAAAATGTTCGGGATTTGGCTTGCGAGATTGTGCGAGAAAAATGCTTTTTGAATTTAAAGGATGAAGTTCCTTACAGTATTGCCGTTCGTCCCATCGAATTTAAAGAGGACGCGGAACCTGTTCCAAGAATTGTTTTAGAAATTCTGGTGTCGAAAGAAAATCACAAGGGGATTGTGATAGGCAAAGGTGGATCACTTTTGAAAAAAATTGGTCAAGAAGCTCGTAAAGAAATTGAAAAAATCATGGGGACAAAAATTTATTTAGGTCTCAATGTCAGTGCCCGCGAGGGTTGGTCCGATAACAAAAGAATTATGAAAGAGTTAGGTTACACCCATGACAAACGTTGAATTTGCCCCTAAGGTCGCAATCATTGGTCGGCCCAATGTCGGCAAAAGCACACTCTTTAATGTTCTCACTGGCAAACGAAAAGCCGTGGTGAAAGATCAGCCCGGAGTCACCCGAGATATCATCGTGGAACCCATGGAAGTCTGGGGCAAAGGTTTTGATCTGATCGATACCGGTGGAATCACCGAAAGTGCAGATTTGATTTCAAAACTGATTCGTGAGCAGGTCAGTGAGTTTTTGCATTCTGTTGATTTGATTTTGGCTGTGATGGATGGAAGATCCGGACTGTTGCCAGAAGATCGAGATATTATCAAAATCGCAAAGCAAACGGGTAAGCCCTTTTTATTGATTATTAATAAAGTGGACCGCCAACACGAAGAAGATATGGCAAAGGCTGACTTTTTTGAATTTGGTGTGGACGTGGTCGGTTGCAGTTTTGAGCAGCGTCGGGGTGTGGCTGAAATTTTAGAGTGGCTTCATAAAAATTTACCAGACGTGCAATTTGATTTTCAAGAGACCACTCGAATTGCTTTTGTTGGAAAACCCAATGTGGGAAAAAGCAGCATGGTGAACGCGCTCTTAGGTGAAAACCGAATGCTGGTCAGTCCCATTGCCGGCACCACCGTGGATTCCGTGGATTCACCTTTTATTTATAATGAACGGCATTTTACCATCGTGGACACGGCAGGTTTGCGAAAGTCTGCAAGGCGAGAAGAGGATATCGAGATCATCGCAGCCTTTAAATCTCAAGAATCCATCCGCAGAGCGAATCTTGTTTTGCTCATGGTGGATGGCACCATGGGGCCCACCGAGCAAGATGCGAAAATCATGCAATCCATTTTAGAAGATCACAAAGCTGTGATCTTAGTCGCGAACAAATCAGACCTAGGTAAAAAACAGGTCGACAGTTATCAAAAAACATTTCGTGAACAGGTCGAGCGAATTTTTCACTTTTTTGTCGATGTGCCTGTGGTTTTCACCAGCAGTCTGACAGGACAGGGTTTGGAAGATCTACTAAAAGAAGTGGAAAGAATCTCAGGCCAAATGAAAATCCGAATTCCCACTCGAGAACTCAATGACTTCTTTTTTCAAACCATCAGAAAAGCACCAGCTCCAGTTTATGGAACAAAAAATGTGAAGTTCTATTATTTGACTCAAACCTTTCAAGTGCCACCGGCCTTTATCGCTTTCTCGAACGCACCGGATGGCGTTCATAACAGCTATCGAAGGTTTTTAATCAAAGCGATTAAAGACGAGTGGAAACTGCAAGGTCTTCCCATTCGAATTTTCTGTATGAGATCCAGACAGGGCGGAGAGAACTAACTCAAGATGAAAAAAAGAGCCTCTTGGAAATCCAGTTTTGGTTTTTATCTATTGTCCATGGGCTCTGCCCTGGGACTGGGAAATCTTTGGAGGCTTCCCTTTGTCACCGGTGAAAACGGGGGCGGGGCTTTTTTTCTTTTTTATCTTCTTTTTGCTTTCCTGATTGGACTTCCACTTCTGATTGCTGAGCTCATGCTGGGACAAAAATTAGGCGTGAGTGCTTTACAAGCCACCCGAGACGTTGCGAAAAAAACGAAGCTTCCCTTTCAAATTTTTGGTTATCTTTCGGTGTTGCTGTCCGTGGTTGTACTGTCTTACTACTCAGTCATCAGTGGCTGGGTTTTGCATTTTATGGCCCGGTTTACTTTAGATGTTTTTGTTTCCCAAAATACACCTTTTTCCTTTGAGATCTTGCTTGCAAATCCTTGGTTGCAAGTGCTTTTGACCAGTGTGCATTTGCTTTTAGTGATCACGATTGTCTCTGTGGGTGTGCAAGAGGGGTTAGAAAAATGGATCAGATCCATTGTGCCCGCGTTTTTTATTTTAGTGATTGTACTTTTATACAGAATTTTAAGCTCGCCTGATATTGCACCGATTTTTAGATTTTTATTCTACCCAGACTTTTCAAAAATGAATTTAGAAACTCTGAACAGAGCTTTGGCTCACGGTTTTTTTACCATGTCTGTGGGTTTTGGTTTGATGGTCAGCTTTGGATCTTACTTAAAATCTGAACAGCACATTCCCACCATGGGTTTTCGAATTGCATTGATTGATTTATTTGTTTCACTCATTGCTTTGCTATTTGTTTTTCCCGTGGCCTATTTTGCCACTCAAAGTTTAGAAAGCGATCCCATTTTACTTTTTAACGTGATCCCGCAGTACTTCCAAACTCTGGGTGGTGGGGCGTTTTTAGGTTTGATTTTCTTTTTGTGTCTTTACTTGGCATCACTGAACGCAAGTCTTGCCTTGATGGAAGCCTTGATTAGTAATTTCCAAAGCCTGATGCCCAAGTCCGGTCGTCACTTAGGCGTTTGGATTTGCTCCGGTGTGATTCTCTTTTTAACTGCCATTTGGATTTCGGCTCCTGCATTCGGGCTGAAGGGTTCGGGGCCTGCGTTTTTAAAAGTGCTGGATCATTTGGCTGTGAATTGGGTTTTACCCGTGGTGGCTCTGGGACTGCTATTAACTTTCAATTACGCTGTGTCAGACAAAGAAAAGCGTGAGATGTTTGTAGACACCAGTAAGCCCGCATCTGTGATTATGGAAAGCCATTGGTTTTTTGTGATTCGCTGGCTCGCACCGATTTTGATTGTGATGTCTTTGATTCTTCAAGCACTCAGTTAGCCTTCAACTTGTTGATTGTAAAGTTCGTTGAGGTCGCTTTTTTGACTTAAAATCTGCATTTCTTGGGTGATAGGCGACGATCTGTAATAGCTCCAGCGTATTCTTCTGAATATAATTAACGACGTTTTGAAAATCCTTCCCCCAACTCACAACCCGAGAAAATAACAAATAACTCCAGAACTTTCGCTGATTCTTCCTGCACCCTTGCCTCTGCTTCGGTGGGGCACCGCCCGCACTTTTTTCTATTTCCTGATTGGGTTCACTGCTCGGTTTTTTGTCGTGATCCAAATCCGAGGTCACGTGTTTTAAAGTCGGTAGGGGGCAGGTGAGGAGGATTTTCTGTGCACTGTGACCGGCAACGACTCGGAAAAAGTTTTGTAGGCCAACTCTTGATTTCGCTTTAACGAGAAGGTGCAAGTGGTTGCCTTGAATGGCGTATTCATAAACTTTTACCTGAAAGCGAAATGCATTTTTTCTGATGAGGCCTAGAATCATTTTCTTATGACGGAACAAGGATCTAGGCCCTACAGCATGGTGGAATTTCAGAGTGATGTGATGGCTTTGTTTTATCCTGAGTGGCCGAGTCGAGCGTCGCTTTTTGATTGCGAGGCTGCCTCCGTGCCGATTGTTTCGCTTTGTTTTTGGCAAGAGTTCGATCTGTCTTGGTCTTCGCATTTGCACCGCCCCGTGACTGGAGCAGTTGCAAAAAGAAAACGCGGGCGGTGCCCCAATATTGTGGGCTTTGGACGCAGAAGTTCCGTGTTGGTTTCGGGGCTCAGACGATTTTATTAGCTGTGGACGACGGGGAGAGACTTAAAGTTGATCCTCAAGAAGGATTTCTTAGAAGTTCATCCCTAAGATGATTTGCCAGTTAATGAAGTCACCATCGATTTTGTTGAGCAAAGGTTGAGAATTAATAAATCCCTTATTTTCATCCACAAAACTTGTGTAGTGGTAAATGGCCTGAAGACCAAAAAATGATTTTCTACGCATGATGGGGACTTCAAGCCCCAATCCAAGATCTGTAGAAGTGATAGTTTCGCGGCTGTCTTCTTGAAGTTCTGCTATCGAGTAAGTTCGGGTCACTTGAGAAAATCCACCCACAACGTAGGGATTTAAATCTGCAATGCCTTTGACCATATTCTGTGTGGATAAGTAATACTTGAGGTTCAGATTGACCTCATTAAAACCCACACTGCCTGTGTAGGTTTGGGTGGTCGTCTTAATTTTCGCCGAGTGATCAGAAGTCATCAAACCTAAAGTCATCGCAAGCCTGAGGTCAAAAAAGTAGGACAGGGAAATGCCCATAACAGGAGCATCGCCGTAGGTTTTTTCCATGCCGCCGGTGAAGGTTTGGGGGCCCAGTGCAAAGCCCACTGTGAGAAAACGACCATTACGGAAAAAGTTGATGTCTGCCTCTTCATCTGAGGCCTCATCGAATTCGCTGTAATCTGCGAAAGGGTCGTAGGCTTCTTCAGAATCCACTTGAGCTTGTGTTGAAAGAGGAAGCAGACAAAGGCTTACGAAAAAGAGGCGGGTCAATGATAA
>CAZPBD010000104.1:4934-5297 GCA_964584655.1 uncultured Pseudobdellovibrionaceae bacterium | reverse complement strand
ATAAGAGCGAGTGTGCCAGGGGCATCCTCGCTCTTTGCATTTTAAAAACCTGACATAATCAAATTAGCTGAAGGCACTCATTGATCAGTGTCCGAAACCTAGACTTCAAACCCCTTCACCAAATTCGAAAAAATTCATCTGACGATCGTTTTCCTCTTTATTGATCCAACGAAGTCTGTTGAGAGGGTTGTGGATGATTTCCAATGGGTCGATGAATGGATTTCGATGAGCGGGTTGAAACCGATCTAGAATCAGACCCAAACTGCTGTATTTGTAATCCTCGGCACGCAAACAAAGACCTGCTTCAACGGGATTTCTGTAGATGTATTTATAAGCCATTTTGAAGTGTTCGAAATGCTCGAG
>CAZPBD010000104.1:0-4924 GCA_964584655.1 uncultured Pseudobdellovibrionaceae bacterium | reverse complement strand
CACTTGAAAAAGTGGCTTTTTTATTTCAAGTTGTTTTTTCCACTGCGCTTCAATGTCGAGCACAAGCGAATGTTCGTTATAACTGTCTGTGCTAAACAAAAGATGAACATGATTGGAGAGCAAAACCCCCGAGTGCCAAGTCAGACCGGGATCTTGTCTTTGTAGCTGCACAGCCTCGAGAGTGGATAATAAATCGATCCAGTTTCTAGAGAGATGTTGATCGTACCATTTCGGGTGAACAAACTTGGTCGTGAAATGAAAATACCGATACTTCTTAAATTTTTGCTGTTTCATGTTAATCACGTGACAGCAAGCTTTAAACCAGCTCAGAATATCTCTTAATGATGAAGAAAAAGTATTTACAAGGCACAATTAAACGACATCCGGACGGCTTTGGATTTTTTATCCCCGACCAAAAAGATCATCCCGATGTTTATATCCCTAAGCATAGCATGAAGGGCGTGATGACCATGGACAAAGTCATGGTCGAAGTTGAGCCTGAAAAAGGATCTGACCGTTTTCGTGGTGAAGTTTTACGGGTCACGACTCGATCAACTAAAAGTGTCTTAGGAATTTTATCCGCGTTTAACGAGCAAAACGGAATTATTCGCGATGATTCAAACGGTTGGGGCGAAGATTTAAAAATCAAATGGTCTGACGCCAAAGATGCAAAGCCCGGTCAAATGGTTGAGGTGCAAATCACTTCCTACCCAGATGAAGACGGATTTCGTGGAAAAGTGATCGAAGTGATCAAAAATCACATGGATCCCATCAGCGATATTAAACGAGTGATCGTCTCTCAACAACTTCCCCACGAATGGCCAAAAGCAGTTTTAGACGAAGCCTCTAAATTTTCACACGAACTGACGCCTGCTGAAGTAGAAATTGAGTTAAAAAGACGAAAAGATTTACGCTCTAAAAATTTGATTACCATCGATGGCAAAACGGCTAAAGACTTCGATGATGCTGTTTTAGTTGAAATGAACGAAACCGGATTTCTTTGTTACGTTGCGATCGCGGATGTTTCCCATTACGTGCGTGTGAACTCTGAAATCGACAAAGAGGCCTACATCCGCGGAACTTCAGTCTACTTTCCTAATTACGTGATTCCCATGTTACCTGAGGTTTTATCCAACGGACTTTGTTCACTGAACCCCCACATTCCAAGACTTTGTTTAGTGGCTGAAATGCAATTTGATTTCACGGGCGAGAAAAAGTCCCATCAATTTTACGAAGCCATTATGGAATCAAAAGCTCGAGTCACCTACGGTGAGGCCCAGGAAGTTGTAGAAGGTTTAGAAAGTCCATTCCCGCCACACGTAAAAGAAACCATTTCAAAGTGCGCTGATCTAGCCAAAGTCTTGATGGCAAAAAGATTTAAAGAGGGATCTTTGGATTTAGAGATTCCAGAGACTGAACTAGAAATCGACTCAACGGGAACTCCTGTTGACGTGGTTCGAAGCGAAAGACTTTTTGCTCATCGATTGATTGAAGAACTGATGTTAGCAGCCAACGTAGCGGTCGCTGAATATTTTAACAAACGTGAAATCCCAGCGATTTTTCGAATCCATGAGCCCCCGTTCGAGGATGCCCTTGATATTTTGCAGCAGTACATGATTAATTTTGGTGGCCGCACTGAACTCAAAGGTGGAATGCTACAAAAGAAATTATCGAAAGCCTTGGATGAGTTTCACGGTAAGCCCGCAGGCAACTTGATTAACCTTTTAACTCTAAGATCCATGAAACAGGCCAAGTACTCTCCACACAACGTGGGTCACTTTGGATTGGGATTTGAGAATTACACGCACTTCACATCTCCCATTCGCCGATACCCCGATTTGATCGTGCATCGTTTACTTAAAAACTTAGTGCTTAAAAATAGTCCCTACCGATTGATGAGCTTAGAAGATCTCGAAACTGCTGGCACCATGCTGAGTGCATGCGAACAGCGCTCGGCGAAATCTGAGCGGCAAATCAAGGCCATCAAAAAAGCTCGATTCATGGAAAAATTTATCGGACAAGAATTTGATGGAATGATTTCTGGAGTGACCAAGTTCGGCGTCTTTGTTTTACTTCGCGAGTACGATGTGGACGGATTGATTCGAATCGGTGATTTAGCAAAAGAGCCTTTAGAATACGATGAAGACAATTTGCGCTTGGTGGCCAGACGAAGTGGTTTGAGTTATACCATCGGCGACACTTTAAAAATCAAAGTGACAGAAACAAACCCAGAGCTTGGCCAAATTAATTTTGAGTTGGCACTCGCACAAATAGAAAAAAATGCAGTCATCGAAAATCAACCTCGTGATAAATCGCGGGACTTTTCTAACTCTGCAAGATCCAAAGATAGCCGGAACGAGAATAAGAAAGATTTTAGCAAAGGGAAGTCAAAGTTTAGACCTGGAAAAAAATCTTCTTCAAAAAAAGGTAAAAAGGGTTCAAATGGCTCTCAGTTCAAAAAGAAATCCTCTTCGAAAAACGCTCCAAAACGCCGCTAGACTTCGAGTCATCGTCAGCGTTTTTGCGAAGCATGGATTCCATAATATCGCACAAAAAATTAAATTAGGTCGCTTTCTTATCGAGCGACTCTCTGGCCCCGACACTGATTTGTTCTCGGCCCCTCAGCGAATGAGAATGGCCTTTGAAGAGCTCGGTCCCACATTTGTCAAACTCGGACAGGTCTTAGCAACAAGGCCCGATCTTGTTCCTGCAGAATATGTTGATGAATTTGCGCTGCTCCATGATCGAGTCGCCCCACTGCCATTTGACTTGATTCAATCCATCCTGAATGAGCAATACGGCGAAAAAATGAGTCTGCACTTTCAAGAGATCAACCCAAAACCTTTGGGATCCGCCAGCATAGCCCAAGTTCATGGCGCCCGTCTGACCTCAGGCGAAGACGTCGTTATTAAAATTCAACGACCTGGAATTATTAAGACCATCGCAGATGATTTAAGTGTTCTGTATTTTTTGGCGGAACTGATTGAAAAGTATGTTCCCGAAACCAGACCCTTCAATCCTGTTACGATTGTGGATGAGTTCTTTAAAACGCTCGAACTAGAAACTGATTTTATTGTTGAGGCCAATAACATTCGGAGGTTTCAACAGAATTTTAAAAATGATCCTGATGTCATCATTCCGAAAGTTTACTTGGATCTGACAACAGAACGAATTCTGGTTCTAGAAACCTTAAAAGGCCAACCACTCAGCCAAGACACTTCTTTGCAACAGGTGGGTCTTGATAAAGATCTGATTATCAAAAAAGGTCTACAAATTTATTTGAAAATGGTTTTTATCGACGGGCTCTTCCACGGAGATCTGCACGCAGGAAACTTTTTTGTATTTCCAGAAAACAAAGTCGGCCTGATCGATTTCGGCGTTGTTGGCAGGCTCAATCAAAAAACTCAAACAGCTGTGGCCAGCATGTTGATGGCACTTGGAAAAGAAGACTACGAACGATTGGCCTACGAGTACGTCGATCTCGCTCCTTTCACAGATCTTGTTAACGTCGATTTATTTGCAAAAGACCTTCGAGAGCTCATCGCCCCTTATTTTGGACTGACTTTAAAAAACGTCAATATGGGGCGCCTTTTGATGAGTTCGGCCTCGGTGGCTGCACGACATGGTCTGATTGTGCCCACTGAACTGATGATGTTTTTTAAATCCTTAGTCGCTATCGAAGGTCTAGGTCGAAAAATCAGTCCTGATTTTGATTTTCTCAGCACCGCAATCGAATTTTCTGCGGACATCGCCAAAGGACAATTTGATCCCTCTAAAATTTCGGATCACTTTTCACAGGTCACTCGCGAAACTCGCTCGTTGATTAATAATTTGCCTCGTCAGACCTCGATGTTTCTTAAAAAGATCAATAGCCCCCGACATGCCTTTCAATGGCATTTGCAGAACATGGGCGAGCTGACCCGTACGGTTGAAAATTCATTTAGCCTTTTGTCCTTAGGAATTGTCATTGCTTCACTGATTATCAGCGCATCTATTATCGCTCAGCCTGCCGCCCAAACGTCGATTCATAATTTACCAGCACTCAGCATAATTTTATTCGTCTTAGCAGGACTTTTGGGTTGCTTGGGCTTCTACCATTACATTCGAAAACCTTGATGTTTTTCTCGATGAGGGGATAATGAGGTGATGCATGCGATCCATTACGAACTCAGTGTATTAACAAAAGCCATTCACCACAAAAATTTGTCGGCGGCTGCATTACATGTGGGACTTAGCCAACCTCAGCTTTCTCGCATCATCGCAAAGCTAGAAGATGAGCTTCAAGTTGTGTTGCTTGACAGGTCGGCCAAAAGAAAATCCGGTTGGACGCCACTGGCTTTACAAATTTCAGAAATTTTCGAACGAACACAAGTCAGAATGGAATCAGAACTCAAAACTGTTTCAAACGATCAAAAAATTGCCGAGCTTCGAATTGGAACCCTTGAGGGACTTGCCACATTTGCAACTAAGATGACCAGGCTGTGTTTTGATAAAATTAAGATAAAGAAAATCACTTTAGATATTTACGATCTATCAGAGCTAGAATCACATTTTCTATCAGGCGATTTGGACCTCATTTTCTCTTCAAAATCGCCGGGTCGACAAAAGTACAAACACTGCCTGGAAATTGGATATCAAAGATTAGATTTGATAGAATCCAACCCGAAAATTGGTGTTTTTAGTACTTTCGAGTTCAATCGAATGAGTGATAAAGAGAAACAAAATTTCCAAAGTGTACTGGTTTCGAACTCTTTGATGCTTCGAAAAAGTTGGCTGGAAACTGTGGGCGGCACTGGACACTTGCCTTCTGAGGCAAAAAAAGGAAGATTGAAGGATCAAGAACCTGTTTTATTAATTGGGAGCGAGCTCTTAAGTCCACAAGCATGGACAGAAATTGAAGAACAGATGGAAAACCTATGAAATC
>CAZPBD010000103.1:0-5326 GCA_964584655.1 uncultured Pseudobdellovibrionaceae bacterium | reverse complement strand
GGGACATTTTTTTACACTGTTATTAATAACAAATCTGGGCTCTCGAACCATTCTTCCAGTCGCAGGATTTTTAACTTCTAAAATATCCCTATACGCAAATAACTGAAGCCCCTTTGAACCATTGTAGAAACAAGATCCCTGCATGGCACAATTCCAAATTTCTTCTCGACAAAGTAGAACCAAGATCTTTCCGTCCAGATCACGCATGTGAACTTTTCTATTGTCTGCGCAATTTCTTTTCTCAGTCAGAACAGGCAAGTAATAAACTGATCCAATACCCGCTCGAGAAGTCCTGGGATCTTGATTGATTTCTGGAGCAGGTGTCTGAACAACAGGGGGCTTCACCACAGGCCTTGGCGTCACTTTAGGAACAGGGGCTGGCGTAGGCTCTGGAGTTTTATCACCGGCAACAGGCACAGGTGGTTTATTTTCTTTGGGCACAGGAACCACTTCAACAGGTGTTGGCTTCTTTTCTACCGGTAACTGAGGGGTTGGTTCTTCCTTTAAAATCGGATTCAGATTCACTTGTTCTTTTTTATCAACCGGTTCGAGCACTTGTTCTTCTTTATCGACTGGTTCGAGTACTTGTTCATCAAGCTCGTTTTCTTTATCCACAGGCAATGGCAACTCAAGGTCATCAAGATTGATTAAATCTTGCTGGTAAACGGGATCGAAAACCAAAGGCTTTTCAGCGGTTGAAAAGAATTGATTGTTGTCTGGCTGTGCAGCACATCCAGCAAGTAAGACAAATCCTAAAAATTTCATCATCGGCTTTTGAACTTCCATGAGTCACCCCTTGGAAGATCAATCTACCAAAGAGTAAAACTCTTCACAGCCCCATTCCTTTGAATTGAATTTATCACTCACAGATGACAAATTTTGCGACTGCCACAAGTGACAATCTTTTGTACAATGAGGTGAAAGTTACAGGAAGTTAGCGTTGAATCTGCACGATCTCGTCGATTTGTGTGATTTTATCAGCGAGAAGTCTGGCTTCGTCCAAATCGTGGGTCACCATCAATGTCGGAATTTTTTGAGCCCTGACCAAATCCCGCAAGAGCAGGCGTGATTCATGTCTGAGATCAGCATCCAGTGCAGAAAAAGGTTCATCAAGAAGCAAAAAACGAGGCTTTGTAACGATGGCTCTTGCGAAAGCTGTTCTTTGTTTCTCACCGCCGGACAATCGATCTGCCAATGTGTTTGCAAAGGTGTCCATCTTTAATTTTTCTGATAGCCAATTCCACTGAGATTTAAAATCTTCAGAATTCATTTTTCTGACGTCAGCTGCGAACTTCACATTTTGAAAAGCTGTCATGTGAGGGAACAAATCCCAGGTTTGAAAAACAGCTCCGAGGTTTCTTTTTTCAACTGGTAAGGCAGCTAAATCCTGCCCCTTATACAACCAATTTAATGATTCGACTTCTTCAATTCCGATCATGGCCTTCAGGATTGTGGACTTGCCAGAGCCTGACGATCCCATCAGAACGTGGATACCTTCGTCTAAAATTTCCCAATGTTTGATCGACAACTGGAAATTCTTTTTCTTAATTTTTAAATTTTCGATTGTCGACATAATCCAAACCTAACACGATAAAAAAGCAAAGACCACTGGCCAAAATTAATAGCAGACTCAGCAAACTTGCAAGACTTAAGCGATAACTTGTCATTAAACTCTCGACGATCAATCCAAGTGTGAAATCCCGGGTGGAAAGTATCCGAGAAACTGCAAAGTCACCACACACCCAAGTGGCCACAAGCCCACTCATAAAACGAGAATGACTTTTCATCTGTGGCCAAGTGATTTGACTTAAAATTTGAAATTGACCTGCTCCCAAGCTTTTTGCGATCTGAATTTGCGGATCCAGGGATTTTAATTTTTCACCCCAACCCAGGCGATAAACACTGGGTAAACTCAAAAGCAAAAATGCCAGTGGGATTTTAATGTAGCTCCAATAAAAATCGGCTGGAAAGTAAACCAACAATCCAAAACAAGTCAGCGCAGTACTAGGTGCGATGTAACCATTTAAAAATGTATCTAAATAATGGGGCACACGACCCAATCCACAGAAGGCATACAAAAAACCCATGACGGCCGAATAACTTAAGAATGCCAAAAACAGGGAAGCCAAAAAAGCTTCAATCAAGTCACTGCCGTAAACACTCAAGTTGCCAATTTGACTTAAGCCATCAACAACTGCATTTGCAAAGCTTGCGAAAAAAGCAGCCATAACTATCAGAATAAGAAATACACCTGCGTATGAACCCAGCCATTTAAGTGAAGCTTCTTTTTTCGTAAATTGAGCACGCCCCTTAAGTGCTAAAAATGAAAGCACAAACAAAAGAGCTGTTTGGACTAAGCTCAACAAAACAGCAGGTGACCAATCCGTTGAGAGGCGCATTTTTTCAAAGATGAGAACTTCTAGAGTCGTCCCCCGTCCTCCGCCCACGATTAATGGAACAGAAAAAGACGAGAAGAAAACAGCCGTTAAGTAGGTAAAGATCAAAATTAAATCTTTTCTCAGCAATGGAAATCCAATTTTTCGAAAGTACATCCACCGCGAACTGCCGATCACCTGGGCCGCCTGGCTGGTTTGCGACAAGACCTCTTGGGCCTGATTTTGAATCAGAATCGCAGTCATTCCAAAATAGCTCATCACATGAACAATGACGATCCCCGGTATTCCCATGGGAAATGGCTGAAGGCCATTCATCACAGAAATCAAAACAACTACGACTGGGATAAATTGTGGAATGAGACAAAGAACCACTAATACAGCATGCATGGCAGGTCTGTGCTGATGGGTTTTGATCAAACCCAAAGCTGCGACAAATCCAAAAAGCAGACAGAAAAACGAAGACATTAAAGATTGGAAGAAGGAATTCTTCACGGCCCACAAAAGTTCATTCATTTGAACTTGAAACTGACCAGTCACTGAAAATAATAAAAATAAAACGGGTGAGATCAAGAAAAGAAGAATGGCAAATCCAAGAAGGGATCTTTGCATTACAAAGAAGCTTCCCGTCTGATTTCTGACCACTTTTCTAAAACGCCTTCGACTTGGGTCAAACTTGGAAATTCGATTTCCAAAAGTCTGAACGGAACCTTCACAGTTTCAAAGGCTGTTCCCGTTCTGACATTTTTAAGAACTGGCAACATGTAGTTTTTTTCCATCAGAATCTTTTGCCCCTCAGGACTCATCATCAAATTAATAAATTCCTCGGCCTTTTCACAGTTACTACAAAATGAAGGAATCCCCACAAACTCAACTTGCAAAGGCTGAGGCTCGATCATTTCCAAAGCCACAAAGTCTGAGTTCTTTTCTTCTATTTTGTGAAACAATGGAGAGGTGACGTAGGACAGCACGACGTCCACTTGCTCAGATTTAAAAAGCCCGTAGGCCGTGGACCAGCTGGGAGAATAGCTATGAACTTGCTTCATCATTTTTTTGATGTACTCAAATCCCTCTTCTTCACCTTTGACTTTTAAGACCCACATCAAGAACTGTAAACCCACAGAACTTGTTCGCGGATCCTGCAAAGCAATTTTAGAAGCAAACTGAGATTGCATCAAATCATCTAAAGACAAAGTGGCAGGTATGCCACTGGATTTTCTAGCAACAAAACTGAGAACTCCCCAGTCATAGGGAACAAAGTATTCGTTTTTCATGGCCGCTTTAATTTGCGGGTCAGCATCGATTTTAGAAAAATCCAAGGCCCGCCAGCTCATTTCAACTGTGGCTTTCTGTAGATCAAATTGATCAAAGCCAACCACCAAGTCAGCACCTAATTTTTGGCCTTCGACTTTTAATCTTTGAAGTAAAATTCCTGAATCGCTGCCTTCGACAAATTCGATAATACAGTTGCATTTTTGCTCAAACAAAATTTTCAACTGAGGCCCAGGCCCCCACTTAGAAGTAAACGAGGAATAGGCAAAAACCTTAATCACAGGCTTTTGATCCCCAGTCAGTAGGGATTGGTTTTTATTCACATGGGAAACGAACAGAAACAGAAAAATAAAACCAAGAAACAAAATAAAGTGCTTCATTTAGATTACCACCAAATTCCACGAACACGTTTGAAAAAATAGTAGTCAACTCCCAAACAACGACCCGCTCCCACCCATGCAAATGCAAAATGAGTCGCCAATAAAATCTTTAAAAAATCCTGAGTGGCGGCCGGACTTAAATAAATCATCAAAAGGGTTGTTAAGACTGCAATCAGTGCAACGGGCCTTACCACATACCCAATGATATAAGACACAGCGACCGCAAGCTCTAAGGCGAGTAGTGTGAAAGCAAATCCCTGCCAGTGAACAACCATATAAGTGTTAAGGACCCACTTCAGCCACTCAGGCGCCTGACTGCTGATCAAATTTTGCGAAATCATTTCGGCCACTCGAGGACGAACTAAAAAATCACCGCTGAATTTTGAAATAAAATTTTGCAAATAATAATAGCCCACAAAAATTCTTAAAAAAGAAATGGGAACAAGATGACCTGAGTACTTAATACTTTCAAAAAAAGCGACGAGCATTCCCTATTTAACTTTGCGTTGCGGGCACAGGTCAAAAAGAAAACAATTGGGGCAGTCGGGGTTTCTGGCTTTACAATATTTCCGTCCATGAAAAATCAGATAATGAGAAATCATAATCCAATCCTCTTTGGGGATGTTCTTCATCAAGTCCTTCTCAATCTTCACAGGATCTTCGTGGCGAGTCCAACCTAGCCGTTGGGACAGTCGACCCACATGAGTATCCACCACCACTCCAGAAATAATGCCGAAAGAATTTCCGAGGACTACGTTGGCCGTTTTTCGACCCACACCTGGTAACTGAACCATGCTTTCAAGATCTTGAGGCACTTCGCCTCCATGTCGATCCATCAAAGCTTGTGCCATTCCGATTAGATTTTTTGCTTTATTTCGAAAAAACCCCGTGGTTTTGACAATTTCTTCCACATCACTCAGCTGGGCGGCAGCCAAAGATTTTGCGTCAGGGTACTTAGCGAACAAAAAGGGAGTCACCTTATTGACCCGCTCGTCTGTGCATTGAGCAGATAAAATTGTTGCAGCCGTGAGCTCAAAAGGATTATTAGCATCCAAAGCACAATGGGCATCAGGGTAGTATTTTTTTAATTTTTTAAGACCCACATCAAAGGGGATTGCGGACTTTTTTGCTTTAGTTGCTGAGGTCGCCGATGGCTTCGACGGGGCATCCGTCCATGGCTTCTTTGCAAGCGGCTTCTTCTTCAGGACCTTGCGGTTGTTTTGAGACAAAGGCATGACCGTCCTCTTCGTGCATTGAGAAATTTCCGGGAGCTGTCAGAAC
>CAZPBD010000102.1:2811-5637 GCA_964584655.1 uncultured Pseudobdellovibrionaceae bacterium | reverse complement strand
TACTTTGTTGGCTTTTTTAGTCATGGTTTTTCCATTGGTTGTCGTTTGAGTACTCACGGATTTAGTCCCCTTTGAATTGTTTTGTGCGCTCAAGAAGTCTACACGATGATTGCGGATTAGGACAAGGTTAAGATTTCATAACCTTTGTCTGTGATCAAAACTGTGTGTTCATACTGAGCCGATAATAGACCATCAATGGTGCGGTAAGCTTTAATCGTTGATCCCGGAATGTTAATTTCAATTAATCCGTCTTCGCCCTGATTCACCATGGGTTCCACAGTGATGCATGTAAAAGCTCTGAGGCGCTCACCTTTGCCTTTTTTACCGAATGCGGGGACAAACGGGTCCGTATGAAAAATACGTCCTATACCGTGTCCACCGATCTCTTTGACTGTGGTGTATCCCTGACGGGTGACAAACTTGTTGGTCTCAAAACCGATGTCCCCAGTGTATCCATTGGGGGTGATATATTGAATTCCAATCATTCGGGCCTGGTCTGCCACTTCACAAATCTTGGAAGCTTCATCAGAAACTTTACCAATTTTATACATCCGAGAGGTATCACCGAAGAAACCTTTGTAAAGAGCAGTCACATCCACATTGATGATATCACCTTCTTTTAAAACTGTTTCATCAGGCAATCCGTGACAGATCATATCGTTCACTGAAGTACAGGTGTATTTGGGGTAACCGTGATAACCGATGCAAGCCGAGATGGCCCCTTGGGTTTTCATAAAATCATTGGCAAGCTCGTCGATTTGATTGGTCGTGATCCCCGCCTTCACATGTTTTTCAAGGTAGTTCAGGGTTTCAGTCGCAATTCGACAGGACTTCGTCATGAGTTTAATTTCTTCTAAATTCAGTGGGGCTTCTGTTTGACGAGGCTTGAGCATTTTGAGGCTTTCCTTTTTAGGATCTGATGGATGAAGTCAGGCTATCACAAGATTTTAAAGAATTAAACAGGTCAATGCCAAGCCTGGAGTTTCTATAAGAAAAAACCCCTACAAGCCAAGGCCGGTAGGGGTTTAAATGTTTTAAGAATTCAAAACAGTCTAAAGACTATTTCAAGTGCTTGCTTACGATTTTTGTCATTTCGAACATGTTAACAGTCGCTTTGCCGAAAAGTAATTTTAACTTGTCGTCAGCGTTGATGTTACGTCTGTTAGTTTTGTCTTGAAGATTGTGCTTCTTGATGTAAGCCCACAATTTCTTAACAACTTCAGTTCTTGGGATTGGCGCGGCGCCAACGACTGCAGCTAAAGTCGTGCTAGGAGTCAAAGCTTTCATGAAAGCTGGGTTAGGCTTGCGTTTTGCGCCAGCAGCTTTTTTAGGAGCAGCTTTCTTTGCAGGCTTAGCGGCCTTCTTTGTTGCAGTTGCTTTTTTAGCGACTTTTTTAGTTGCTTTCTTTTTTGCCATTGTACGAATTCCTCCGTTAAGGGTTGTTAGTGTACGTTGTCCAATAGAGACAAGTGTAAACACTTCCGGTCGTTTGTCCAAAGAAAAATGCAGTCCCCAAAAATTATTTTTCAGAGGGGAAACCCCTCAAATGTCATTTTTTTGGCTATTTCCCCCTCTAGAGCTGCCTTTTTCTCGAGGGAAAATGTGCGTTTTTGACGCTTTTTTTTGATTTCTCGACTGGGGAAATCCCCTAAAGGTGTCGATGAGATAGCTATCATGGCACAGGAAAAAAGCTTTCTCGAAATCCTCACTTCTAAAATCGAACGACGACTTCGAGAGGAATCCCCTCTGAAACAGGCCGAAAATTGTGACACTCATGAAAATTTTAGCTCTGGTGATCTCAATATGAGCTCATGGATTTCACAAATTCCCCTTGGAAAAATCGAATTTGCGCCAATCAAAGGTCATGTTTTACGTTCCACTTACCTCAAAAACCAATCTGAAAGCGTTGCAAAAAGCGGCGCAAGCCCATCGAAACCCCAGGAAAAAGTGATGGAAATCCCCAGGGAAAAGCATGTTTTATCCGAAGAGCAATCCGTGGCCTTCGCGTATTTTTTGAATTGGAAATCAGGCCTTCGCCAAGATTACACAGCCGTGGAATTAAAAAAGATCTTTCGAAAATTAGCTTTGCAGCTGCACCCCGATCGAAATCTGGGGGCCAGCCGATTTTATCTTGAGCTCAAAAAAAACTATGAGCTTTTGAATTCTGTGTTTAAAAAATAGATGATTGATCCCGGTGAGCTTTACAGCTCACCCGAATGTTGGGTGTGCTTACAGCTCAACCATTCTAAATCGGGGACGTTTCGGAGTGGCCTCATCGCCCAGGCGCTTTTTGCGGTCTTCGTCGTACTCTGTCCATGATCCTGGATAGAAATAAACTTTCGAGTCCCCTTCAAAGGCCAACGTGTGAGTGCACACACGGTCCAAGAACCAACGATCATGGGAAATGATCACAGCACTACCACCGAATTCGAGCAGAGCCTCTTCGAGGGCTCGCATGGTGTTCACATCTAAATCATTTGTGGGCTCATCAAGCAACAGAAGATTAGCCCCTTCTTTAAGAATTTTAGCGAGGTTCACGCGGTTTCGTTCTCCGCCTGATAGAGTGCCGACTTTCTTTTGTTGAGTGTCGCCAGCGAAATTAAACCACGAGCAATACTGTCGAGAGCTGATTTCACGAGCACCCAGCTTAATGATGTCTTCCCCGCCCGAGAGTTCTTCGAACACGGACTTATTGGGATCTAGAGTTTCGCGGGATTGATCCACGTAGGCAATTTTCACGGTCTCGCCCACTTTGAAATTTCCGGAATCGGGTTTGTCTTTACCTGTGATCATTTTAAACAAGGTTGTTTTACCAACACCGTTGGG
>CAZPBD010000102.1:0-2711 GCA_964584655.1 uncultured Pseudobdellovibrionaceae bacterium | reverse complement strand
GCTTTTGCGCCCTGTCTAATCCAATCCAATTCGCGAGAGAGAGTTTTTGATTTTCTGGCCTGCTCTTTTTCTTCTTGAGCTGATCGTTTGTCTTTTTGTTCTAACCAAGAAGAGTAATTGCCTTTCCAAGGAATGCCTTCACCCCGGTCAAGTTCTAAAATCCAGCCGGCCACGTTATCTAAGAAATACCGGTCATGGGTGACTGCGATCACAGTGCCTGGGAATTTCGCTAAGTACTGTTCCAGCCAAGCTACACTCTCTGCATCCAAGTGATTCGTTGGTTCATCCAGTAATAAAATATCCGGTTGGCTCATGATCAGCCGAGCTAAGGCCACTCGGCGTTTTTCTCCGCCTGATAGATTTTGAACCAATGTTTCGGGTTCTGGGCATCTAAGCACATCAATCATCATCTCAATTTTTTGATCCACTTCCCAACCGCCCAGGGCTTCGAGCTTTTCTTGAATGACACCTTGTTTTTCGATCAGTGTGTTCATCAAATCAGGATCAAGATCTGGATCATTAAATTTTTCAGAGATTTCGTTAAATTCTTTCATGAGCTTAGGAAGCTCTCCCATGCCAGAGAAAATATTATCCCGCACAGAGAGGGCGCCGTCCAATTGTGGTTCTTGCTCGAGGTAACCGACCTTCATGGTTTTTGAAGGAAAAGCTTCTCCGATAAAATCTTTATCCACACCTGCCATAATTTTTAGCAATGTGGATTTTCCGGAACCGTTCAGACCCAACACACCAATTTTTGCGCCGTAAAAATAAGACAAGTAAATGTTTTTGAGGACATAGCGAGAAGGCGGATAAATTTTTGAAACACCCTTCATGGTGTAGATAATTTCTTGAGACATGCTCCGCTCCTTGTAAATGGCTAATGGAGCGAACACTTTCATTCAAGAAAAGCCTCTTGTCAAAGTGAAGCTCATGGGGCTATCGTTCCAATCCAGCTATGAAGAAAAAAAAGACCACTGCCAAACCTAAAGCCTTAAAAGCCACCGCCTTGCGGGGTGCTCCTCAGGCTCGTGTGCTCAAAAAAGAGCGCTGGTCGTCTTTAAATCAGAATTTGGATCAGGCCTTGAATCAATGGAATGAAATCTCTGAAGCAACAAAGGGAGCAGTGCCCGCAGATCAAAAACAACTTCAAGAAGTCAAAGGCCTGCTGCAGGATCTAAAAGGTCAATTGGATCAGTTCTGATCTAGAACTTTATTTAAAATTTCTGATTTTTTAGTTTGGAATTCTTGATCTGTGAGAACTCCATTTTTATGAAGATCCATCAGCATTTGAATTTGAGCTGTGGCTTGATCAGCAGTCTTGATGGCGCCGTTAGACGCACTGGCTTGTGCTGCTTCCGTTGGAGCGGCTTGCGGAGTGACATCTGGTGAAGTGGGTGCTTGCGCAGGCGTAGGAGAAGTCGTTGAGGTACTGCTAGCTGTGACATCCACCACATTTTCATCCACTTTTAATAACCAACGCATTTGTGCAAGCCAGGCTTGAACCCAATTGGGTGACATGGTTTGTGAGTGATGAACCACCACAGCACCTGCCACAATGTCATGCAGAGCTTGTCTTTTGACTGTGAAAAACTGAATTAAATAACCAATCATCATGATCATGCCAGAGACAAATTTCATAAAATATCGAATGCAGGATTTGCTGAATGAAAGTTGTTGGCCATTTTCGTCGAGCACGATGATGCCCATTAAAAATTTGCCAGGTGTGGATTTCGCAGAGGAAGATTCGAGAATGACAGAGTACAAAAAGTTGATGGCCACGGCGCCAACAAAGGGAATGGCCACGCCTGCGATCCAAGAAGGAATAAAAATAATCAAAGAATCAATAATAAGGGCCACGAATCGTCTGAAGAATCCTGCGTAGATCATTTTTTGCACTCCGGTGATTGAAATAAGTTTTGGGGATTTTGGTTTTGCCATTCTGTTGGGGTCAGCGCTCGAATTGAAAGTGCATGAAGCCCCGTTTGCATCTCGGTTTTCAGCAGATCAAAGATTTGTCTTTGACGATCAATGCGAGATTGATTTTCAAACACTGATGAGACGATCAGAAGTTTGAAATGAGTTTCGCGGCCTTTGGGACCTGCGTGATGATCACTTTCGTTTTCAAGCTCGAGGTGCTGGGGTTGCAAGACTTTGAGCTGGTTTTGAATTCGATCTGCTCGAGTGGAAATCATTTCTGTTTTGAAACCTTGCTTTTCAAAACCTCAAAACCCATACGAACAACCGGCAAAACACCCTTTTCTTCTAATTTTTTTTCGATCTTTTTAGCGTTTTGAAGACCTAAAGAAACCGCCATATTGGCATAAGGATTTTCAATACCTAAGTTCATGAAGCTGCCCTCATTTTTCCAATCCCCAAGGGCTTTATCGGCGATGGCCATGGCATCTGGGACGTAGGACCTGACCACATCAGAGTAAGGAAATTCAACACGAATCGGAGCCGAGTCATCAGTGGACTCTGTGGCAGTTTCATGAGTGTCTTGTTCCGTCTGAACTTGATCTTGATCTTGATCTGAACTTTCTGCCTGGTGATCTGTTGGACTTTCGTGTTGATGAGCTACTTTTTGAGACTTTGTTTTTTTGTTTTTTGTAGATTTAGACATGGGTCACTGCCTTTTTTGGAAAAATTTGAATTCGTGAGAATACTTTCTAACAGATTCGAAACGTCTCAACAAGTAGCATGTGACGACAGAA
>CAZPBD010000101.1:0-5679 GCA_964584655.1 uncultured Pseudobdellovibrionaceae bacterium | reverse complement strand
GTTTATACATTTTTAAAAGCGGGTTCTAAAGTTTATGTCTCTTGGATCACAGGCATGAGATAGGGGATCAACTTTCATGTCACACAGAAAAATATTTTTCATCTTGATTTTCGTTGTCGGTGTGATCTCTCAAGCTTCACTTTATAATTTAGGTGGATTTTGGAAAGGTCCTGGCACTCCCGTTGCCGAGTGGACTTGGATGACAGGGACTAAATACAAATCAGATGAACTTGCCGTTTATGGAACTCTCGGAGTTTCTGCTCCAACGAATACTCCTGGCGCTCGGATCTACCATTCAACTTGGGTGGACAGCACGGATCGCCTTTGGTTTTTTGGCGGTTCGGCTCACGATATCAACGGTGATTTTGGGATGATGAATGACCTTTGGAATTACAATCCAAGCACAAATGAATGGACTTGGGTTTCTGGATCACAAACAACTTTTATTGCACCAACCCATGGAACAATCAATGTGTCTGCACCCAGTAACAACCCAGGCGGTAGAATCGGTGCGCTGACGTGGGTGGATCAATCAAACGATATTTTGTGGTTATTTGGTGGAGAGAGCTATAGTGATGGTTATATGAGTGACCTTTGGAAGTTTACGATTTCCACAGGTGAATGGACCTGGGTGCACGGTCCAAGCACAGGAAACAATGGTGCCGCTCTTGGTACAATTGAAGTTCCCTCGACTGCAAACAATCCTTCTGCAAGAGCTTACGGCGCCACTTGGTTTGATGATGATGGAACCATGTGGCTTTTTGGCGGTCAGATTTACGGTAGCATGTACAACGATGTCTGGAGTTATTCTGCAAGCACTGATGAGTGGACCTGGTTTAAAGGAGACTCTGATAGTTTTTATGATTTTAATGATGGGCCACCACCTGTATACGGCACTCAAGGTGTTTCCGCTGCCGGAAATACGCCCAGCGGTCGCATTGGTGCCATGTCTTGGGTTAATAAACCAGCGGGTGTGCTGTGGTTTTTTGGTGGTTATGGTCTGGATGAAAATGGTGACCATGGTTTGATGAATGATATTTGGAAGTTTGAGCTTTCTAATAAGCGATGGACTTGGGTGGCTGGTGACAAAGTCAGAAATCAAGTCAGTGTCCCAGGCACTCAAAATGTGCCTTCAATTGCGAATAAAATTGGCGCAAAAACTCACTCGGCACTTTGGCAAGATGCCTCGGGACTTGTTTGGATTTTTGGCGGACGCACGATCGGCATCGGGTGTGATTGGCATACAAATGATCTTTGGACTTTTAATCCAACAAATAATCAAGTGGCTTGGCGAGCGGGAGGCACGGATTGTTCCAATACGAATAATCCAGGAGCAAAGGGGCTTGCGAGTACTTCAAATTATCCATCCGTCCGTTTTGAAGGTCTTGGATATTGGCAAAACAATGCATCAAACCTTTTTTATTTTTATGGTGGAAATGGATTTGATACCAATAGTTCCGCAGGAAGTATGGGTGATCTTTGGATTTTTAATCCTCTCAGTGGAGCCTGGGGTTGGATGACAGGCTCCGTTGAGAATCCATTTAAAATCGGTGTCTACGGCACAAAGGGTGTTGAAGCTGCCAACGTAGAACCCGGAGCAAGAAGTGATGCGGAAATGGTCAGCACCGATGACGGCAGCCTTTGGCTTTTCGGTGGTCTCATCTACACAATTTACGAAGGAAATTTTTCCCCGGCCTATAACAGTTTGATGAAATACAATCCGACAACAAATCGATGGACTTGGGTGAGCGGGGACGCAGGAATTCCTGGCACACCGGTTTATGGAACGAAAGGAACACCTTCGTCATTGAACACTCCACCACCACTCGAGGGTCACTCCATGGTGAAAGATTCAAACGGGATGATCTGGGTGTTTGGTGGAAATTCTCCTGGGTATATATTTGCGGCAGCAGGCTCAAATAATCTTTGGCGCTACAACCCAACAACCAATCAATGGACCTGGATGACGGGGACTGCAGACACCTATGATCAATTGGGAATCTATGGGACTCAAAATGTTCCCAGTCCTACAAACACTCCAGGCTCTCGTTCAAGAGCTGCAATGGCTGCGGACTCTTTAGGAAATCTTTGGTTGTTCGGTGGTTATGGTTTAGGTGCCAGCGGTGTTGATGGTTTACTCAATGATCTTTGGAGGTATGATACCAACACAAACCAGTGGACTTGGATTTCTGGCAGTCAATCAGCTGGAACGACGAATGGTGTTTACGGCACAAAGGGTGTTGCCAATCCTAGCAACTTTCCCGGTTCTCGAGATTCATCACACCTTTGGGTGGATACAAACAATCATTTGTTTTTGCACGGAGGTTACGGTTTTGAAAGTGTGAATGGTTTTGAAGACCGACTAGCTGACACTTGGCGATTTGATGGAAGCAATTGGACTTGGGTTCATGGTCCGGATAACACGTTTGCGTTGAATGTTGCGACAGTTTGGGGGACGCCTGGAGTCTTTGCAAGTTCCAATTTGCCTGGGGCAAGAGAGCTGGCCACAAGTTTTCAAGAGCGTGGAGGCTACTTCTGGCTGACGGGAGGATTTTCACAAGACTCACAAGGTTTTGGTGGGTTTGCCACGGCACAGGATCTTTGGAAGTATGATCCAGTCAGCAACCAGTGGGCCTGTGCTTTTGCGTGTGCGGATAGCTTTTTTAATAATTCATTTTCAACTTCAGGACTTGGGATCACTTCACCGACAAATATGCCCGGACAAAGATTAAATACTGGTGCCACCATCGATCGCTTTGGAACAATTTGGATGTATGGCTCTCGCTTTGGCGGAGATGCTATGTTTTGGAAGTATAAATGATTTTAATTTTAAAAAAGTACAAATTCATTTTGATCTCTGTTCTCCTGATTTTGATCATTGGATTTGTCATTTTTTTGAATCCTCAAGTTCGAAGTCATTATACATTCTTTATTAAAAATAAAAGAGCAGATCAAATCCTGAGTGAGCAGAAAAAAAATCTTGAAAAGTTTTTTGCAGAACCTTGGCCTCATTATGATTCTAAGAAGAACAAAGATTTAAAGGATTGGCCCAAAGATCTAGAAGCACTCAGACAATTTTTCACTCAGCCTGTGGTTTTTGAGGTGACTCTAGAGGGTGGGAACAAGGCTTTGCTGTTAACTGAAGGGACAAGAAAGGCGAGGAGTTGCCCCCCCTTTCCAGATCGGCTTAATCGAGAATTCCCACTCCACTTTAAAAAACTTCAATCCAGTCTGATTCATTACGAATATGTGAATTCAAATCAAAAAGTCCTAATTGAAACAAGAAGGCGCGCCTTTTTCTGCGAAATAGAGATCTTAATTAAGGACAGGCAACCTGCCACGAATAAGATCTCAAAGTTTTTTGACTCAAAATGAGAATCATCAAATTATCGACCAAATTCTAGGCTGTTTGTCTCGATGTGATCCACTCGACCTTTCAGTTTTCCCTCGCTTAAACCGATGAGTAAATATCATGAACGTAGCTGGAAATTGTTTTAAACCACTTTTATTCGCCCTGGTTCTTTTCTCAAGCTTCCAAGGCCTGGCCGCGAGCGGCGTCAGTTATCACGGTCGAATCATCAAACCCAATAACATGCCTTTAGAATCAGCCACGGCCAGATTTCGAATCCAAATTAAATCTCCAGGCGCAGAAAGTTGCGTCCTTTGGGAAGAAGAGCAAACTCGAAACATGCTGGGATCGAATGGTACATTCTCGATCACAATTGGTGATAGCTCAGACACCACTATTAATTACACACGTGTTGATTCTTACGCTTGGGGTATCGAGCGTGTGTTTTCGAACCGCAGCCAATTTAATGCTTTAACTGGTTGTACGGTCGGCACAACCTACTTGCCGAATTCGGCTGATGGTCGAATCTTAGAAGTGAGTTTTAAAGAAGTGCCAACAGATCCGACGTGGGAATCTTTTCCTGCGACAAAAATTAATTTGATTCCCATGGCTCTGAACACTTTGCAGTTTGAAGGTTACCGGGCTGATGAATTTTTGAAAATTGATCCCTATGTGAATCAAACTCCTTTAACGAATGCTTCAGTAAATACTTTGTTAAGTTTAATTGCGGGGGCTTCAAATCTGTATGTGAAACCAGCAGATGCCATGGGTGGAGATTTGAGCGGAACCCACGGTGCGGGAACAGTCGTTGGTATTCGTGGAAGAAGTATTACAAATGCAGTGCCTGGTGTTGGCCAAGTATTGAAATTTGATGGAACAAGTTGGGTGCCATCAGCTGACGACACCGGCGGTGCCCCAGCGGATGCGAGCTATTTAGCAAAAGGTATTGTGCAGTTTGATACAAATCTTGCAACAAGTGGAATCTCCGTAACAGCAGGAGTGGCAAGCCTTCCCAACCTTGGAGCAGCAGGAACCTATGGATCTGCTTCCAACATTCCTGTGATCACAACCGATGCAAAAGGTCGAGTCACCGGCGTCGTTAATACTGCTGTTGATGATGTGACAAAGTTGCCACTTGCAGGTGGTACGATGACTGGATCCATCAATATGGGTTTACAAAATATCACCAACGCAACAAGTGTAGCTGCGACCAATTTTTCTGGAAGAAATCTATTACTGAGTGATAATGACACCAATGTCGCAACCATCCGTGCACCAGTCAATTTAGCTGCAGATTATGCACTGACTTTGCCGACGGCTGCTCCTGTGAACGGTTACGTTCTTTCAACAGATGCTGCCGGTCAACTTTCTTGGATCGCGGCTGCCAGTGGTTCTGTGACAGGCTTGTCTTCAACGAATCTTTATCTGACGGTGGACTCTTCAACTCCTGCAGTTCCCACATTAACAGTGAATGTTGGCACGGCCGCAAATACTGTAGCTGCTGGAAATGACGCTCGAATTGTCGGGGCATTGCAAAGTGCTGACTACTTAGCTGACGTGACTGATTCAACAACTTGTTTAGCCGGTGAAGTTCCTTACTGGAACACTGTGGGTGATCGTTGGATGTGCCGTGCAATTGGCCTTGTTGCAAACGCCACAAATGCTGTGAATTTTTCAGGCAATCTTTCAGGTGATGTGACAGGCACTCAAGGCGCAACTGTTGTTGAGAAAATTCGTGGTGTGAATGTGGTGGCGACAGCCCCCGTAATCGGACAAGTTTTAAAGTTTGATGGAACCAATTATGTGCCTTCTGCCGATGCAGGACTCGTGGCAGAAACTGATCCCAATGTTCAAGCTTGGGCGAAGCAAGCTCCCAACGCAGTTTTCACAACTGTAGGAAATGAGCTTGGACTGTCAGCTCGGGTTTCAGCATCAGTGGCTCTTCCTGCTGTTGGTCAAGACGGACAATCCTTAAGATGGAACAACTCAACTTCGCAGTGGGAATTTTTCACTGCAGGTGCCGCAGGCGCAGGCATCGGAACTTTAAACGGTCAAACTGGAAATTCTCAAAGCTTTGCCGTGGGTACTGCAGGATTAACTCCGGCTTTCAATTCTGTAGCTGATGTTCACACTCTGAATATTCCTTTGGCTTCTGGAGCCGGTGTCCTATCTGGAACAATCTCAAAAGCTGATTATGATTTGTTTTCTGCAAAGCTTTCGACAACGACTAATTTTGCAGGTGATGTGAGTGGAACTTTTAATGCAATTTCAGTGGATAGCATTAAAGGTTACCCTGTGGTCTTTGGAGGCCCTCTTTCGGCCGGCCAAGT